>CAMVFC010000019.1 GCA_947166655.1 uncultured Prevotellaceae bacterium
TAAGCGCCTGTCCTCGAAGACATCCGGCCGCACCGGCGAACGTTCGTTCCCGACATAAGGGATGCTCCATCAGCCTTATAGCATTGATGACTTTCTCTTAATTCCTCATGGCTGCTGCCGACGCTCTGCCTTGCGGGAAACGGAGTCTTGCACACTGATTTTGAACATGCCACGGCGATTTTCCGATGCAAAGGTAAGGCAGGCCGGGCGCGGCAAGTACCAATGCTTTATGGCTGCACAAAAACGGATGACAGCTTTCCACACTTTGCCGCTTGACTCAGGGAGTGAAGGGACAAAGTGGGTATTTCATGCAGTTTTCTGGCCATTCCTTGCCGTAGGTTCGCTTCCCCCGCCACCTTGGTCGTAGCACCGTAAAAATTACCGCCCGTCAAGGGTATGTCCCATTAAATCCTACAGCGTTATGAAAGTTCAAGTGAATCACAATCCCGCACTGCGTCAGCTCTACTTCAATTTCGAGGAGCCTGTCCTGAAGCCCGTAGAAAAAGACAGCGATATTCCAATGTACATGAAACAGTTCAAGGATCTGAAGGCCAAACATCCGGACGCACTCCTGCTGTTCCGAACAGGCGATTTCTATACGTCATTCGAAGAGGATGCCGTAAACGCGGCTGACAGCCTAGGGATAATCGTCACGTACAAGAACGATTTTCGACAGGCTTCGTTCCCGCACCACGCACTGGATACGTATCTTCCAAAACTGATATGATGCGGATTCAGAATTGCCATCTGTGATCTGATAACAGCTCCGAAGAAGGGCCGATAGGCTCTTCTTCATGAACTGTAAGCATGCAGCAAAGCACCATTCAAAGATGGCTAAGAAAAGCTCCAGCTGTGTCCCGTACACGGCGGGATTTAACATGCTCACGGGATGGTAAATTGTCAGGAAAATTCTCAAAATACACAATATTTCCAGCCTATTTGATTCTTTTAACTCATATGGTAACGATATATCTAAGAATAGTAGTACTTTTGCGTTCGCAAAACCTCATCCAGTTAAAAGCTACACAATAATACTCAGAGTTATGCCAAATACAGAATCGATTGATTTTTACAATCTTTTTAGCCCTAAAAATACTTCATGTTTTGACGGATATGGTAAAGCCGTAAAAACGGCTTATCTGAGGCGTGTTGATGATTTCTTTAAGCGAGAAGAAAACATTGGCACAACAGCCTCAATTAGGGATGTTTTTGAAACAATTAAAGAAGAAAGTAAAATGTTACTTTCAAAAGACCCCGCTTTTGGCCTATACGGACTCATAGATTATATAAATAAACAGAAACAGCATCTTTCTTCTATAAGGTTAATATTTGGCAGGCAAGATATTACTTATGAGAGCATTGTTACATTTGTAGTCAAAGTTGCCCTTTTCGACATTGACGAAGCAAATTTTTTAAGAGACTACAGTAACCAAAAACATGGTTTCATGATAGTTACAGTAACACATGAGAAAATAATGTGGGAAGCAATTAAGTCGTTAGACAACTTTGATATGCTTTTAGCTTATAAACATGATGTTTACGATAAAAAAAGAGAAGAATACAAAGGAATGTGTATTCTAAGAAAGGTAGATGTTAGGACTGCAGAACAAAAAAAGAAGGATAATATATCTTACACGCTCGATGAAATGAGCGGCTGTATCTTTATATTGGTGTTCTTCCTTATCTGTATGATTATTGGGTCAATTATAAAATAAAAAAGTATGTCTGTAATACTTACTATTCTAATAGGATTAATTATTATGGCAATATTCATTTTAGTGAATATTGGAGTGTTTAGTATTTTTGACGACAAAGTCGGAAATGAAGGGTGTATGGGATTTGGCTTTATCATCGCCATCTTGGTTGTCATCGTCCTAGTATTATATGGAATAAGAGCGTGTGCTTCTTAACTACTTCGAAATGACCATGTGTTCCGCCGTATGTAGGCGGACACATGATCTTCATTCATGATTTATCCGCTCCGTCTGGAGCGGATTTCTTTTTGCTCTGAGAGAGGAAGGAGAGAGGAAGAAGGTACGAGTTGATGGCCCACCCGCAGCCCCATCGGCTCCGGCTGTCCGTGCCGCCACCGCACATCGTCACGGACGGAGAGGGCATTTGCTCACGGCCACGCAAGAGCAGACGCACACCGTGGGCAGGTGCCCTCTCTGTCTGTGACGGCCTCCCCTTTGGCAAGGACGGCAGGAGATGATGCCTGATACGTAAGCCGATGGCTACAAGGTGAAAGCCCAAGGGCTTCCGGCGGTTCCTCCCTCGGCACTTCATCCGACAGGTGAAGAGCCTCGGGACTGGTGCTCACGGAAGCCTTGTGTGCAGGTGGCGTACAAGTCCGCACACGTACACACAAGGCACCCGTCTTCTCTATACGGCAAGCCGTACTACCTCTTCTATAAACTCTTCTCATTATCAAATCTAAAGCCCCTCGTCGGCACATCACCCTCGGAAAATGAAGTGCTGCCTTGCCCATAGATGGAGCATACGGCTTAGCATTTTATTTTCTGAGTGCGAAGAGCGGACGAGGGAGAGAGGTAAGTTGGTTGACCAAAAGCATGACAAGCCTTTACCCTCGGTTCACTGGCTCTCTGAGGGAAAAGGCACGTCACGCTTTTGGAAAGGAAATCCCTCGGCACATCTTCGGCGTAGAGGCTTTCCTGACAAGCGGCCATATCATCGCACAGTCACCCGCAATGGCTGCTGTCGGGAAAGCCTGTACTTGAAGAAAAGCCTCGTGGACATGACTCACGAAAGCCTTTCGGGTCACCTGTATAACCGCGTGGATTAACCGAAAATCTTGACCAGTCTGAAGATGAAGAATTTCTTGTCAATAACACCTCTTAGCTGAGCCCTGAAGTCCTTGATTTTTGCATTGAGCGATTCTGCCGATGCATTGGTCGACCTGTTGACAAAGTAGTACATTTGTATCACATTTGTATCACATTTCCGCGATTTGTATCACATCTCAAGGTCGCGAAAGGAGCTGAAAAGAGCCCAAAAGAAACATCGGGCGCAGTTGGTTTAACTGCTCCCTAATCGGATGAAAGAACAAATAGTGATGAAATAATTTTGCCGCTTTGAGGAATGCATCCTCTGCGTTATTCTCTGATTCTTAGGTATGTAAGAAGCACTTTCTTACCTTTTGCGGTGCGTACGGGGCTCGAACCCGTGACCCCATGCGTGACAGGCATGTATTCTAACCAGACTGAACTAACGCACCATTAGGGGTAAAAAGAAGGGGATTGTTGAAAATCCCCTTTGTAGCGCCTACGGGAATCGAACCCGTGTTCCATGCGTGAGAGGCATGTGTCCTAGCCGCTAGACGAAAGCGCCATGATGGAAGCGGAAGCTGGGGGATTCGAACCCCCGGTACGGTAACCCGTACGTCAGTTTAGCAAACTGGTGGTTTCAGCCACTCACCCAAACTTCCTTGGGAGTTATTTCCCAGCCTTGCAATCTGCAATTTTCATTGCTTTGGAGAACTCTTTCCCCGAATTGCGCTGCAAAGGTAGATGTTTTTGGCGAATTGTGCAAGTTTTTCGGTGAGAAAATTGTATCTTTGCCGCAAATTTAGTGTAAGAGCAAATGAAAGAAAGCTGCTGGCCTAAGGGCGTTCAAGTGATACAATTTCCTCAGCATGTGGATGAAAGGGGGGTGCTGACCTTTGGCGAGGGAGGCATTCATGTTCCTTTTGATGTGCGTCGTATTTTTTGGATTACTGATGTTCCGGCAGGCCAAGTTCGGGGCGGTCATGCCCATCGGACCTGCCATGAAGTGGTCTGTGCTGTGGGTGGGAGTTTCGAAATCGAGGTGAGCGATGGCCGTGTGAGTCGCGTCTTCCGGCTCTCCGATGCTTCGGAAGGTCTTCTCATCCCTGCGGGTGTATGGTGTGAGCTTCGTCATTTCAGTCCTGGCACAGTCTGTCTGGTGGCCGCCTCGCAGGCCTACGATGCCGGAGGTTATATCCACGACCATGCTATTTGGCTGGAAGAGCAGCGGAGGAGGAACGAGCAATGAGAATTATTCAATATACCAATCAGCAGGCAGATGCGTGGGATGCCTTTGTCCGTGCATCGAAGAATGGGACATTCCTTCATGAACGTCGCTTCATGGATTATCATTCCGACCGCTTTTCGGACTGTTCGTTGATGATTTATGAGGACAATGAGTTGGTGGCTTTGTTCCCAGCCAACTGGGATGCTGGTAGTCAGGTCCTGTATTCGCATCAAGGCCTCACTTATGGCGGCCTGCTTCTTACGGCGGGCGCTTCGCAACATCAGGTGCTTGTCATCATGCAGGGCATCCTGCTTTGGTGCATAGACTATCTGCAAGCCCGGCGTGTCGTTTACAAACCTATACCTTATATATATAGTGACTGCGCCGCCGAGGAAGACCTTTATGCACTGTTCCGTGCCGGTGCTCGTCTGCGTACGCGTGCGGTGAGCAGTGTTGTGACGATGTCCAATCCGCTGAAGATGCGTAAGCTGCGGATGCGTGGAGCCAAGAAAGCGATTGATAACGACCTTTATATCGACCGGATGACCGAGGAGGAATGGCCCGCCTTGCATGAGTTCTGGGAGATATTAAAGGATGTCCTGATGCGTCATCATCAAGTGCGTCCCGTGCATACAGAGGAAGAGATGCGGCTGCTGATGTCCCGCTTTCCGCAGCAGATCAAGCTCTATATGGTGCGTCGTCAGCGTGAAGTCCTGGCCGGATGTGTCGTGTTTATCACGCGCAATGTGGCTCACATCCAGTACATCGCGGCTAACGATGAGGGCCGTGAGCTCGGCGCGTTGGACCTCTTGTTCCGCCATCTCATCACTGAGCGTTTCAGACAGACGCCGTATTTAGACTTTGGCGTGTCCACGGAGAACGGCGGACAAGTGCTCAACGAGGGCCTCATCTTCCAGAAAGAAGGCTTTGGTGCCCGTTCCGTGTGTTATGACAGTTATGAAATCGACCTCGACCGTGCCGTCATCGAGCAGATGCTGCCCGGCACGGTGGCGGCCGAGGGTACGGTGCGTTTCCTCGACCTGAAGCGCGTCAATGCCAGCTTCGAACCTCTTCTGAGTGAAGAGGTCGTGCGCGTCCTGCATAGTGGCCGTTATCTTCAGGGCGAGAGTGTGTCCGCCTTCGAGCGGCATTTTGCCGAGTATATCGGCGTGCGGCATTGTGTCTTGTGTGGCAATGGCTTGGAGGCTCTGACGCTCATCCTTCGTGCCTGCAAGCATCTGAATGCGTGGACTGACGACAGTGAGGTCATCGTGCCTGCCAACACTTTCATTGCCACCATCCTGGCCATCCGGGAAGCCGGCCTGCGGCCCGTGTTCTGCGAGCCCTCGCTTAGCAATTACCTGATAGATGTCGATGCCATGCAGCGTCTGCTGACATCGCGTACGGTGGCTCTTCTTCCCGTCCACCTTTACGGTCGTGTGTGTGATATGACCTCCATCAATGCCTTTGCCGCCGACCATCATCTGCTCGTCATTGAAGATGCGGCACAGGCCCATGGCGCCATGTTGGGCGACAAGAAAGCAGGCGCTCTGGGCCATGCCGCAGGGTTCAGTTTCTATCCAGCCAAGAATCTGGGCGCTCTGGGCGACGCCGGTTGTGTGACGACGAACGACGATCAGTTGGCCCAGACCATCCGTATGATGGCCAATTACGGTTCGCGCGAGAAGTACGTCCACGAGCTGCCCGGCTTGAATTCGCGTACCGACGAGTTGCAGGCAGCCGTGCTGGATGTCAAGTTGCCGCGTCTGGATGCCGATAATGAGCGTCGCCGCTGGATCGCCCGCCGTTATCTCGAAGGCATCGACAATCCGCTCATCACCTTGCCTTCGCTTCCTGCAGACGCCTGCGAGCACGTCTTTTACGTCTTCCCTGTGCGCTGTGGTTACCGCGATGAGCTCATACGTTTCTTGTCCGAGCATCAGGTCGAGACCCTGGTGCACTATCCCATTCCCCCTCATAAGCAGTCTGCCCTGTCCGAATTTGCATCGCTGAAGCTCCCGGTGACCGAGCAGATTCATCGTGAGATCCTCAGTCTGCCCATCTCTCCGCTACTGACAGAGCGGGAAGTGGAGCGGGTCATCAAGGCCGTGAACCTCTTTAATGTTCAGCAGTGATGAGCACAAGCCCTGTGATATATGTATTGGTGTGTACCATAGACGATGGTATCCAGAGCGTTCCACAGGTGCTGCTCCCTGCCGAGGAGGGGGTGACGTATGTCGTCAGCTGGCAGCAGTCACGTCCTTTTGGCGAATGTCCCGAAACCTTGCGCCGAGCCGATGTCATCGTTACCTCTTTGGGCGGCCGTGGTCTCAGCCGCAACCGTAACCACGCGCTGCAGACTGCCATGTCACTGCTGCGCGACCCTCTGGACGATGCTGTCATCGTGTTGGCCGACGATGACGAGCGGCTGGAAGCCGATGCGTTCCGGAAGATTCGCGATTTGTATGGCCGTTATCCGAAGTTGGACGTGGCACTCTTTCGGATGACCGACAGACAGGACGGCCGTCTGCTAAAGCACTATCCTGCAGCCCCTGTCAGCTATCGACAACGTCCCCGAAACTATTACGTCAGTTCCGTCGAGATGACTTTCCGTAGCCGTCTGTACTGGATGGGTTGTCGGTTTGACGAGCGCTTCGGTCTGGGCAGCGACAAACTCTCGGCAGGCGAGGAAGAAATCTTCCTGACCGACGCCCTGCGCCGAGGGCTGTGCGTGTGGATCTGTCCCTACGTCATCTGCTCCACGGACGCTCGCACTACGGGCTCCCGCGTCCTCGACGTGAAACTTCTGCGCTCCAAGGGAGCCGTCTATGGCTATTGCCATCGCGCGCCGTGGGCTTTTCTTCGCAGTGCGCGCGAAGCCTTCTCGCTGTCCGTGAGGCATCGCCGTTCGTTCTTTTTTATCTTTCAGAATATCTGGTACGGCGTCAGGTATGTAAAGGAGATCCCTGGCAGGCCCATCCCCGACAGACCCACCCCCGCCCCCTTCCTTGAGGGAGGGGAGAAGGCTGGCGCGCAGCAATCCTTTTTCAAGCCGGAGGGCTCCCCTCCCTCACGAGAGGGGCTGGAGGTGGGTCCCCAGCTGACGATCGTCGTACCCGTTCACAACCGTGAGAAGCTTGTGTCGCGGACGCTGGACAGCATCGCCGCGTCTACCTCTACTGCGTTTCGTCTGGTCGTGGTGGACAATGCCTCCACGGACTCCACCTTCGCTGTATGCCGCGATTGGATCGACGCTCACCGGCGGACGGGCCTCGATGCCGTGCTGCTGACCGAGTCTGCGCCGGGCGCACCTGCCGCGCGGAACCGCGGCCTGGCCGCGTGTGAAACGCCCTGGGTGTATTTCTTCGACAGCGACGACCTCTTCGACGCGCGCTTCGTGGCCAGTTTCGCGGCCATGCCGCCGACGTCCGATGTGGACCTTTATTGTTTCCCCACCCGTCAGGACGTGGGGGGACGTCTTGCCGTCCGCGCTTACACGCCGACGGCCGATGCCGCCGTGCACGTCGTCAGCTCCATGCTGAACACTCAGTCCATGGTCTTTCGCACCTCGTGGCTGCGCACCCTTGGCGGGTGGGACCCGCACCTTGACATCTGGCAGGATTGGGAACTGGGTCTGCGCGCCCTGCTGGCCCGGCCGCGCCTGCAGTGGTACCGTGACGGCGCCTTCCACCGCATCATCATTCATCCCGACAGCATCACCGGCCGCAACTTCACCGCCACGATGCCCGCTGTGGCCTCGGCCATGAGGGCCGGTCTGCGCGATGTCCTGCAGGCAGCGGCGCTCGCGCCGGCCGAGCGTCGTCGGCTCTGCCTGGCGTTCTATTACCGCGCGCACATCATGGCCGGCAAGTTCGCCAAGGAAGGGAACCCTGTGGGGCAAAGCCTGATGCGCGAGATAGCAGGGGAGAGCCTGACATCCCCGTCCCGTACACAGCAACTGGCGGGGCGTGTCCTGGAGGCGTACACGGCACACGGTGGCCGTGGCGCCTGGCGTCTGGCATCGTGGATGCTGAAATGAATCGGGGGAGGGGAGAGCTATGAGACCAGCACCACTACAGTCCATCGTCCTTGTCCCGCTGGGCGGCCTGTGTAACCGCCTGCGGGCCATGCAGTCCGCCATGGCGCTGGCACGCGACGTGCAGGTCCCTCTGCACATCGTCTGGCAGCGCGATGCCGGGTTGGGAGCCCGCTACTCAGACCTCTTCGCCCCCCTCGCGCCGAGGCTGCTGTCGGCAGAGGGCCGCCTGCCGCTCTCCCTGACCGACTCCTCGGCCTTCCGCTATGCTGCCCCCACGCGCCGCAACCTCCGTCTTCCGGCGCTGTGGCAACGTCTCGCCTTCGACACTTGCCTCTCCGAAGCCCATCTGCGCGCTCTGCTGCAGCCCCCCGCCGACAAGGAACAGCTTTTGGAACGCCTGCGCCCCCATCTCCGCGGGCGGGTGCTCATCCATACGGGCCTCGGCTTCTATCCCTCGGACGACACACGCTTGCCCCACCTCTTCGTCCCCTCCGCTCCTGTGCGCAGCCTGCTGGACACGCGGCTGCCGCTTCTGACGCCCCACACTGTCGGGTTGCATATCCGGCGGACGGACAATCAGATGTCTGCGCTCCGCAGCCCCCTGTCAGCTTTCGAGGCCGCCATGGCGGCAGACATCGCACGCGACCCGGAAGCCACGTTCTATCTGGCCACGGACGACGCCTCCGTCGTCGAAACCCTTGTCAGCCGGCACCCCGGCAGGATTCTCACCTCACCCTGTCAGACGTCAGCGGGGGCGACCTCGTCCTCGCAGACGAACCGCAGGGGCTTTTATGCCGGCCGGTCCGATGTGCAGGGGATGCAGGAAGCTGTGGCCGAGCTGTTCACGCTCATCGCCTGCCCCCGTTTCCACGGTTCCTACTGGAGCAGTTTCTCCGATGCCGTCGTCGGCTGCCATGCCGCCGGCACGGCAGACATCGTCAGTACCCTCCATGACATGAATAAGACGAATAAGCAGGTGAACGCGGCGTCACTTGCCACCACAAATACACTTAAATGTTTTTTGTTCTCTTAACTGATATATAAAAGACGATGAAAAATATTGCAATTTATACGCTCACGTCGAAACTGAATGATTTGCAGGCGGTGGAAGCTGCTCAGCGCGAGTTCCTTGATGCTCTGCAGATAGACCACGACTTCCGTGGCAGCGACTACCACGACTACGGCAGTCATGTGCTGGACCTCATCTACGTTCGTACAGGTGGCACAGAGGGCATCTTCCGACAGCTGTTGCCTCAGCTGCAAGCCCACAGCCAGCGACCAGTGATGCTGCTCACTTCTGGCAAGAACAATTCGTTGGCGGCATCGCTGGAGATCCTCTCCTACCTGCGCCAGCATGGACTGAAGGGTGAGGTGCTGCACGGCAGCGCCGCTTACATCACATCGCGCATTCAGGTGCTCGCCAAGGTCGGAGAGGCTCGTCGCCGGCTGAAGGGAATGCGCATGGGCGTTGTTGGTAAGCCTTCGGATTGGCTCATCGCCAGCGACGTAGATGCCGACTTGGTGAGACAACGGCTGGGCATCGAGTTGCTACCGCTTGAGATACCTGTAATCAGAGAAGAGGTAGATGGCGGCAGAGAGGGCGCGCTGGTTATCTACAGACACCTGCGTGCGCTGGCCGAGCGAGAGCAGCTGCAAGGGTTCACCATCCGATGCTTCGACCTGCTCACGGCTGTTCACAATACTGGTTGTCTGGCGTTGGCAAAGCTGAATGCTGAGGGCATTATTGCAGGATGTGAGGGCGATGTGCCAGCCATGCTGTCGATGGCCGTGACAAAGGTGCTGACGGGGCAGTCGGGCTTCCAGGCTAACCCTGCACACATCGATGTCGAGACGGGTGAGCTACTATTTGCCCACTGCACGATACCACTGGACATGGTGGAACGCTACGAACTGGACACACATTTCGAGTCGGGCATAGGCGTAGGCATCCGAGGTTTCATGCGCCCGGGGCCCGTCACCATCTTAAAGCTTTCACCCGACCTGCAGCGCCACTTCATTTCTGAGGGCCATCTCGTTGAAAATCAGTCGAAGCAAGGCCTATGCCGCACGCAGCAGATTATCCGCCTCACCACCCCTGGACAGGCCCGCTATTTCCTCACCGACCCTATCGGCAACCACCACATCATCATGGCTGGGCATCAGCGGTCGCTCCTGGAAGCGTTTTGTTGCGCGGTTGATGCCTTCTAACTCCCCGTGCCTCCTCTCTTATTTTCCCTAAAACAACTGTCAAACCGTCACCTTCGCTGGTGACGGTTTGATTGACAGAAGGTTGTCGGGTGACGGATGGGGTGACAGATGGGGTGACGGGTGACGGTTTTAACAGAAATTAAGGGCGAAAAATGCCGGAAGGTATATAAATGAGGGGCAACTTTCAGGGAAAAGAATACGCAAGAATGAAGAACAATAATGATGGAAACGAATGAAGATAATGACCATATAGATTCTCTATTTCTTGATGGAAACGAATGATCGTAATAATCATGCACGTTGGAGAGTGATTATCCGTTTAATCCGAGCAATCCGTGGTCAAAAAAAACGAACACGGATCTCACGGATAACACGGATAGGCGGTGCAGAGTTCCAGGAAATCACCCATGATAAAACGTCGTACCACTGATGATACAGCCTCGTACCACTGATGATACAGCCTCGTACCACTGATGATACAGTGTCGTGCCACTGATGATACAGCCTCGTATCACCAGTGATACAAGCCTTTTCTTAGCAGGTTTTTCTCTTTTTCCTTAACAGATTTCACGTTTGATGTGTAGTTTAACGCTTGTATTTGACTACCTTCCACCTTGTTTGGGATAAGGATGGACAGAGTTCATCTGAGAATTCGTTTCCAGTTCAACCCAACCGATGCAGCATCAAAAATATACCGAGAAGCGATGCTTTCCGGTATTTTTCGTGCTTAATTTCTGTTAAAACCGTCACCTCTCACCCCATCTGTCACCCCATCTTTCACCACTTACTTCCTTCGTTATGAAATGATTATCTCGGAAGGTGACGGTTTGACAGTTCTTTTGGGCAAAAACACAGAGAGGTAGTAATAATTCAAGTTACGCATGGGTGACATGTGTTATAAGAACAACGAATTACACAAATTTTACGAATTCTTGTTTTAACCCAGATCGGTCATTAGAATTGTAGTGAGAAAGCCCTATGTTTTGAGCAGTCTTTTTGCTTTGAACGAAGGAGCAATGCGGGCATTGTGAAGCCCCCTGTACTCCCCCGGCGGGGGATGAAAAGCGAAAAGATGCCAAAACAGAGGGTCTTATCACTGCAATAAATAATGAAGACAAACGTTGATTGCCCTTATATTGGTCTAATGACCGATCTGGGTTTATCTATATCCGTGTATATTATGGCGTAAAGGGGTAGTGCTTTGGGGTCGTGTTGGTAGTGTTGTCCCCCGCTTTTGATGTCGAAAGTGTACATAAAATGCCCATAGGGGGGGTAAAATCGACGAGGATGGACGGTGTAAATAAGAAAGTGACAGAGCGTTTTTACTCTGTCACTTCAAATAACCGAATAGTTATCAGCGTGTAGCAGCCCGAAATGACAATGTGAAGGAAAACCTGCACACTTTGCTACATGGGCTGTTACGATAAAACAGGCATTCCTAAAGCGGGCTTACTGTTTAGCGGACGCCAATAGCTCAAAAGCGGACTCTCCTCTCGGGGGCCGTGAATGAGCAGAAACGAGCCTCGGCATTGGTGATGTAAAGGACGGCCATGTTGTCGTCATCGGCCTTGTACATCGACTTCAGACCCTCGTTGCGGTTCAGGAACTCTTCCTTCACACTCAGTGTCTCGTCGTTGACCAGGGTACCGCTGAGCCGCAGCCACTCGCTGCCGGAAGCCTTGAGAGCGCAAATCTCGAACTTGCCGTTTGCCGCCATTTGCTTGTAGACGTCCTTCACCTTGCCCGTCATGATGTATAGGTGGCCGTCGATGATTTCCGAGACGCCAAAGGGGCGCACATGAGGCTGGTCGCCGTCGGCGGTGGCGATGAAGAATGCTCCGCACTCCTTCAGAAACGCCTGCACCTCTTCCATGTTGGCTTTCTTGGTTTCGTCGCTGATGGTGTCGGCGATTGCTTCCTCGCTTGTCGCTTGTTCTGTCTCAGCCGCAGTCTCCGCGGGCTTGTTCTGTGTGCAGGCTGCCATCATGAGCAGCACTGCAAATGCAAAATAAATTTTTTTCATCTGACTTTTGGTTTTATCTTTTTTCTGCAGAGTCCTTGTGCCTGTTCTTGGGGCGAAAGAGCGTCAGGTCTGCCCTGCTTATATCCCAAGTGGAGTATCAACTTAAGCAAAAATTTATTGCTGTTGGTAGAACGCTTCGTATTGTTGGGCCACGTTGCGGTGGTCATGGTGTCGCCGGATGTACTCGATGCTGTCCAGCTGCAGCTGGTGGATGTCCTCACTGCCAGAGAGCAGTCGTCGCGCCATCTGTCGGTAGACATCCTCCTGTGTGGGCTGCACGTTGATGATGGGTCTCAGTTCGTGCTCGCCCAGCAACTGGTACTGTTCCTCTTCTCCTCCTCCGACGACGATGAGGCCCTTGGCCATGGCGAGGAGGGCGTTCATGGCCGGTGTGTAGCTGTAGAGCTGGTCGAGGAGCACGTGACTGCTGTTCATCATCTCTTGGTAGCGGGCAAAGGGTACGCTCTCTGCGCGTACGATGTTGATACGCTCTGGCCCGAAGTCGGCCTGCAACTGCTCCAGGGCGCTGAGCATCAGGTCGGTGCCTTTATAGGCGGAGCGGCTGCGCTGGATGCCGATGAAGCAGCGGAGGGGAGCGGAACTGCTATCTTTCCCCTCTCCTTCTTGTCTGAGGGTGCTGGTGGGCGTGACGGTGGCGCGGTTGATGGGGAAGGGTATGAATCGCGTCTTCTCGGGGTAGTGGGGTCGGTAGCACACCTCGTATTCGTAGAGTCCGGTGATGATGCCGTCGGCGTCGTCTGCCATGCGGAGGTTGAGTTCGCCCTTGGGCCCGAGGAGCCAGTCGCGCAGCATGGTATGGAGGAAAGGGTAGTCGCGCAGTTCGTCGCCGATGTTGAAGTCGGAGTAGCGGAAGAGGCGTTCTTCGAATGCGCCATTCACCCAGAAGTAGTCGATGCCGAAGGCGCCGAGGAAAACGCGCCCGTTGTGGCGGCGCAGGAACCTGTAGAAAGGCCAGATGCGCTCGGCACGCAGGCTGATGAAGATGGGGTTGATGAGCTGCACGACATCGTAGCCGCGCAGGGTGGGCCAGATGCGTGCCAGGTCGAAGAGGTAGCGGAGGGTGCCTGTGGCGCCGAGGCTGTGGCGGCGGAGGTCGATGTCGCGGGGATAGTTCTTCCACCCGTCGCCGTCGGATACCACAGTGACATGGTGGCCCAGTGCGCGCAGCCCTTCAGCGAGGGTCGCGTGTACGTTGGAATATTCTCCTATGAGCAGTATCTTCATAAGCGTTGAATGATGAATAAGCAGACCCGCTGACAGCCCACTCCAACCCGGTGGGGGAGTGAAGGATAAAAGTCCCTGTTAGCCGCTGACGGTCTCGCTGCCGTCAAAAGTAAGGTTCATTCTTCATTCCCTCCTCCTTCTCACGATCGGGAGGCTTCCACTTTCCTGTACGCCCGCTGTTGCAGGTCAAAGAGTCGTGGGCTGAAGGTGAGCCAGTAGCCCGGTTTCCAGCGGCATCGCCAGGGTAGCTGCGAGGGGCGGAAGGTGTGGAGGATGGTGCGGAAGCGCTGTGCCAGCTGCACTTTCTGCTGCCGCGTGAGTTCCTCTTCGTGTTCGAGGTAGAGGCGGTAGCATCGGATGAAGGTCATCCAGCGCGACACCTCGTACTGCCTCATGAGGTCTGCGGGGACGTTCTCCTTCTTCATCGAGAGTTTCATGGAGAGGTTGGCCTCCATGAAGTCGAAGCGTCGGAAGTTGAAGGCGATGGTCTGCGAGTGGGCGTGTTTGCGGTAGTAGTAGATGCCTTCGCAGGCGCGCACTTCACGGCAGTGGAGGTACATGAGGCGGTAGGTGTTGTCGTCGCTGTAGAGGCGTGTCGACGTGTCGAGAGGATATTGTCGGTGAAGAGCGGTGCGAATGAGGTAGAGCCCGTGGAGGCGCCATCCGTCCAAGGAGAGCCGGAAGGCCTGTTCGCCGCTGATGGCAGCGCCGTCGAGTAACTCGGCGGGCAGGCCGAAGTCCTCCTGGCGTTCTTCTTCCTCGTAATACTGCATCAGGCGTAGCACGACGCTGTCGGTCTGCGGGTGGCGCCGGAAGACGTCGACGGCCTGTTGGAGGCAGTCGTCGGAGAGCCAGTCGTCGGCATCGACCATGGCGACGAGCGGCGCCTGCGCGTGGCGCAGGCCGAGGTTGCGTGCCACGGCGTGCCCGCTGTTGACCGATGTCTGCAGGACGGTGATGCGCGGATCCTGTGCGGCTCGCTGACGGAGGAGGCTTAGCGTGGAGTCGGTGGAGCAGTCGTCGATGCAGATGATCTGGATGTCGCGGAGAGTCTGCCGGCAGAGCGAGTCGAGACAGCGGGGCAGGGTGGCCACAGCGTTGTAGGCCGCCACGAGGAGGGTTACTTCAGTCATAGGTGAAGGCGTTTTCGGATGGAAGATATGAAGGTTGTCTCGCGCGCCAGTACGTCATAGCTGCGCACGGTCGAGACGAGGAACAGCAGGAATCCGAGGGCATAGCGTTGCCAGCCGTCAATGAACTGGCAGACGGCCAGGGCGAGTGCCAGCAACGTGCCCTGCACAAGCACCAGGCGCACCGTGGGAGCGGAGAGGCGGAGGTGGTAGTAGACGCCATAGACGCTGCCGATGAGCACGACGTCGAAGAGTGCCGACAGCGAGAGGCCGATGCCGGCCCCGGTGACGCCCCAATGGATGTAGGCCAGGACGATGATGAGCAGCGAGGCAGCATCGTAGAGCAATTCCATGGCGAGGTACATTACCGAGTGTCCGCAGGCCAGGGCGGTGTAGGCCATGGGCAGGCTGATGCAGCGAAGGAACATGTAGAACGATGCGCAGATGGCCATCGACGTGACGGGCAGAAAATCGCGGCTCGTCAGCAGCGGCACAATGATGGGCATGGCCACCATCATGGCGATGAGCATCGGCGTCATGATGAGTGTGCAGGCGCGAATCTGCTTGTTGATGGCATCGTTGCGGAGGTCGCGCCGGTGGTTGACGCTGGACAGACGGGGGAAGAAATCGGCTTCGATGGCCGTGAAGACGACGCCTGCATAGGTCACCATCAGGCCGTAGCCGATGCTGTAGAGGCCGACGTCCTCTTGGGAACCGTATTTTCCCATGAGGGCCAGCAGCGACATCGTCACCCCTGACCCGGCAACGGCGGCCAGCACGTAGGGCACGCCGATGCGTATCATGGCCCACCCCTCGCGGAACACTCGGGCCGAGAAGGGGGCGATGCGCCACGGATAGAGCGGGCAAGAGAAGCATAGGTGGACGACCATGATGGCCAGGGTGCTGGCGTTGAGGGCCAGGAGAATACCCTGAAGGCCGAAAGCCCAGAAGAAAGGAACGGTGAGGCAGAGGGCCGTCACGCTGCTGATGGCGGAGATGAGGGCAACACGCTTCAGGCGGTGGATGCCTTTGAGGATGGAAATCTCGCCACCTGTGATGCTGAGGGCAGCCACCATGGGCGCCAGCAGGACGATGGAAGCGCTGTCGTCCATCTCAAAGAGCCGCCCCAGTAGTGGCGCTCCGCCCACGCATAGCAGCACGCTCAGTATCGCCGTCCACACGCACCACGTGCGCACTGTCAGCACGAAGCGCCGCAGAGCCTCTGCGTCGGCCTCCTCCGTCAGTTCTGCCGAGCGCCGTACGGAGGAAAAGGGGATGCCGAAGTTGGTGGACGAACTGACGAACTCGGAGATGCTACTGTAGATGCGCATCAGCCCGATGCCCGCTGCGCCGAGCAGGGTGGTGGCCAGCTTGTTGCGCAGGATGCTCATCAGGATATTGAGCCCCTGCACGCCGCCGAACACCCCGGTGTATTTGAGTACGTGATCGAGGCCTTGATCCTGGGTGGAAGAAGAGGACGTCGTGTTCATGCGGGCAGTAGGGAGGTGAAGTCGGGGATGACGGCGTCGGCCAGCGGTGCGACCTCCTCACGGGGCAGCGTCGTGGCAAGTGCGACGACGTAGCAGCCAGCGGCACGTGCGGCGCGCAGGCCGTTGAGGCTGTCTTCGAAGACGACACATTCCTGGGGCGGCACGCCGAAATGGCGGGCACCGAGCAGGTAGCAGTCGGGTGCAGGCTTGCTGGCCGTGAAGTCCTCGGAGGTGAGGATGACGTCGAACAGCGTGGACAGCTCGGGGTGCTGGCGTTTCACCTGTGCCATCTTCGGCTGGTTGCTGCTGGTGACGACAGCTGTGTGCACCTCGTGCGCGCGTAAAAAATTAAGGTATGCTTCTGCGCCTGCGATGTAGGGGAAGTGCATCTGCTCCTCGTAACGGTTCAGTTGTCTTATGATCTCCTGCTGCTTGTCTGGTAGGCCGGCAAACCATCCGTCGAGGATCTGCGTGAGCGTCTGTCCCTTGATGCGTTCGGCGAAGTCAGGCACAGCAGGCAGATATTCCTTGCCGATGCCTCCCCAAAACACGGAGTACTGGCTCTCGGTGTCGAGTACCACTCCGTCGAGGTCAAAAAGCCCTACTTGGTAGTCTACTTTCATCTGTATGCGTTGTTTTCGCGACAAAAGTACAAAAAAGTGGGGAAACAGAGCCGCTAACTCTAAACTTATTTGTACTTTTGCGGCCAAATTCAACTCTAAACCAAAAAAAGAATAATGGCTGGATACTTAGTAGACGATGTGCGCAAGGTAACAACACACCGCCTGTACGAAATGAAACAGAGTGGCAAGAAGATTGCCATGCTCACCTCTTATGACTATTCCATGGCCCGCATCGTCGACGGTGCCGGCGTCGATGTGATTCTCGTCGGCGACTCGGCCTCGAACACGATGGCCGGTAACGCTACGACGCTGCCCATTACCCTGGATCAGATGATTTACCACGCTCGGAGTGTCGTGCGAGGCGTCAAGCGTGCGCTGGTGGTGTGCGACATGCCTTTCGGCACTTATCAAGTGGATCCGCAGGATGCTGTCCGCAACGCTGTCCGCATCATGCAGGAGACAGGGTGCGATGCACTGAAGCTGGAAGGCGGCGTCGAGATTATCCCCGCCATCAAGCTGATTCTCGAGGCTGGCATTCCCGTGTGCGGTCACCTCGGACTGACCCCTCAGAGCATCAATAAGTTTGGCACCTATGCCGTTCGCGCCAAGGAGGAAGCCGAGGCAGACAAACTGCGCTCCGACGCCAAGGCACTGGCCGAGGTGGGCTGCTTCGCCATTGTCCTCGAAAAGATTCCCGCACAGCTGGCCAAGGAGGTCACAGAGAGTGTACCCGTGCCCATCATCGGTATCGGCGCCGGTGGCGCCTGCGACGGACAGGTGCTGGTGGTCCACGATATGCTCGGGATGAATCAGGGCTTCTCGCCCAAGTTCCTGCGCCGCTATGCGAACCTCTTCGAGGTGATGACAGACGCCGTGGGGCAGTATGTCACTGACGTGAAGAACTGCGATTTCCCCAACGAGAACGAACAGTATTAAAACGCTACGCTTGTGAAGCGTCTCTTCTACCTCTTCCTGGCATTAAGCCTGTCGCTGACTGCAGCGGCAGGCCATTTTGTTCGCACCGACGGGAAGGGGCACTTCACGATTGGAGATATACCTTATTATTATATAGGTACCAATATGTGGTACGCCGCTCTGCTGGCCAGTGAGGGTCAGGGCGGCGACCGGCAGCGTCTGGGGCGCGAACTGGATGCACTCTGCAGGATGGGCGTCCGTAACCTGCGTGTGCTGGTGGGGGCCGACGGCGTGCCCACCGCCCGTAAGGTGCAACCGATACTTCAGCCCGAGCCGGGCGTGTACAACGACACTCTCCTCGCCGGGCTCGACTTCTTGATGGTCGAACTGGCACGCCGCGACATGAAGGCCGTACTCTACCTGAACAATTCATGGACGTGGAGTGGGGGATATGCTGCTTATCTGCATTGGGCGGGCGAGACTTCGCAGGAAGTTGTCGACACGATGACGTGGAAAGACTACTGTGCCACTGCTGCACGCTTCGCCCACAGCGAGGTCGCCCAGCGACTGTCTCTGCAGCACGTGGAGAAAATTGTAGGACGTACCAACAGCCTGACAGGACGGCCCTATCGCGATGATCCGACCGTGATGGCCTGGCAGGTGGGCAACGAGCCCCGTGCTTTCTCGGCCTCCGCTAAGGACGACTTCGTCCGTTGGGTGTCCGCCGCGGCAGCCTGCATCAAGCGTACCGACCCAGTACATCTTGTCTCTGTGGGCAGCGAGGGGATGATGGGATGCGAACGCGATATGGCGCTCTACGAGCGGCTGCATAGCGACCCGAACATCGACTATCTGACTATTCACATCTGGCCGCAGAACTGGGGCTGGGTGCAACGTGCCGACGTGGCGAAGCGTGGCGAGAAGGCGCTCATGCGAGCGCAGCTCGACGTCGTCTACCGACAGACGGAAGCCTATATCCGCACGCATGCTGACTACGCCCGGCAGACGGGGAAACCGTTGGTCATTGAAGAATTCGGTTATCCTCGCGATGGCGGACAGTTCGCTCCAGGCTCTTCCACTCGTGCCAGGGATGCTTACTATCGCTTTCTCCTCGACCACGTCGTCCGCAGCAGTTCCGATGGCGGCATATTGGCTGGCTGTAACTTCTGGGGTTGGAATGGTGAAGCACGCACGGACCATCTCTGGTGGCAACCTTTTGACCCCTATATGGCCGATCCGGCACAGGAGGAACAGGGCTTGTATGGGGTCTTTGATTCCGACAAGACCGTGCGGGTGATCCGGCGTGCTGTCCGTCAGCTCTCGCAGCGGCGCTGAAAGGGTATTTTATACACTCTTTTTTGTCAAGAAACCTAAAAGGGCGGCCTGTAAGGTCGCCCTTTTTATGTTATTCGACATATTTTTTAAAATAATTAAAAAAACATTGCAAAGATTTCAAAAGAATCATTGTAATTTTGGAGGTCAATAGGTAGACCCTATTGGGTCGGCTAACTAACATCTTTTGTCGCTCTCGTAGTGGCAAAACCAAAAGGAAATCAATATAATAACATTTTAATAACTACATGGAAGACAGTATTTTCAAGCGGAGACTCGCCCGAGGCGCGAGTTGCGCATGTGCTACACTTCTGCTGATGGGCGGAGCTGTCGGCATCTCGTCGTGTTCTGACGATTTGCTCACAGGCACTCCCTCGTGGTTGGGAAGTAGCATCTACGAAGAGCTGGAGAGCCGAGGCAACTTCACCCAGACCTTGGCTCTGATCAACGATCCCGACCTGACGGAGACCAACTACCCCGACCTGCTTCGGCGCACGGGTAGTATGACTCTCTTCGTGGCCGACGACGCAGCGTGGAAGCGTTTCTTCGAGAAGCGTGGAATCACCTCCCTCGCACAGTTGTCCAAAGCCGAGAAGAAGAACCTCCTGAAAGGTGCTATGATTAACAATGCCTACCTCATCGAGTTGCTCAGCAACACGCCGGGCGATCCGCCAGAGGAAGGTGCGTGCATGAGGCGTGCATCCCGCGTGGACGTCGAAGACTCCATTCCCGTGGTGCTCCAGGCTGACATGCCTGCTGTCAACCCGGCACGCATGGAGCAAGACGGTACGCAGACTGACTATTGGTCCAGCGTTCGCGACCGTGCCAGCATTAAAATCTATAAAGACAACAACGCAGCGCCGATGGTGCACTTCCTGCCTGACTACATGAGCACCAACAGCTTTACCTCGCAGGACTTGCTCACCCTGACCAACGGCAAGTCCTCCGATGTCACCGGCAGCAGCTATATCAACGGTATTAAGGTGGTGGAACAGGACGTCACCTGCCAGAACGGATACATTCACGTCCTGGAAGATGTGCCCGAACAACTGGACAACATGGCCGAGATTATTGCCAAGCAGCCACAGTTCAGTATCTTCCACCAGTTGCTGGAGCGTTTCAGCTATCCCCAGACTCTTGTGGTGCCTGCCGACCCGGATGAGGACACTATTTTCGTGAAGCGTTATTTCTATTCGGCCACCTCGTCGGACAACACGCATGACTTCACCACCAATCCTCTCACCCAGAAGAGTGTGACCAACGTTCTCAGCTTCGACCCGGGATGGAATACCTCGACAGCGGGTAACCTCGCTCTGGCACAGGATGCCAACGCACTCTTCGTACCGACAGACTCTGCCCTGAATGCCTTCCTTCATGGCGAGGGCTCGTCACTCGGCTTTAAGTACGATTATAAATGGGAGAATATCCCCGATAACGTCGTGTTGCCGATGCTCAGAAACAGTTTCCAGACCAGTCTGCGTGCCTCCGTGCCCAGTAAGTTCGCTTCCGTTAAGAATACCGCTTCGGAGTCGATGGGCATCGTATTGGGCGACGTGGACCGCTGCTTCCTCGCATGTAACGGTGCCGTTTTTCAGGTGAATAAAGTTTTCATGGCGCCCGAATACCAGTCGGTCTTTTATCCCGCGACTCTGCGTGGCGATGAAGACCTGCGCACCATCTACACTGCTATCCACGACGAGAAGCTCAAGGGAAAGTCCGGTTGGACGCTGAATGAGTACAATGCGTATCTCAACTCTATGGGCACTTCCTACAGTTTCATGCTGCCCACCGACAATGCTTTCAGCCGTTCCGAACTGAATAACGTTGACTCTCTAATCTATATCGACCCCTATTCGTTCCGTGCTTCCAGTACCGAAGGGCCTACGGCGCTCCGTTTCTATGTGGATCCCAGTAACACTGACTCTCCTGTCAGCGTGGAAGCTCTGAAAATCGATGTTGACAGCACGGGTGTGATGACCATCACCGACCAACTGAACGATAAGTACAGCATCGGCTCCGGTTCCAACTATTACTCTCTCGTCAGCAACCGTTTCCAGGACATCCTTGACAATATGATTGTGACACACGGACTGCGCGGCTCGCAGACTTTCCGTGAAGGTCAGGAGTTCTACCTTAATAAGGCTGGTGGCCCTGTCAAGGTGCGCTTCGAAGGCGGTAAGGTAACAGGTATCGCCGGGTCCTATCAGATCGAACAAGGTCGTTTCATCAACGTCGATGCCGACCAGATCTTTGATCAGACCGAGAGCGGTAACGGTGTCTCTTACGTCTTGAACGAGATTCCGATGTCGACGCTGAACAGCCCTTATGCCATCCTCAACGATACGGTGAAGCACGCACAATTCTCAAAGTTTGCCGACCTGCTGAGCTCTTGTAGCTTTGTTGGTGCCAACGACGGTGTGAGCGGTCACTCCACCATCGACCGTGTCATCCGCCTGTTCGCGAACTACCACTACACCATCTATGCGCCCAACAATGATGCTATCGATGCTATCACGGCACGTAAGGATAGCAATGGGGAAGCCAAGCCTTGGATTCCTACTTGGGACACCGACCAGGCTTGGCTCGACCTGCAGAAGGATATCGATGCTCTGCCCGACAGCCTTGGCTACACTGATGAGGAAATCGAGCGTATGGACAGCCTCTGCACGGCTTGCCACACCGCCATCGAGAATGCCATCGACCTCTTTGTCCGCTATCACATCCAGGACGGCTCCGTCTTCGTTGGTGGTGCTGATTCCGTATCCATCCATGAGACAGCTTGCATGGACGAGTCCATCAACCGTTTCCGTCGCCTCACGGTGACCACCTCGGGTGGAAACATCTCTGTCCAAGATGCTACAGGCAGCACAGCCCACGTCACTCAAGATGCCGCTCAGAACAACCTCTTCGGACGTCAGTACATCTTCGTGACCGCCTCCAAGACCATCTATGGTTCGAGCTATGTTGTCGTCCATGAGATCGACCGCGCTCTGGAGTTCGGCTCTGGTATGTTCCTTGACAAGGACTTCCCCGAACCGACTCTTGAATACGTACTCCGTTACCTTAATATTCCCGAAAGATGAAAACCCTCAGATATTTAATCTTATGTAGCCTCATGCTGGTGACATCGCTGGCACAGGCGCAGATTTCGCGTGTCAGCGGTACGGTGAGCGACGATTTTGACGTCCTGCCAGGTGCCAGTGTGGCCGAGGTCGATGCTTCCAACCGTATCGTCAATGCTACTGTTTCTGACATGAATGGTAACTTCGTGCTGCCCATCAAGAGCGCGAAGAACAAACTCCGCATCAGCTTCATGGGGTACAAGACCGTGCTCCTGCCCATCAACAAGACGACCTTCAAGGTCACGATGGAGGACAACACGAAGCAGATGAAGGAAGTAAAAATTGTAGCCAAGAAGAAAATGCAGACCTCGGGCCTTGCCATTCCAGAGCGAGAGGTCAGTTTCTCTTCGCAAGGCATCTCTGCCAAGGAGTTCGAAGGACTCGGCATCACATCCGTCGACGAAGCCCTGCAGGGACGTATCGCCGGTCTGGACATTGTGGCCAACTCAGGTGACCTTGGTGCCGGAACCTCCATGCGTCTGCGTGGTGCTTCCACCGTGTCCTCGTTGACCTCGAACGAACCTCTGATTGTCGTGAACGGCAATGTATGGAACGTGGACCTCTCTGACTTCGACGTCTCTACGGCCAACGACGAGAAGTTCGCCCAGTTGCTGAACGTCAACACAGAGGATATTGCAGACATCAAGGTGCTTAAGGACGCCGCTGCCACCGCTATCTGGGGTTCGCAGGGTGCTAACGGTGTCATTGAAATCACCACCAAGCGTGGTACTCGCGGTGCACCGCAAGTCACCTATTCGCTCAAGATGACCATGACCCACCAGCCGAAGGGCATCGACCTTCTCAACGGCGACCAGTACACGATGCTTCTGAAAGAGGCTTACTTCAACCCCACGCAGAACACCTTTATCGGTAACGTACAGGAGTTGAACTACAACGAGAACGACTCCGAGTTTCAAATGTTCAATAAGAACACCGACTGGGTGGATCTCGTCAAGCAGAACGGTCTGCGCCAGAACCACTACGTCAGTATCTCTGGCGGTGACGAGAAGACACTCTTCCGCATCTCCGGCGGTTACGACCATGAGACGGGTACCATCATCAAGCAGAAACTCAACCGCTTCTCCACACGTATGGCCCTCGACTACTATGTCAACGACCGCATCAAGATTATCTCCAACTTCGCGCTGACCTACACCAAAAACAACCGAAACTACGACGGCTTGCTCGGTATCGCCTACACCAAGATGCCGAACCTCTCGCCTTATCGTTACAACCCCGACGGCACGGCTACCGATGAATATTACATCATTCCTCAGTATGCATTCACCAATCACGGTCTGCTCACTGAGGACCAGCGTAAGGCCTTCAACGACCAGCGTGATATGCGTAACCCGCTGGCCAGTGCAGAGTATGCTGTCAATAACCAGACCACGTACGATATCACGCCGGAGTTGGAACTGGAATACAAGCTCCTCGGCCTGGACGACAACAGCACACAGCTGAAGTACAACGGACGCGTCGTGATGAACGTCTACAACGACTACACAGACAAAAGCTATCCGCGCTCGCTGCTCAGCACTACCTATTATAATAATGGTTCGGCCTACAGCTACAGCCGCAAGAATCTTGCCTTCACCACCACCCACACCCTGACCTTCCAGCCGCACTTCAAGAACGAAGACCACTACCTCCTCGCCATGGGCCGTTTCCAGTTGGTCAGTGGTAACTCTAGCAGCCAGAGTACAGACGTCAACCGTCTGCCCAACCGACTGGAGTCCGTCACCGCAGGTGCTTTCGTCTCTGGCATGGGCAGTGGCTTCAACGAATGGCGCTCTCTCTACTACACCCTCTCGACGCACTACAGCTACAAGGGCCGTTACATCTTTGACTTCTCGGCCCGCGTCGATGCTACGACCAAGTTTGGTCCCAACAGCCGCTGGGGTTACTTCCCTGCTGTCTCAGCACGTTGGAATATCATCGATGAGCCTTGGATGAAGGGCGCTCGCGAGAAGCTCCAGATGTCCATGCTCTCCATCGCGCCGGGTTGGGGTCTCGTAGGTAACCCGCCGACGGCTGACTACCTTTATATGAATACCTTCTCGCAGGGCTTAGGCTACCTCAGCCAGACGTCAATGAACCCGAACGGACTGAAGTTGACAGACCTCAAGTGGGAGAATATCTACACCTACAACCTCGCCTTAAACCTCGGTTTCTTCGACGACCGACTGAAGTTCGTCCTTGAACTCTATCGCCGCGACACCAAAGATATGCTGATGCGTAATGCCGGCATTCCTTCCTCCAATGGTTGGGGCGCTCTTTCTTACCGCAACGTCGGCGATATGCGCAACGAAGGTTGGGAGTTTCAGGTGAATGGCGACAACGTCGTCAAGGCAGGCAAGTTCTCCATGGATGCCTACATCAACTTCGCCAACAACCGCAACGTCATCACCAAGATGGATCCCCTTGTGCTGAAGAGTCTCAACATCGACTGGGTGGAAGGCAACCGCAGTGTCATCCAGCGTGTGCAGATCGACAACCCCTTCGGTTCCATCTATGGCTTCCGCTACAAAGGCGTCTATCAGTATCAGTATGAGACCGCGCGTGACTTGGCTCGTGCCGACCGCAAGAACGGTACCAATGTCCTGCAGGACAACATCGACAAGGGCATCACTTATCCTGTCGTGCTTAATGCCGAGGGCAAGGTGGTCACCGATACCAAGGGCGACCCCATTCAGACACGTTTCGCCTACAAGTCTGAGACGGGTGCCGGCTATAAGTTTAAGGGTGGCGATGCCATCTACGAAGATATCAACAATGATGGTAATATCAACAAGTACGATATCGTCTACCTCGGTAACTCGCTGCCGCGCCTCACTGGTGGTTTCGGTTTCAAGTTGCGTTACGATCGCTGGTCGCTCAGTGCCAACTTCAACTATCGTATCGACTATGACATCCTGAACATGGCACGTCTCGATATGGAAGCCATGACCAGCAACAACAATCAGAGTCAGGCTGTGAACTATCGTTGGCGCAAGGAAGGTGATGTCACCTCCATCCCCCGCGCTATGGCATCGGCTGCCGGCGTGAACTACAACACGCTCATTAGCGACCGCTTCGTCGAAGATGGTACGTTCCTGCGTCTGAACTACCTGCAGGTCAGCTACAGCTTCGATCCTAAGAAGCTGAAGAACTGGCACATGAAGACCCTCAACTTCTATGCCAGTGCCAATAACCTGTTCTGCCTGACGAAGTACTCGGGTGTAGACCCCGAAATCGGCTACGGCGGCTATGGTGTCACCACGGACAACTCCAAGACGCCGCGCTCGAAGTCCTACACCGTCGGCCTCACCATTGGTTTCTAACCCTAAGTCCTCAATCATTATGAAACATATCATTCAAATATTCCGCAGTGTAGCCCTCTCCTCCATGGTGGGGCTGTCGCTGGTCAGTTGCTCCGATTTCCTGGAAATCAAGCCTCGCGACATCGTGACGGAGGACAACTTCTGGAACGAGAAAGCTGACATTGACCAGATGGTGACTGGCTGCTATACGGCCATGCAGGCCGATGCCTTCATCACCCGGTGCGTGCTCTGGGGCGAGGGACGCAGTGAGAACCTGCAGCCTTCGACCACCCTGCAGGGCGATGACTACAACCTCTATCAGATTATGCGTGAGAACCTGTTGCCTTCCAATCCATATACGAGCTGGCTCAGTTTCTACTACGTCATCAACAAGTGCAACACCATCATCAAGATGGCACCTGTGGTCAGCGAGAAAGACCCTGCCTATCGCGAGAGCGATGTCAAGGCTACCATCGCCGAGATGACAGCTCTCCGCTCCCTTTGTTACTTCTATCTCATCCGTACCTTCGACGAAGTCCCCTTCTATCGCGATGCTGTGCAGCAGGAGGACGAGGTGATGATCATCCCCGCTTCTTCGTTCGATTATGTGCTGAATGAGATTATCAAAGACCTTGAGGCTGTGAAGGGCGATGCCATTCTTCACTATGCCAAGGCCAATAGCTCCGATGAACTGGGCAGCAATTACTACTCAGACGTCAACCGCATTACCCGCACCAGCATCAATGCGATGCTCTGTGACATGTACCTTTGGAAAGGTGATAATGCCAAGGCTATCGAATGCGCCGACGCTGTCATTGCTCAGAAGGCTGCCGACTACGAAGAAGAATTCGGGAAGCAGACTGGTATGTCGCTCCGTTCGCCCAAGTTGCTTTCGGGTGCTTATGGCACGACTACAGCCTATCTCTATCAGGCCACGCAAGACAGCCCCTCTACTGTCTTTGAAGCCATCTTCGGTACGGGCAACAGTTTCGAGAGCATCTTCGAGCTGAGCTTCAACTATCAGGGCGAAGGCTCCAACTACGCTCAGAGCACCGCCCTCGGTCGACTCTATGGCCATTTCATCACCAAAGGCAATAACGGCGCCGGTCACCTGCGTCCCAGTACTGATATCATTGCCGAGGCCAACAACGGCGAGTTCGGAGGCTTCTGGGTGAACCGCTATGATACCCGTTTCTACAACTCGTTGCAGGCCTCAGACACCCGTTACACCAACGGTATGATTCGGAAAGGCGTGGTCAGCGGTTACTATCTGTTGACCAATACGGGTGACAATGCTTCGCAGATACCCTGGCTGAACACCACTTTGTCCAGCTACATGATATCGGCCAACGAGAATCGCAACTGGATTTTCTATCGTCTGACGGACGTCATGCTGATGAAGGCAGAGGCAATGCTTAACCAGCTCAGCAGTGATGACAACAGCGACGAGGCAACGGAGGTGAAGCATAAAGTCTTTGATATCATCTACCTGGTGAACATGCGTTCCGTAGGTTCGCCTAATGCCAACAACTATCTGCGCACGAACCAACCCTATGCCACCAATTACGACCGTCTGCGCGACCTCCTTCGTCAAGAGCGCAACCGCGAGTTGCTCTATGAAGGCAAGCGCTGGTTCGACCTCCTGCGCTATGCCCGTCAGAACGGCAACCCGGACATCGTGCGTCGCTCTGTGGCCAGCAAAGTCAGCGGTGGCGGTGGCGGCAGCAATGGCTTCCCCTCCATGGATGCCCTCTACTGGCCTTATAACAAGGACGAGCTGAAAGTCAACACCTATCTGCATCAGAAGCCGATCTATGCCAAGGTCGACGATGGCGACGATGACGAGTAAGTCTCTCACTCCCGATCTCTTTACAATAAATACATCAAGTCATTATGAATACTATCAGAAAATATCTATTCCGCATCTCGCTCGTGGTGGCTGTTGCCACATGCTGGGGGCTGACCTCCTGCGATGATGGCATTGCCACGGAGAACTATCGTACCTACGATGTAGAGATGTTGAGTGACTACCTCCGCAATCGCCCTGAATTCTCCAAGTTCACGCAGATTGTCACGAAGGCCGGACTGATGGATCTCTTCTCCACCTACGGCCAGTACACCTGCTTTGTTCCTACGGACAGTGCGCTGAATGCTTACTTCCGCAGCATCGGTATCAGTTCGGTCGATGAACTCTCTGTGGCCGATTGCGATACGTTGGCACGCACAGCCATTGTCAACCGCGTCTATGGTTTGCCAGAGCTGGCCAGCGTGGCTCTGTATCTTGGTAAGAACAATATGCTCGACCAGCCCGTCAAGATTGAGAGCGTGCCGGTTATTGAGAATGGTGATACCATCAACAGTACCTACCGCATCAACGGGCAGGGCACCATCATCATCGAGTTGGCCAACGACTCTGTCGAGAACGGTATCGTTCATCCTGTCGATGGTCTGATCGAACCGTTGCGCGAGCTGCTGCCCACGCTGATGAAGAAGGACGAGTCCATCTCCATCTTCAATACCTGTCTGGAGCTGACCGGCTTGGATCGCAAGATGATGCGTTTCCGCGACGAGTCCTATAATTCAGAGGACTGGGAATACCTTAATAATAACTATCAGACGGGTGCCGCTACACAGAAACCTTATTTCGAGGTGCCTGAATATCGTTACTATGGTTATACCGCTTTCGCCGTGCCGGACAGCATCCTGAAGGAAGTGTACGGCTGCGAGAGTTGGCAAGATCTCTATGAATATGCCAAGACCATCTATACTGACGGTGCCCCCAATGACTTCACCAATGAGACCAATGCCCTGTATCAGCTGATTGCCTACCATGTGCTCGACCGCAAGGGACTCTACGACAAGCTCACCACCTATGTCACCATCTACACGGGCGACCTCTATCCCACGGAGTGGTACTCCACGATGGCTCCCTACACCACCATCAAGGTGGAGATGGTCAACGGTAAGTACGCCAGCATCAATAAGAACAAGGGCAGTGCTATCATAGGCAACCTTTACTTGAACCGCCACTACAACAATCGCGAGCCGAATCCCGCCGCCAACGAGCAGCGTGGTGCCATCGTCAGCCGCACGGTGAAGCCCGGGCTCTCACAGAACGCCACCAATGGTGTCTACTATTACATCGACCGCCTGGTGGACTTCGGAGCGAAGACGCAGGAGACGGTCTTCAACAACCGTATGCGTATAGACCTCTATACCATCTGGCCCGAGATGATGAACAACGACATCCGCTCGGATAATCCCAAAGTGGTGGATGTCGCTCAGATGTCTGCCCGCGACCCCGAGAGTCTCAACTACATCTTCCCTCCGGGCTACCTCGATGACACCGAGTCCGACCCTGACGGACGTTTCCTCTATCAGAATGCTCACCGCAGCTTCTGGAGCTATGAGGGCGACGAGTATAACCTGAACTCCAGTTTCAATACTTTCGACATCACCTTCCCGCTGCCGTCTGTACCCGAGGGCGACTACCAGATCCGTCTCGGCTTTGCCCCGATGGCATTCCGTGCCATTGCGCAGATGTACTTCGACGGTGTGCCTCAGGACATTCCTTTGGACATGCGTGATGCTACCGTCTTTGCCAAGCTTCCCTCTGGATTCGCAGATTTCTCTTCCACCCCTTCGGGTGAAGCTTGGGAGCAGAGCAAGAAGGACCTGCACAACCTCGGTTGGTACCATGGTCCCTGCGGTGTCCGTAACACGGGCTCTGTCAGTGGCGACAACGACTTCAACCTCAGCTCCGGCGACGGTTCGTCGTTCAACCAGAATGGCGGCCATACCATGCGTAAGGTCATCTATCAAGGTCACATCACCGCTGGCAGGAAGCACACCCTGCGCATGAAGAGCGTCTGGGCAGCCGGTACGGCACAGCTGATGATCGACTATATCGAGATTGTGCCTAAGAGCATCTATGGTGTCGAAGGCGAGGGCAAAGGCGAGGACGACCTGTAACCCCCATTCATCAACCGAAATCTACTATTTCTCAATTACAGAAACATGAAGACTTATCATCATATTTCCTTCATCCTGAATACCCTCTTCGTGGGTGGTGCTCTGCTCGCCGGTGCTTGCTCCGACGAGTGGAACAACCACTACGAGGGTAAGGATTGGCAGACGTCGGGCGATGCACCGACGCTCATGGAGCTTGTCAAGGCCGATGCCGACCTGGCTCCTTTTGCCCGTGTCGTGGAGCATGTGGGCTACGACCGCGTGCTCTCTTCGCCGCAGCAGCTGACATTGTGGGCTCCGGTAATTACCGCAGAGCAGGCCGACAGTGTCATCGCCCTCTACGATTCACAGCGTGGCAAACGCGACGAGTACAACACGGCCATCACGCAGTTCGTCCAGAACCACATCGCCCTCTATGGCCGCTCGGTCAGCACAGAATATAAGGATTCCGTGCGCATGATGAACGGCAAGTACCTCCTGCTGACAGCTTCCGACCTGGCAGGCGTCACCTTCTCCAAGAAGAATGTCGTGGCCAGCAATGGTATCATGTACAAGCTCAACGGCAAGGAGGCTTTCGCTGCCAATGTCCGCGACTATCTCGACCTGGCAGAAGGCCTGGACAGCGTGGCTGCTTTCTTCGAACAGTTCGACGAGTACGAGCTCGACGAGACATCGTCCGTGCAGCGTGCCATCGTCGACGGTAAGGTCGTCTATGCCGACTCTGTGCTGAGGCTCTCCAATGCCCTCCACGGCAGTCTCGGATGGATCAACCGCGAGGACAGCTCCTATATCTTCCTGGCACCGGGCAACGAGGTGTGGGCCCGCGAATATGCTCGCTTCCGCCCCTTGTTCAACTATGGCGACCAGCAGGAGAACCGTGACTCCGTCGCTGACCTCAATGCCCATTTCGCCATCATCCGCGGACGTCTCTTCAACCGGAACATCCAGCGCAGCATCGAGGATTCCATCTACAACACCAACTATGTCAACTATCGTGGCTACTACGGTCTGAACGTCTTCGACCGTCCCTATGACGCCGGAGGTATCCTCAACGGGCTCACCCCGAAGGTTTGCTCCAACGGTCTTGTCTACGTGGACAACGAAGGCCGCATTGATGCGAAGAAGACCTTCCTCCAGCCCCGTTACATCCTGGCATCCTCGGCTCGTACGCGCACCACGCCTCAACTCTACGATGCCAACAATGAGATTAAGTCAGCCATGAACGCCACCGTGCGTTCCGTGGCCGCAGACACCAGCATGTTCAAGCAGCAGAGCCTGCTCAAGGAAGAGAACTTCCTCGAGATCGAGCCGCTGGTCTTCTCGGGCAGCATCAAGAACGGCAACAGTTCGATGTATTTCTACTTGCCCAACACCTTCTCGAACCTATATTATAATGTATATGTCGTGATGGTGCCTGCGTCGGCGTCCACCGATGCCGGTTCGGCTCCCGTTCAGCTGCCAGTCCGCTTCCAGGTGTACTACAACGAACGTCTGGCCACGCCGCGCTCCACAGGTGCCAAGGACAGCCAGGGTCGCGATGATGCCAACGACGACCTCGGCTTCACAGCCCCCAACCGCGACGCTGTGTTGGCGGTGCAGGACGAGGCCTTCAAGGACGACAACCGTCACTACATCACCACGGGTACCGATGTCGACGTCATCTGCATCGACCGTGCTCGTAAGCCAGCGCTCTCTTATTACAACTACTTCACCTCGTCGACTACCCCCACGAAGGAGGCTGTCATGCGCTATCGCCTGACCACTGACGTTACGGCCCGTAACCTCGAAAAGACGCAGACCAACGTCATGCGCATCAACCGCATCATCTATATCCCCTTCGAGACCGAGGAGGAAGCCAAAGCCTTCCAGCTCGATTTGTCTAACTTTAAAGAATACAACATAGGACTATGAAAACAGTAGGATTCTTCTGTCTACCCCTTTTCCTTGCGCTTCCGACTGTCGCTCTTGCGCAGGACGATGTGGCACAAGACGAGACCGCTGTTGTCCAGCGTGTCCGTAAGACGAATAAGAAAACCGAGCCCACGCGTGAGATCAGCGGACGTGTCGTTGCCCAGCAGGGACACGCACCCCTGGCGGGCGTGCTCGTGCAGTCCATCGCCGGCGAAGGCTACTCCGCGCTGACCGAAGAGGATGGTACCTTCCACCTGAAGGTGCCCACCTACAGTTCGGCCGTCGAGGTGACCATTCCTGGCTACAACACGGTACGTGTGGGTCTGAACGAGAGCGGCAAGTTACGCGACATCGTCATGCAAAGCGATGCTGCCCGTGCCCTCTACGGCAAGGACGACAACATCCTCGGTCATGCCGTGGCTTCAGGTTTCGACTACAGCAATGCCACCAACATCGCCACCGAGATAGAGAACCAGCTCGGCGCTGACGTGCGTACCACGGAGCGTGGCGGCCTGTCGGCCCTCGGTGCCTACATGCAGGTGGGCGGTGTCGGCAGTTATATGATCAATGCACAGCCTCTGGTGGTCATTGACGGCGTCATCACCGAGATGCAGTATGGCCGCGAGATGATTCACTCCGGCTTCTACAACGACGTTCTCTCCAACTTCAACGTCAACGACATCGAGAGTGTCGAGGTGATGAAGAACGGTACCGCCCTCTACGGAGCCAAGGGTGCCAATGGCGTCATCCTCATCAAGACCAAGCGTAACACCACCCAGGCCACACGCATCGCTGCCACTGCCAGCATCGGTCTGCAGACCCTGCCCCGCAGCTACGACATGATGAGCGGCGCGCAGTTCAAGAGCTACGCCAGCGGCCTGCTGCAGTCCACGGGAACGCGCCTGCAGGAGTTCAAGTTCCTCAACGCCAATCCTAATTATTATTGGTACAACAAGTACAACAATAACACCGACTGGGCCGATGAACTCTACCGCACGGCACTCACGCAGAACTACGGCCTGAGCGTCTCTGGTGGTGGCGACGTGGCCAACTATATGCTCTCGCTCGGCTACAACCACTCTAACGAGACCCTCGACGAGGCCAACTTCAACCGCCTGAACGTTCGCTTCAACACCGACATCAAGATTACCGACTGGATTGATGTCCGCTTCGATGCCTCCTTCAGCAACACCACCCGTAAGGTTTACGACACGGGCGCTCCCGACGATTATGACAACTCTACCATCACCTCCCTCAACTTCTTGGCACTGGCCAAGACGCCGATGCTCTCGCCCTACAGCTTTGTGGCAGCCGACGAGGGACCTGGTATCGTCAGTCATGCCCACCTCGACATCGAGGACGAGGACTACCTCTCGCAGGTCAGCCAGCTGCGCAACTACAACTACGCCCTGGCCAACCCCCTGGCCATCCTCGAGTATGGCACGGCACAGAACAAGAACTATTACGACAACTCGCACGTCAACCTCTCCATCACGCCCTCCTGGCATCCCAACAAGCACCTGAAGTTCACATCGCTCTTCAGCTACTCTCTGGTGAATACCAACGAGAAGCGCTACGTGCCGATGAACGGCGTGCCCTCCTTCTACGTGCAGGCCTTCCACCAGACCATGGAGAACATGATCGGTTCGCTCTACAGCAAGCAGAACAGCGTGCTTTCCGACACGAAAGTGGAGTGGAGCAATCGCTACGGTGGTCATCAGATCGACCTGCTCGGCGGCTTCCGTTTCATGAACGAAGGCTACAGCCTCACACAGCAGACGGGTTACAACACCGGTAACGACAAGACGCCGCTCATCTCCAGCACCAAGCAAAAGCAGATCGACGGCTCGCGCGAGAACTGGGCCACCCTCACCTGGTACGCTCAGGCCAAGTACAACTGGGCCAACCGCTACTACCTCCAGGGCGACCTCTCCATCGACACCAATTCGCAGTTCGGTCGCGACGCCAAGGGCGGTCTGAAGCTCGGCGGCGTCGTCTGGGGTGTCTTCCCCAGCATCCAGGCTGGTTGGGTGGTGTCCAACGAGAAGTGGTTCGACGTCAACGGCATCGACTACCTGAAGGTCATCGCCGGCTACGGCGTCAGCGGCAACGACAACCTGCCCTTCGATGCTTCCAAGAGTTACTTCAAGAGCACCATCTACCTCGGACAGGTTCCCGGACTCGCCTTGGAGAACATCGGTAACACCGAACTCAAGTGGGAGACCACCCGCCGTGCCAACGCCGGCATCGAAGCACGTTTCCTCAACAACCGCATCGCCGTCGGCTTCAACTATTTCCACAGCTGGACCGACAACCTCCTCACCCTGCGTGCCCTCAACTTCCTTTCCGGCATCGATCAGAACTGGAGCAACGGCGGTAAGCTCAAGAACCACGGCTTCGACGCTCACCTCAGTGCGCACATCATTTCCGGCAACGACTGGAACTGGAGCCTCGGCGCCAGCGTCGGCCACTATAAGAACGAGCTGACGGAGCTGCCCGACGGCCTCGCCTATGAGGACCACAACGTCCTCGGTGCCACCATCCGCAGCCAGGTGGGCCGCAGCATCAACGGCTTCTATGGTCTGCAGACCGCTGAGACCTCGACGGGCAACATCGTCTATGCCACCTCCGAGGAGGCTGCTGCCGACGGGCTCTATCACCTCGCCGCCGACGGTGTCACGAAGACCTACTTCGGCGCCGGCGATGTCAAGTATGTCGACCAGGACGGCAACGGACGCATCGACGACAAGGACCGCGTCTTCATCGGCGATGCCAATCCCGACATCTATGGCAACATCTGGACCTCGCTCTCCTATAAGCGTCTCACCCTCGACCTCGGCTTCAACTACAGCCTGGGCAACGACGTCTACAACTACATGCGTCAGCAACTCGAGAGCGGCAGCCGCTTCATGAACCAGACCACGGCTATCCTCAGCCGATGGAGCTATGAAGGTCAGCAGACCGACATCCCGCGTGCCACCTTCAGCGACCCCATGGGCAACAGCGCTTTCTCCGACCGTTGGATCGAGAACGGCAGCTACTTGCGCCTGAAGAACGTTACCATCAGCTACCGCCTGCCCATCAATAACACCTACATCCAGGGTATCACCGTCTGGGCACGCGCCACCAACGTCTTCACCATCACCAAGTATCTGGGCAGCGACCCCGAGTTCTCCATGGGCAACAGCGTCCTCTATCAGGGCATCGACCGCGGCTTCCTCGCCGCAGGACGCACGTTTAACCTCGGCGTGAAAATCAACCTCTAATATCGAAGAATCATGAACAGACTAAAATATCTCTTCTCTGGTAGCAAGCTCCTCGCCTTTGGTTGTGTGTGTTGCTGCTTCGCAGTAGCCTCCCTCACCTCTTGCGACGACATGCTTGATATGGGCAACGACGATGTCCTCTATGCCGACAAGAACCATCTCACCGAGGCGAACGACACCGTCAACTCCTTCGTAGGCATCCTGGCCCAGCTCCAGAAGATTGCCGTCCGCACCAACCTTTTTGGCGAACTCCGTGCCGACCTCGTCACTGTGGAGCCCACCGCCGATGCCGACCTCAAGGCTATCTCCAACTTCGAGGTCAGCGACGACAACGCCTACAACCGGCCGCGCGACTACTATGCCGTCATCAACAACTGCAACTACTTCCTCGCCAATGCCGACACCGCACTGCGCGAGAACAAGTACCTCAACGGCATCGCGCAGAACGTGCGCGTCTTCCAGTCAGAGTACTGCGCCGTACGCGCCATCCGCGCATGGCTCTACCTGCAGCTCGGGCAGATCTACGGGCAGAACATCCCCGTCGTCACCGAGCCCATCCTCTCCCTCGAGGATGCCGATGCCATCCTTGCCAACTCGCGCACCTATGACCTCGCCGGCATCTGCGACTACTTCATCCAGGACCTCAAGCCCTTCGTCGCATGGTTCGGCTATCCCTACCATGGCAACCCGGGCTACGCCGGCTACAACAGCTCCATGCCCTCACGCATGGCCGTCATGCCCATCCAGCTCGTCCTCGGCGACCTCTACCTCTGGCTCGCCAGCATCCGTCAGGAACCGCTGCTGGCACGCGAGGCTGCCAAGTGCTACTACGACTACATCGACTGGACGCCCACCGATGCCGGTGTCGACAACAACGAAAGCTACAAGCGCAAGACCGTCCTTGGTGTGCTGAAAGACGAATGGGAGGAACGCTTCTTCACCAACGGCGACTACACCAGAGCTAACTCGGCTGAATACTCATGGTTCCGCACCACCTCCTTCGGCACCGAGAGCTCCGAGGTCATCTCGGCCATCGCCATGGACTCTGCTTCCTCCCAGGGACACTTCAACGAGCTGCGCTACCTCTACAGCTGGAACGTCGACAACGAGGACGTCGATGCCGTCATCGTGCCTTCGCAGCCCTGCTATGAGTATTCCGACGGGCAGGTCTACTACGCACGCTATGCCGCTCCCTCCGGAGGCTATGCTTCCACGGTCGTCTCCGCAGGATCGCTCTCAGAGTCACTGCTGCAGCGCCACTTCCTCGGCGACCTCCGTCTGCCCGCCAACATCAGCTCGTCCTACCGCGGCGACGACCGCCACGAGGCCAAGGGCATCCGTAAGATCTCCAGCCCCCAGGATTTCATCGTCTATCGTCGTGGCGACATCTACCTGCGCCTGGCTGAAGCCATGAACTATGCAGGCTTCCCCAAGTTCGCCCTCGCCATCCTCACCACCGGTCTGGACAACAACGTCATCCGCGACCGTCACGGAGAAATCTACAAGGAGATTGTCAACGCCGACGGCTCCATCAATACTGCCGACAGCACCTTCATCTGGTACTTCGACTTCCCCACGCAGTACTACAAGACCCGTATCCAAGGCTTCTCCAACGCCGGCGCCATGCGTGTCAACCTGACCGACCGCGACGACCAGTTCACACAGATCGGTCTCCACGCCCGTGGCAGTGGCTATGCCATCAACAATCCCTATTATTATCCCGCCTCCACCGACGTGCCGGCCGACTCCACGGGCTATCCCGGACAGCCCCCTGTCTACGTCGCTAACGACGAGTCGCAGACCGTCGGCTCCAACATCATCGCACAGCTGCAGGAGCGCAATCCCGAGCTCATCGCACTGGCCGAGGCCGACAGCCTGAGCGGCGTCGTACTGCCCGACATCGAGAACACCGAGCTTTATCCCACCGCACGCGACCGCCGCGATGCCGCCAATGCCTACGCACAGGCCCTCAGCGAATATGCTGCACGCCTCTATACGGCATGGGAACTGGCCACCGACGCCTGGTACGTACAGTACGGACAGCCGCAGGTCTACCAGCGGCAGATTCAGGTCGTCGACAGCCTTCTCGATGTCGAGTCCGCACTGGAGACAGCCTTCGAGGGCTTCCGCTTCGGAGCACTCATGCGTGCCGACTACCGCTTCGGCGGCACCGGACGTAAATACGGCGTCAGCGGACGCACCTTCGCACAGGGCGAGTACCTCGCCGAGAAAGTGGGACGCCGTGATGCCAGCCTCAAGGCACGACTCATGGACCGCAACAACTGGTTCGTCAAGTGGAACGGACAGATTGGTAAATAAACCGCTATCGCTTGACTTCTATCCCGCGGGGATGTGGCAGAACGCCTGCCGCATCCCCGCTTCTTGTTCCTCCTCCCTTCCTCTCCTTCTGTCCCTTTCCCTCTGCTGTCTTCCTGCGAATCCGTTGGATTAGACGAGTCGAAACACCAGCGACGATGAAGACCTACATGCATCCCTGTCTGCACCTCAAAAATAGACATTTTGCCCCCCAGAAAAATTTTTCAGTAGGATTTCGGAAAAAGTCCCTGCAGATTTGAGTAAAAGTTAAGGCAGATTTGAGCAAAAATTAAGGCAGTTTTGAGCAAAAGTCCCAACACTTTTGAGCAAAAGTCAAGGCAGTTTTGACGGAGTGTCCCGTAACTTCTTCTTTTCCCCCCTTCATGTCCCATCAGACATCCGCTCGGCGCTGCGGCATTCCGCACCTCAGGAATCAGCGTGCATCCTATCGTCCATCCGTTCCAATGATAATGATATTGTACAGTCACTCAGATATCCTCTCATCATCGTTTCTCCCATAGTCAACTAATTCGTAAGTCCTCCAGTACCACAGATTACACAGATTTCACAGATTCTTTTTCACTTTTTCACTTTTTCAATGTTTAAACCCAGATCGGTCATTAGACCAATATAAGGGCTATCAACGTTTGTCTTCATTATTTATTGCAGTGATAAGACCCTCTGTTTTGGCATCTATTCGCTTTTCATCCCCCGCCGGGGGAGTACAGGGG
>CAMVFC010000020.1 GCA_947166655.1 uncultured Prevotellaceae bacterium
ATGCAGTAACAAATACACCCTTTTTCGCTATTTTGACCCCGTTTTTGCCATTTATCTATCACTTCTATCACCTATCTATCACCTCATCTGTCACTTCGTACTTATCTTATTAACAGTGTGCTAACCTAATTTTTGTGATAGAGTGATAGATGATTTGGAAAATTGCGAGGTGCGCGCGTGCGAGTGGGAAGCACAGTTTGCAGTTATCCCTCAACCTGAATGTGATCAGTAGGGCAAGTCATCCCTCCCCCTTTATCACCTCGTACACATCTTATGAGCAATGTATGACCCTCAGTATACATATTTTAATTATCGCGCGTGTAGATGCATGTTTTCCGTGGGCAAACCCATGTGAGGCCGCTGGCTTTCTGTGTCGAAAGAAGATTCGGTGATGTGTCAACATTTTTTATCCGAAGAATCATTTTCTTCTGTCCGTTTCACCCAAGTTCAAGGAAAAATGATTATATTTGTGCTCAATTCTGGTGCGAACCTGTTGTTTCAGGGCGCAAAAGACGCTTTTCAAAGCAAGATAATCGCTTCATTTATTCAATTTTAATTCATTATGAAGATTCTGGTTCTACAGTCTTCGCCAAGAGCGAAGGGAAGTACCGCCTGGATGGCGGACGAGTACAAGAAGGCCGCAGAGGCCGCGGGTCACGAAGTGACGCTGGTGGATGTAGCCAAGAAGAAGATTGCCGGCTGTCTGGCCTGCGAGTATTGCCATGGCAAGGGCGAAGGCGCCTGCGTCCAGAAGGACGACATGCAAGAACTGTACCCCCTCCTCGCTGAGGCTGAAGTGATCGTGATAGCCACGCCCATCTACTACTTCACTTTCAACTCTCAGATGCAAGCCGCCATCCACCGCTGCTACAATATGATGACGCTGCCCAAGGTGAAGAAGCTCGCCCTGCTCCTGTCCTCCTACTCGCCCGGCGTGTACGATGCCGCCATCGCTCAGTACCGCTACCTTTGCGGCTACTGGAAAGCTGCCGAAGCCGGCATCGTGACCGCCAGCTATGAGGAACAGAAGACCGACGCCACCAGGCAGAAGATCCTGGACATCGTGGGGCAACTCTAAAGACTGCTTACAGTTCAGACAATAGACCGCTCTCACTGCTGTTTCAGTGAAACGGCAGTCCTCCCATAGCCCATTTGCCTTGTGCGAATGGGCTATTCTCATTCTCTCCAGAGGCGATGAGGACGCACGCTCTTCACGAGGCTCAGAGATGCCGGCCTTTCAGCCGAAATAAGTTCCTATTTTCAGCTCCCATCCCACTTTTCCTTTGCTTTTTCTCGTTATCTCAACAAATCTTTGTACTTTTGTGCCGTTGAAGCTACGCATTATGAAGACATTGGGAAATATCATCTGGGTATTGTTTGGCGGTCTGGAGATCGCCTTTCAATATATGCTTTCCAGCTTTATACTGATGATTACGATTATAGGGATTCCGTTTGGACTTCAGACACTGAAACTGGGGCTGCTGGCGCTGTGGCCCTTCGGGTCGAAGGTGAGGAAGAGACCGAACAGCGGATGCCTGAACACGGTGATGAACGTGGTGTGGTTGCTGTGCGGCGGATTGCTCATCTGGCTGCATCACATCCTGCTGGGCATCGTGTTCTGCATCACTGTCATCGGTATTCCCTTTGGAAAAATGCATTTCCGGTTGGCAAAGTTGGCGCTCTCGCCGTTCGGTAAGGACATCGTATGAGATGTGCAGCATAGCCTCTCTGAATGCCATGTGCATCGACCGCGTCATCAACAACTTGGCAACTCCAATTTCTTACTATAACTATGCTTAAAAGGATTATCAATCCGTGGAGCGGCCGTCCCGAGTACAACTGCTTCGGATGCGCTCCGAATAATCCTTTCGGACTGCACATGCAGTTCTTTGAGGATGGCGATTACATCGTGAGTACCTGGCGCCCGGAAAAGAATTATCAGGGGTGGGTGGACACTATGCATGGCGGCGTGCTGAGCACGCTGATTGATGAGACATGCGGATGGGTGGTGACACGTAAGATGCAGACGAGCGGCTTCACGACCAGTCTGAGTGTCAAGTTCCGAAAGGCTGTATCGACCAACGAACCACAGCTGACCATTCGCGCCAACATCGTGAAGCAGATGCGCAATCTGCTGTTCATCCACGCGGAAATCACTAACGCCGCAGGAGAACTGTGCGTCGAGGGTGAGGCTACGTATTTCCTGATGGACCCGGAGAAGGCTATGGCGATGGGCTTCGAACGGTGTGAAGTGGAGGAATAGATATCTTCCATGTGACCTTGTGGCGAGTGTCGGACTCTGAATGGGCCGCAGCGAACAGGGCGGATGTGGAAACTGTTTTGATGAGGTAGGCGTTAAAAAACGCCCAATTTGCACGCGGTTACAGTCTTTTTTTGTATCTTTGCGCCGCAACATCGAACGAAAACATCACTTTATACCTATGAATCTGAAAATTAGACTGACCATTCTCAATTTTATTGAGTTTGCGGTGTGGGGCGCCTATCTGACGTCCATGGGCACGTATCTGGCTGGTGTGGGACTGGCTTCCAACATCGGTTGGTTCTATTCCGTGCAGGGCATCGTGTCGATCTTCATGCCTGCACTGATGGGTATTGTAGCCGACCGCTGGATGGAGGGGCAGCGTGTGCTGAGCCTCTGCCATGCGTTGGCAGGTTTGTTCATGATCGGCGCTTCGACGTATGCCTATCAAGCGGGCGACGGCGTGCAGTTCGCTCCGCTGTTTGCCCTGTACACCTTGTCGGTGGCGTTCTTCATGCCGACCATCGCACTGGGATATTCCGTGGCGTATGCGGCACTGGAGGGCGCAGGCTACGACAGCGTGAAGGCCTTCCCGCCCATCCGCGTCTGGGGCACAGTGGGCTTCATCGTGACGATGTGGGTGGTGGACCTCTGCGGCCTACAGGCAACGCCCGGGCAGTGGATGGTGAGTGGTTGTCTGAGTCTTGTGATGGCTGCCTACTCACTGACGATGCCTCGTATGCGCATCAAAAAAGATGGCGCGCAGAAGACGCTTGCCGAGGCTCTTGGTCTGAACGCCTTTAAGCTGTTCTTGAATCCGCGCATGGCGATGTTCTTCATTTTCGCCATGTTGCTGGGTGTCTGCCTGCAGATTACCAACGGCTTCGCCAATCCCTTCATTACGTCGTTCGGTGCCATCCCCGAATATGCCGACACGTTCGGTGTGCAGCACGCCAATATCCTGATTTCGCTCTCGCAGATGAGCGAGACGCTGTGCATCCTGCTGATTCCTTTCTTCCTCTCCCGTTTTGGCATTAAGAAGGTGGTGCTCATAGCCCTGCTGGCGTGGGTGCTGCGCTTCGGCTTCTTCGGCATGGGCGACCCGGGCAGCGGTGTATGGCTGTTTGTGTTGTCGATGCTGGTCTATGGTGTGGCCTTCGACTTCTTTAATATTTCAGGTTCGCTGTTCGTGAATCAAGAGACGGACGAGAGCATCCGTTCGAGTGCGCAGGGTCTGTTCATGATGATGACCAACGGCCTGGGTGCGTTCATCGGCACCATCGTCGCGCAGCAGATTATCAATCACTTCGTCTTCTTCCCGCAGGCTGCAGGCGCGACGGGAACTGAGATCATCGCTGGCTGGCAGACGTGCTGGTATATCTTTGCAGCCTACGCCCTCGTGGTGGCTATCTTCTTCGCGCTGCTGTTCAAGGACTCAAAGAAGATTGAAAAAGCTGAAGGATCGAAAAGTTGAAAGAATGAACTTTGGGCGCTGCGAGGGCCATCAAGCGTGCTTGAATGGTCGAGTCGTGAGCGCTTGGCATCACCAAAGGGATGATGCCTGACTCTTCAAGAAGAAAGGCAGTGAAGCTTAACATGATAGTTTCCTTTAACTCTTAAAATAATTCCGTGTTAGTACAACTGAAGATAGACTCTGTGGCATCCATCTCGAACGATGGAGAACGCTCGATGCTCCTTCTCCGAGAAAAGGATGGTGAGCGTGTGCTGCCAATCATGATGTCCACGCGTCGTGCTCTGACGCTTTCGATGCGCTCTAAGTTGTCTCTCCCTATGCCCTTTGCGGCCACTACGGCTGATACCTATAATCTGTTGCTGAAAGGCTTCGATGTTCAAGTGACCCGCATCCAGATCACGGGAGTGAGAAACGGGGTTGTCTTCTGCTCGATCTTTGCCGAGCGGGACGGCGTGGACTTCAAGCTGGATTTCTGTCCGGCGCCCGATGCACTGGTGATTGCCGCGACCTCGCTGTGTCCGATTACGATCGAGGAGGAGATCCTGGAGGCGCAGTATATGCACAAGTCCGGCGAGAACTCCTTCGCCATCAATATCAATTCTCTCAGCAAACAGATGCTGGAAGAAGCCCTCCAGCAGGCTGTCGCTAATGAGAATTATGAAGCGGCGTCGCACCTCCGCGATGAGTTGGCGAAGCGTACAGCGTCAGAATGAGGAGTGAAGATTTAATGGTTGAAAGATTGAAAAATTGAAAGAGCAGAGGTTTTTCTATACGCCAGCGCCCGAGGCAGGGCAACTGCCGGCTGACGAGGCACAGCATGCCATGCGTGTGTTGCGTCTGCAGATGGGTGATGATATCTATCTGATGGACGGGCAAGGCACGTTCTATCGTGCTGTAATTTCCGCTGCCGACAATCATCATTGCCACTATCGTATCGAAGAGGCTTTGCCGCAGCAACCTGAATGGCAGGGAAGCATCCACCTGGCCGTAGCCCCGACGAAGAACATGGACCGCATGGAATGGCTGGCGGAGAAAGCTACGGAAATCGGTATGGACTGTCTGTCGCTGCTCGACTGCCGTTTCTCTGAACGTCGTATCGTCAAGGCCGAGCGTCTGGACAAAATTCTGATAGCGGCGATGAAGCAGAGTCACAAAGCCTGGAAGCCTGTGTTCGAGGAGATGATGCCGTTTACGAGGTTCATTGCCCGCGCCGACCTTCCGGCACAGCGGTTTATCGCTCATTGCTACGAGGGCGAGAAGCCTTTCCTGCTCGATGTGTTGTCTGCACAGACGCCGGCATTGGTGCTGATAGGTCCCGAGGGAGATTTCAGTATCGATGAGGTGCGTGCTGCCGAGGCAGCCGGCTTCCGCTCGGTGTCGTTGGGCACCAGCCGTCTGCGCACTGAGACTGCAGCGCTGGCAGCAGTGCATCTTATGAGATTGGCAAACAGACGTTTAATTGAAAGATTGAAAGATTGAAAGATTGAAGAATTGAAAGCTCCACTACATCCCTCCTTTGGGAGTGAAAGGGGCTAAATATATAATAAGTATGAGTAAGAATAAACTTCTTTTGTTATCTATTCCAACTTCAGCCATCGTGGCAGTATTGGTTTATTTGTTGATGGGGCAGGGCAGCTCCTACCTCAATGCCTTGCCTCAGGATGTCGTTGCTGTAGCTCGTCTGAATGTCGCAGACTTCGTCGACGGACTTGATTTCAATGAGGCCGAGCGGAAACAACTTCTTGTGCGTTGTGCACAGGTTGATGATGTCTCGGAGGTCGGTCTCGACCTTCGCCGTCCCATCTACGGCTTTGCCTCGCAGAAGGGCGACTTCGGTGTGGTAGCTGCTGTGGCGGACGACGACGCACTGTCTCGTCTTTGTAAGAACTATTCAGAGAAAGGACAGGTCTCTGAAATCGTCCGCCAACGAGGTTATAATTGGACTGTCGTGAAGGGGCAGTGGCTGCTCGCCTTCGACAGTAAGAAAGCCTTGATGATGGGCCCTGCCGTCGGGGACGCCCAGGATCAGTTGCGCTCGGAGATGGTTCGCCTGCTGTCGCAGGATAGTGATGAAAGTGGCGAAGGCAAGCCCCTCTTCAAGCGGCTAAAGTCTGGAGAAGCCCTGACTGCCGTGGTGTCCCCTGAACCCGAGCTGTTGCCGTCGCCGGTGCGTTCGTTGCTGGGTTACTTCGGTGTTCATTCTGCTGCAGATGCGCTGCTGAGTCTTTCCCTCGAGTTCGATGACGAGGAACTGGAAGTGAAAGCCGATGTGCTGGCAGAGAGCGACGAGACGAAGGACGTTCTCCGCGAGATGGAAAGCGCGCTGCGCCCCCTCAAAGGTCAACTGGCGCGCTATGCCTCAGCGACACCTCCCATCTGGCTGACGGCAAACGTGCAGGGCCGTGTGCTGTTGGACAAACTGCGGCAGACCTCTGCGCGTGGCTTGCTGGTGGCTTTTAACCTTGTGGTGGATGCCGACCGCATCGTTGAGAGTTTCGATGGCGATCTGGCTGTCGAACTGTCGCAAATTCCCTCGTCGTTAGATCTCTCTGCGCTGTCCAACGTGTCGCTCACCGCTAAAGTTGCATCGACCGATTTCCTTAGCAAGTCCTCTTCATGGGGCAATGCATGGATCGATGTGGAGAAACTCTCAGACAAGGCATTCCGCCTGAATTGGGAGACAGCACCCTTGTACTTCGGCGTCGAGGACGATGTCTTCTATCTGGGTGCACACCCCTTGGCCGCTGGCTCCTCGAATGCCCATCTGGCCGACGAAGCTGATGACATAGCAGGCAAACGCTTCTTCGCGACGGCCGAGGTGCCGGCGTTGTTGTCACCGTTAGGTCCCAAGAAAAACTTGTTGCCGTCCGTCGTGTGCAGGCTCGAACACCTGGACGTGGCGATGGAAAAGCCCGGAGAATTCAGTCTGCGCGTCACGGCTCCCAAGGGTACGAACCTCGCCAAAGAAATATTCTTAGCGCCGTAACCTCCTCGCTCTTATGCCTCGCATTTGCAGCGCTCCACACTTGAAGAACCTTTTAAATTCTGAACTCCTTGAATAAAATCTCCCTCCAGGCCCCTCTCCCACAGGTGTTTGCCCAGCGTACAGATCTCGTTTCTGACGTCTGGGGAAAGGACACCACCTTTGAGCGCGGCCATCTTTATCTGATAGAAGCTGCCAGCGGTACAGGCAAATCCTCGCTGTGCAGCTTCCTTATCGGCTATCGTCACGACTACCATGGGCAAATCTGTTTCGACGATCGCGATGTCCGGCGGTTCGGCGCTTCGGAATGGACCTCGCTGAGACGCCATTCCCTCAGTCACATATTCCAAGAACTACGTCTCTTTCCCGAGCTGAGTGCCTGGGAGAACGTGCAGGTAAAGAACCAGTTGACGCACCACAAGAGTGATGCAGACATCATTGCTTGGTTTGAGCGTTTGGGCATTGCCGACAAGCGCGATACGAAAGTGGGGCGCATGAGTTTTGGTCAGCAGCAGCGTGTGGCGCTGATGCGAGCCCTCTGTCAACCTTTCGATTTCCTCCTGGCCGATGAACCTGTCAGCCATCTGGATGCCGACAACTGCCGCATCGTTGGCGAACTGATGATGGCAGAAGCCCGCCGACAAGGTGCCGGGGTCATCGTCACCAGCATCGGTTACCACATGGATTTACCTTATGAAAAGATTTATCGTCTATGAGTCTCGTCTGGAAACTTCTACGTCAGCACGTCAGTCCTGCCCAGTTGGCAGGATTCTTCTTTGCGAATCTGCTGGGGATGCTGATCGTTCTGCTCAGTATGCAGTTCTATGAGGATGTGATGCCTGCGTTTAACGGCGAGGACGGTGTGATGAAAAACACCTATCTCATCCTATCTAAGCGTATTGCCACTGCCTCGACGCTTAGCGGCGAGGCACAGACTTTCTCTGAGTCCGACATCCGCGAGCTGGAGGCGCAGAGCTTCACGCGCCGGGTGGGGACCTTCACCCCTTCCCAGTTCCAGGTCTACGGTTCGCTGTCGCTCGGAGGCGTCGGCATGGGCTCCGACATGTTTTTTGAAAGTGTCCCCGATGCTTTTGTCGACGTCCGTTGGCCCTCGTCGCTTGCCGCTTCGTCAGAGGAAGTCCCTCTCATCTTGCCCCGTTCCTATCTTGCTCTCTATAATTTCGGCTTCGCCCAGACGAAGAACCTCCCGAAGCTCTCCGAGGGGCTCATCTCGATGATGTCCATGGACTTCCGTCTGACGGGAGAGGGTGGGGCGGAGCGTCGGCTGAAAGGTCGCATCGTGGGCTTCTCCACTCGTCTGAACACCATTCTTGTGCCCGAGTCCTTCATGCAACGGATGAACGCCGAACTGGCACCGCGTGCCGTCAGCGCTCCTACACGTCTCATCGTGGAGGTGGGCAATCCGGCCGACGACGCCATCGCCACCTTCGTCCAGCAGAAAGGTTACGAACTGGAAGACAACAGTCTCGAAGCCGGTCGTGCCACCTATTTTCTGAAGGTGGTGGCAGGCGTCGTGATGGCCATCGGCCTGCTCATCAGTGCCCTGTCGTTCTACGTCCTCATGCTTTCGGTCTATCTATTGGTGCAGAAGAACGCCGACAAACTGCAGAACCTGTTGCTGATAGGCTACTCCCACGCACAGGTTTCTTTGCCTTATCAGCTGCTCACCGTGGGGCTGAACGCCCTCGTCCTCCTGCTCTCTGTGGGTCTGCTGTTCTGGTTGCGAGGCTACTATCTGGAACGTCTGTGGGCAATGTTTCCCACCCTCAGTGAGGGTCGCGTCTGGCCGGCACTTCTCTTGGGCGGCGCACTCTTCCTCCTCGTCTCCCTCTTCAACGTCCTTGCCATCAGAAGAAAAATTACGAACTTGAATTAAACTTTTCATGTTTCGAACGTTCTCCCGTACAATAGATTAAAACAGATAAACGGATTCGTCATTCGTCATTTGTCATTTGTCATTCGTCATTTTTTATGCAGCAGCTCACCTCTCTCTATACTTCCTTCACGGGCCATTCCCCCAAGTTCGTGGAGCCTCTGACCGGTTCTGGCAGCAATCGCCAGTACGTCCGCTTCACGGATGCCAGCGGTCATGGCCTGATTGGTGTGGTCGGCACCTCGTTCGACGAGAACCAAGCCTTTGTCTATCTGGCCCGTCATTTTGCTTCGAAGGGGCTGGCCGTGCCGCGTGTCGTTGCGGTGAGCGACGATGGCATGCGCTATCTGCAAGATGACCTCGGTTCGCGCTCCCTCTTCGATGCCCTCCGTGCAGGGCGCGAGGCAGGTGGCCGCTACAGCGAGGAGGAACGTCAACTCCTGCGCCGCACCATCGCCGAACTGCCACGCCTGCAGGTGCTTGGCGGCGAGGGTCTTGACTTCTCCCGCTGCTATCCGCAACCAGCGATGGACGAGACAAACGTGATGTTCGACCTCAACTACTTCAAATACTGCTATCTTAAGGCTGTGGGTATCGACTTCCACGAGCTGCGTCTCGAGGAGGACTTCCGTGCGCTGGCCAGGGACCTCCTCGCCGGCGAGGCGAACCGTTCCACCTTCCTCTATCGAGACTTTCAGGCCCGCAACGTGATGCTCGATGGTGAGGGCCACCCTTATTTCATCGACTTCCAGGGCGGCCGCCGGGGTCCCCTGCAGTACGACCTGGCCAGCTTCCTCTGGCAGGCGTCGGCCCGTTATCCCCAGTCGTTGCGCGAAGAACTGATAGAGGTCTATCTGGACAGCCTCGAACAGCTCATTCTCCACGGGGGAGTGGCAGGAGACCTTTGCCCTTCGCTTGAAAGAACGTCGCGGACGGTCTTCCGTACACGCCTGCGTCGCTTCGTCCTTTTCCGCCTGCTGCAGGTACTTGGCGCCTATGGCTTCCGCGGCTATTTCGAGCGCAAGCAGCACTTCCTCGAGAGCATACCACCCGCTCTGCACAACGTCCGCGCCCTGCTTGCCGAGGACGACAGCTGCCCCTATCCCGAACTCAGGAAGGCCTTGGAGAGATTGGCCATGAAAGAGGTGCAACTGGAAGAGAGCAACGACCGCCCGGCACCGTCCTCCCCCCTCCTGGACCCTTCGTCCCAGCCCGCCAAAGCCCTTCGCGTCCGCGTCTTCTCATTCTCCTACAAGAGAGGAATCCCCGAGGACACCAGCGGCAATGGCGGAGGCTATGTCTTCGACTGCCGCTCTACGCACAATCCCGGTCGGTACGAGCCTTATAAGCAGCTGACCGGACTGGACGCACCCGTCGTCAAGTTCCTCGAGGACGACGGCGAGATCCTCACCTTTTTGGAATCCGTGTACCGCCTGGCCGACGCCCACGTGGAGCGCTACCTGCAGCGCGGCTTCACCGACCTGATGTTCTCCTTTGGCTGCACGGGCGGACAGCACCGCAGCGTCTACTGTGCGCAGCATCTGGCAGAGCACCTTCACCGCAAGTATGGCATCGCCGTCGACCTGACTCACCGCGAGCAGGGCATCTCGACGAAATTTCCCCGGCGATGATTTTCAGACGAAAAGATTTGGCGACGACAACGAAAAAGACTACCTTTGCGCCATGAAACAGCGTTTACTCTCCCTCCTCGTCGCGCTCACCATCCTTCTCGCCGCTGCCTCGGCGCAGGGCGATGGTGTGCACACACGGCTGACCCGTCTGCCGCACCTCTACGTCGAGACCTTCGATGGCCGCGACATCACCAGCAAGACCAACTACGTCTATGCCCGCATGTGGTACGTCTTCGAGAACGACAGCGTGGCTTTCTACGACTCCCTCGAAATCCGCGGACGCGGCAACTCCACCTGGGGCCTGGCCAAGAAACCCTACAGACTGAAGTTCCACAACAAAGAAAAGCTGCTGGGCAAGGGGTACGCCAACACGAAGAAATGGACGCTGCTGGCTAACCATGCCGACAAGACCCTGCTGCGCAACGCCCTCACCAGTCTGATGGGCGAGCGTGCCGGCCTGAAGTTCAATCCCGCTGCCAAGTTCGTCGACCTCACCCTCAACGGCAACGATGTCGGCAACTATCAGCTCTCCGACCAGATTGACGTCAGGCCACATCGCGTCAACGTGGCCGAGCAGGACCTTCCCCTCACCGATGCCAGCGACATCACTGGAGGCTATCTCCTCGAGGCCGATGGTTTCAAGGATTTCAAAAGCTACGAGTACTGGAGCAGTGAGACGCAGTCCGTGCTGCCCCCCGACGGTTTCTATACGCCCCGGCAGTCTGTGCCCGTGCGCATTCATTATCCCGATGCCGAGGACATCGACGCCCGGCAGTCGGCCTACATCCGCGACTTCGTAGGCTCCTTCGAGCAGCGACTCTATGCCGACGACTATGCCGACCCGCTCTCCGGCTACCGTCCCCTGGTGGACTCCACCTCGCTCGTCAACTGGTACCTCTGCACCGAGATGAGTGGCAATATCGACGGCTTCTTCAGTGCCTACTTCTACAAGCAGCGTGCCGACGACCACCTTTTCTGGGGCCCCCTCTGGGACTACGACATCGCCTACAACAACGACAACCGCACCGACCGCAACGGCACCAACGACACACGTCGACAACTGATGAAAGACTACGGCTACGGCGCCCTCAAGTTCTGGATGCAGCGGATGTGGAACGACCCCTGGTTCGCGCGCCTCGTCAACCGACGCTACGCCGAGCTCATCGACGGCGGACTCGAAGCCTATCTGAACCAGAAGCTGGACAGCCTGGTCCTGCTCATCGACGCCTCGCAGCAGCTCAACTACCGCCGCTGGGGCATTAACCAGCGCACATTGCGCGAGCGAGTGCTCTATTCCTCCTACGACCAGTACGTCAGCGACCTGCGCTCCTACATGACAGCGCATTTCTCCTATTTGCAGACAGCCTTTGCCGCCTATCTGCCTGAACCTGAGCCCGAACCCGAACCTGAGCCTGAGCTGAAGACGCCCGACTTCCAGGCCGACACCCTCACCTACTATGCCATTTCCAACGCAGGGGCAGCCACCTGCATTGACCTGTCGGGAGGCGACCTCATCTGCTGCAATGCCCGTGACGAGGAGAGCCAGACGCAATTGTGGCGCATCTATCCCCTCGCCAACGGTTATCTTTACGTGGAGAACAGCGCCACCGGGCGGGCCCTTTGCGACCCCACTGAAGGTCAGCCCACCGCCACCACCCTTGTCGGCACGCAGCTGCAGACGGCTCAGGGTGACTCCCTGGACGAGCGTCAGCAGTGGGACTTCGTCCGACAGGGCACCGACCGCTACAACCTTATTAACCGCTTCAGCCAACACGCCGCCAACCTCAGCGGCGGCAATAGTGCCAACGGGACGGCCGTGCTCAGCTACACCAGCGACGGGCGCAACTCCGCCTCCACGAACCGTCAGTGGCTCGTGACGCCCGTGGCGCCCGTCCTTGAGCCCGTAGGCATCGGGAACCGTCGCCTGCCGGACTACGCACTGGCTTTCGATCCCGCATCGGGGCGACTTCATTTTGGCGCTGACGACCTCGCCGCGCTCACCTTCCCCGTTCGTCTCTACGATGCCCGCGGACATCTCGTCACCACCTTCCGCGCCTGCGACGGCACCTCGCTTGCACGCCTCTCCCGTGGACTCTACATCGTCACATGGCTGGAGAGCAACCGACGACGCACCGTCAAACTGATGAAAGAGTGAGAAAAGTTCCGGCTGGACTCTCCCCCCGAACGAGTCCAGCCGGAACACTCAGTTCCGTCTTTGGGCGAACTTGCCTCGATAGGACTCAATGTCGGCCCCGAACGAGTCCGGAACTGAGTGTTCCGGCTGGACTCGTTCGGGGGGAGAGTCCGGAACTTTTTTACTTTTCATTTTTCACTTTAATCGTCCACCCTTCGTAGCCGGAGAGGTCACCGCGCAGGAAGAGAGTCTCGTGCTCGCTCTTCCCTTTCAGTTGCCAGTCCAGCCATGCACATACCATGCGGGCGTTGGCGCCGCCGTGTGGCTGTGCATAGGTTCCGCCGTGGCCGCTCTGCGTGTTGTCCGCCAGCACAACAAGCACTCCTTTGATGGCATCGTAGTCCGCCTGTGCGTTCTTCCAGGCGACATCCGTCGTGCCGCCCACTAAGTACAGAATCGGCGCATGAAGGTTCTTCAGTGATGCCGCGCTGGCACCCGCCATCTCCATGGCTCCCATGCCTGCGTTCAGAATAAGATACGTCTTCAGACGTGCATCCGCGGCGTTAGCCAGCACCTGCGCACCGCCGCAGGAGTGTCCGGCAGCTGCGATGCGTTCCGTGTCGACCTTATTATAATATGGCGAGGCCGGATCCGACGCTTGCTTGCAGATCCAGTCCATCGCCTGTGCCATCATCGTTGCTGGCGTATGGCGTTCTTTCTCGTGTTGAGGGAACATCTGCAGCGCACCGATGGCCACGACCACATAACCGTGCGAGGCCACCTCGGTGAGCATATTCTCGTAGCCTATGCTTGTGTCCATGCAGCCGCCGTTGGCGAAGACGAGCACGGGCAATTTGCCCTTCTCGCGCCCCATGGCATGGCTCATGTTTACAGGATGATAGACCACGAAGTCGGGCAGCGAACGTTCGCGCACGGCCACCGCCTTGTAGGGTCCGCTGCCGCCGAAGTCAGCCACTTTCATCTGCTCGATGCTGATGTCGGTATCATCGTGCTGCAAGTGGCGAGCGAAAAACGCATCCAAGGCCGGACGGGTGAACTCCAGTTGTTGGTCGAAAGCTACGCCATGCTGCCCGTGCACCTTCACGTAGTCCACCTGTGCGCCAGCCCTCTGCATCTTCGTCACCCAATCCTCCGTCAGTTGAGCCTTCACGATGGGGTCCTCACCGCCTTGCATCACCAGTATGGGTGTCTCCGTGGCGGCGATATATCCGATGGGCCACCACTCGGGATGCTGTGCCCATGGAATATTCGGGTTGCCGATCTCTGTCGGAGGAGCACCGCCCGCGCTGCAGGCCACACTGCACGAAAAGTCGCGCCACGGGTCGCCGGCATCGTCGAAAGCGGTGCTCTTTGCTGCCACGCCTGCCATCAGCGAGAGATGGCCGCCGGCCGAGTGGCCGAAGGTGCCGATGCGTTTGGGGTCGATGCCCAGCGTCTCGGCATGAGCTTTCATCCAGCGGATGGCGCAGCGCACGTCCTCGATGCAGGCGGGCATCGGCGCTTCCTGCACTAGACGGTAGTTCATATTGGCCACCACATAGCCTTTCATAGCGTAGTCGACCATCAGCGTGCGGTACACCGCGTCGTTCTTCGAGCCAGCACTCCAGCCACCGCCGTGGATGATGAGGATGGCGGGGCGGTTTCTCCTGGGGCCGAAGAGGGGCTGTGCGATATCCAGGACGGTGGAGACGGAGGGGCTCACCTCCGTGCGGGCCTGCGGGGAGAGAGGCTTCCTATAGTTGATGTTTTCGGTGATGGTGATTTGCCACTGTGCCGTTTCCACGAAACCTTCCATGATGGCGGTGGGGGCAGCCTTGCTGTTGAACGCTCCGAGCTTGTAGCCTCCGGGGAGGCACTGCGGTTCCCAGTAGAAGACACCGCGGCAGCGGCCATTGGTGGCCGTGCGCGCTTCGCGGATGATGCGTGCCAGCTGGCGGCGCCCCGCTTCCATCTTCTCGGGATGCTGCTCGTCGACCTCGAAGCCCGTCTCTACGATCATGACGTCGCAGCCGTACTTCTCGCTGCAGTGGCGGATGTTGGCCATGCAGTCGGTGATGATGTCGTCCGCCTTCAGTTCGGGATGCCCCTCCATGGCCCAGTAGGGATAGAGCGACATGCCGATCATGTCCCACTTGCCGCCGTACTTGCGTACGATGTCGAGGTTCCAGTCGTAGAGGCTCTGCTTGTGTCCGCGGTCCAGGTGGACGATGACGATGGTCTGCGGGAAGACCTCCTTCGCGGCGTCGTAGCCGGCACGGATGAAGCCCGCATATTGTTTAGGGTTCTTCTCGATGTGCCCCACGGGCCATAGCAGGCCGTTGGCCGTCTCGTTGCCCACCTGCACCCATCGCGGAGCGATGCCGTTCGCCTTCAGCAGCGAGAGCACGTCTATCGTGTGTGCGCGCACGTCCTTCAGCATCTGCTTGTACGAGTGTCCTTTCCAGGCCGCGGGAATCGGTTGCTTGGCGGGGTCGGCCCACGAGTCGGCATAGTGGAAGTCCACCATCAGGTCCATTCCCAGCGCCTTGACTCGTCTGGCCATCGCCAGCAGCGCGTTCTTGTCGCATTCGCCGCCTCGCGGATTCACCCACACGCGCATCCGGATGGCTGACATCTGGTAGTCCGTCTTCAACAACTCCAGGCATTCGCGCTCGTTGCCGTCGCGGTCGTGGAACACCACGCCACGCCGCTCCTGTCCAGCGAGGAAGCCCACGTCGGCGCCTTTTACGAAGTCATCGGTAGCCGGTTGAGCCGTCGATGTCAGTGACAATAGCAGTAGCAATAGGGAAAACAAAGACTTTTTCATCGCTCGTATAAGTTTTAGGGGTTTGTTACGCGTGCAAAGATACTTAAAAAATCATTATCGCAAAGAATTTCTTCTTTTTTCTTTGTGTAAGACTGCGCTTGGGCGCAATAAGAGTGAAAAGTGAAGGTGTAGAAGGTCGGGACTGCAGGCGGGGGAGTTTGTTCCATCACGATGGAACGATGGTTCCATCACGATGGAATGATGGTTCCATCACGATGGAACAAACTAAAGTGTTGGGCGTGGCGAGCAAAAATGAAGGGCGTGGCGAGTCAATGTGTTGGGTGAGGCGGGCAAATAGGGGGGGCGTGCAAGGCATCGGGATACGACGTGGAGGGCGTGAGGGAAGAGGGTGGCGGGCGTGAGCCTTGGACAGACAGGTGAATGATTACCGCCCGCTAAAAATCTGCGAGAGGGAAAAATTTAGCGGACAGCAGTGAAAATGAATGAAACCTCTGCAGTAAACGGGCGACTCCTGACGAGAAAGAAGTAGACTCCTGAATGAAAAGACTTGTATCACTGATGATACAGATGCGCATCATCAGTGATACAAGCAGAGGGTAGAATAAGAATGAAGTGTCGCCTGTAAGCGTTCGCCAAAGTTTTTTTCAAAGGCGAGAAGTGCGAGCAGGTGGGCGTTAAGTCTGCAGCGGTCTGCGTGAGAGCGGCTGATGTCTATCTGACAACGACTTTCCGGGCTGCTTGCGTCTGCGATGACCGGAACACGAGGTAGACGCCTCTGGGCAGCTCGGACGGGGCATTCGACAAACAGACGCGGCGGCCACTGAGGTCGAAGAGAGGGGTGGGCTGACGGCGTGTCGGCTCGGCGGTATCGGGAAGCTGACGGTTTTCGCGTGTCTCCGTTCCGCGAAGGTCGTTGATGCCGGTGGCGAGGCCGTCGATGACGAGAATGACATCGGGACTGACGGTCTCTGTGTTCACCTCAAAGTAGGCCTGGAAACCTCGGATGGTGGTGTGTCCGCTGCTGCGGACCATCTGGTCGTCGTCCACGGCGTAGTAACCCTTGGGCAGCGAGAGCGGGCCGTCGTAGTTGCCGCGAAAGGCGATGCCGCCCAGCCGCTGCGCAGGTTCGCCCTGCACGATGTCGGTGCCAGGGAGCAGGAAGTGGGTCTGCGTGGTGGCTGTGCGCAGCAGCACGGGTGTATTGGCCTCGATGCCATCGTGGGTCGTCGTGAAGTCCACGGCATAAGCATCGGCGCCCGTCATCGCTGCCACCTGTGCGTCGGGGCCAAAGGTGGCGATGACCTGGGGCTGTGTCATGGCGAAGGGCAGGACGAGGGTGTTCCATTTCTTGGGCTCGAACGTCCGATGAAGCTTCACGTGCACGCCCTGTTCGCTGCTGCCAATGGTCGCTGGCAGGTCCTCGTCGAGCGTCAGCATGGCGGTTCGGGTGAGGCGAAAATTGTCGATCTTGAACCACGTCTCGACGGGCGCTCCTTCCGTTCCGACACCGATGCGCAGGGAGGCTTCGGGGTCGGTCACGTCGAAACTGACAGAGATGGTCTGCATGGGGTAGGCGTCGCCTACGCCAGCCGTGCTGACGGCATCGGCAAAATAAGCTTTGGCATTGCCGGCGAAGACATACTGCTTGCCCAGTCGCACGTCGGTGGCGGATCGGTTGCTGGCCTGCATGTCGACGCTCAGCGTGTAGTGACCTGCGGGCAGGGCACTGAGGGTCTGATGGATGATGGGCTGCAGGGTGGATGAAGCGTCCCAGACGCCGAAGATGTACTGCCCGTCGGTGGCTTGCGGATCGTTGCCGCCGGCCCCCACGTTGACGCCCCACCACGTTGTAGAACTCTCCACGGTCCATCCCTTGGGTGCCTGCTTGGTCAGCGTGCGGCCGTCAGCTTCGAAGCTGGGATTCTGGATGCGGTCGGTGTAGTCGTAGGTGGAAACCTCAGCAGAGATGGCGCCCGTGAGGGGGATGCTCACCTCGCTGCCGTCGTAGCTGACGGTCTGGTCGATGCGTGCGGCAGGCTGGTCGCCGTAGCCATTCTCGGCAGATACCTTGACGATGCGGAACCGTCGCTGCTGCAGCATACCGGGGAAACGGCCCGTGCGGGCGCCGATGATGAGGGTCTGCGTCTGCTCGTCCCATCGGAAGGGAATCTCGGTCGACGCTCCCTGCTTGTAGCCGTAGCCGTCCAGCTGGTCCTCGTAGAGCGTAAACGTGCCGTCGGCGCCGGGGTAGACGCGGATCTCGAGGTCGTCCCAGGCTTTCTCCGAGCTGTACTGCACCTCGGGGCCGAAGGGCAGGATGGTGCCTGCGGGGAGGTAGAGCGGCATGATGTCCTGCGGCGTCTGGCGTGTCACGCTCTTACCGCCGTTGAAGGCTTCGCCCGTCCAGAAGTCGTACCATACGAGGTCTTGAAGCTGCGAGCCGTTTAGGCGTCGGGGCAGATAGACCTTGCGTGCAGCCACGCGGTCCTGCACGACGGGCGCCACGAGGAAGCTGCGGCCAAACATGTACTGGTCTGTGATGGGACGGCAGGCGGCGTCGTCCTCGAAGGCCACGGGCATGGCTGTCATGAAGGTGGCATCGTTCGCTACGACGTCGTGCGCGGTACTATATATATAAGGTAGCAGGCGGTAGCGCAGGCGGATGTAGCGCAGGATGTTGTTGTAGTCGCCCTGGGCATCGTCCTTGGTGCCGAACTGCCATATCTCGCGCGGTGTCTGGTCGCCGTGGAAGCGCATCATGGGGCAGAACGCCGAGAACTGCGTCCACCGCGTGTACAGGCGTCGCCAGTCGGGATTGGTCACGCCGCCCTTGTAGCCTCCGATGAAGAATGCTCCCGTGTCGCTGTTCCAGTAGGGCAGTCCCGACACGCTGAGGTTGCAGGCCGCCGGAATCTGCGCGGCCAGGCATTCCCACGATGAGGTGATGTCGGCGCTCCACACGAAGGCACCCGTGCGTTGCATGCCGGCGAAGGCGGAGCGCGTCAGTATGCTCACGCGCTTGTCGGCGAGTGCCTGCTCGGCCAAGTGATGGTCGTAGACGCCCTCGACGTGAGCCAGCGGGAAGGCGTTGCGCACCGAACGGAACGTGCGGCCATCGAGGCCGGTGACATAGTCGTAGTCCGTCGTCTTGTTGCTGAAATCATCTGGTTCGGCGCTGTCCAGCCACAAGGCATCGATGCCCTTGCTCATCAGTCCTGTGTAGAGGTATTGCCAGTAGCGGTCGCGTGTCTGTGCGTCGTAGCAGTCGTAGGGGCGTGTGGCCACGTTGGTGGGGTAGCTCTGGATGGGGATGAGGCGTCCGGCAGCGCCGAACTCGGCGTACTGCTTTGTCTGCGGACCGAAGTCGGGCCACACGGAGATCATCAGTTTGGCGTTCATCGCGTGCACCTCGTCGATCATGCGCTGATAGTCGGCGTAGTTACTGTTCAGGAACTCCATGGCGTTCCAGTGGTTGTCGTCGCCCCAGTACTGCCAGTCCTGCACGACGCAGTCCAGAGGCACCTGGTCGGCGCGGTACTTGCTGACGATGTCGATGACCTCCTGTGCGCTCATGTAGCGCTGCTTGCTCTGGTAGAGACCGAAGTTCCACAGCGGCGGCAGTTGAGTGCCGCCCGTGAGGCGCCGCCACTGGCGCAGCACGTCCTCGGAACTCTCGCCCACAAGCACGTAGTAGTCGATGGCCTGACCCGTGGAGGCGAAGGAGGCCACGCCCTCGTTGTCGGTGAACGAGGTGGGAGAGTAGTTGTCCCAGTAGAGGGCATAGCGCTTCGTGGAGTAGAAGTAGGGGATGTAGATGCTGCGGTTGTCCTGAATCATGTTCATCGACACACCACGCATGGACAGGCGTCCGTTCTGAAGCTGTCCGAAGCCATAGATGTCCTCGTCGGTGTCGAGGCGGAAGCTCTGCTTGAGGCGGTAGGAGGCGTTGGGGCCGTCGGTGGTGGGGCGCAGCGTGGCACCGCTTTCGCTGATGAGCGCTTCGCCCGTGGCACGCTGTACGCTGACACTGGCTTCGGCGAGGTCGTAGAGGACTTTGGCTTTTGCCGTGGTGAGCGTCACCACGCCGTCGGCCTCCGCCAACGTCCATTGTCCATTCTCCACTGTCCATTGTCCATTCTCCATTGACCCCTTGTCTTCGATGACGAGGCTCTTCTCCACCTTTGCCTCGTCGCCGAGGAACTTGGTGACACGCACGTTGCCGTCGCTGAGCAGACGGATGCGGACGCAGAGGTTGTCGCGACGGGCCAGAAGGCCATCGGCAGTGCGCTCGTAACTTACCACGGGGTTCGCGTTCTGCACCAGGGCCAGGGGCTCCACGGTGGCGGGATAGGTGGCCGCCAGCGTGGCATCGCTGTAGTAGTTGACATCGGTGACGGTACCGGCGGTGCCCGTTGCCGTCAGTCCCATGGCGAGGATGAACTGCTTGCCGCCGCTGTTGAGCACGATCTGGTCGGCCGAGGCGTTGAACCAAGAGAACAACGCGTTGCCGCCCTCGGCGTCCCAGATGAACAGCTGGCGGTCGCCGTCGGTAAGCGTGTAGTCGGGTGCCACCTGCGAATTGTGGTTCACGCCGTTGGACCACCACAGGTAGGCATCCGCGGCGCCTGTCTTGACGCCGGTGGCGGCCACGACGAACCAATGGTCGCGGCCCGTGATGTAGTATTTGTTATCGCATTCCGAACCCATCATGAAAGCCACGTTGTTCTGTCCCGAGGCAGTGATGGTGAACGAGGCATCGGCATACGAGAAGGCCGACTGCGGCGCGCGTGCGGCGTCCGTAGAGGTGTAGTCCTGCGGATGGAAGGCGTAGGGCACCTGTGCCTGCAACGGCACGACCGACAGCAGGAGCACGGCGCAGCACGATGCTAAGTGTCTGAAAGTGTAAAAAGTCTTCATCGTTTCGTCAGATTTTTTTGCTTTCCCGTCCCGACCTCTGCCACAGGGGCGAGGACGGGCGGGTCGGCGTCAACATAACTAACTCTAGCTAACTCTAACTTATATCTCGGAAACTCTGCTTGCTTAGGAGTTAAGAAGTTCTTGAAGTATCAAGCGACCAGAGGTCGAGCGAAGGAGTTCTTGAAGCGTCAAGCGAGCAAGCTCGAGCGAAGACAAATGTCTTATTAGCCGAAATCTAATAGAAACAATATGGTTATGACGGTATCGTCTTTACTCCTTAACTCCTAATCTCCTTAACTTCTTAACTCCTTACCTCTTAAAAATCGCTCCAGTCATCATCCCAGACGTTGTAGCCATCGGCCTTGACGTCAGCAGTGGTGATACTGTTCTCGCTGGCTTTTCCGCCGTCGGTGAGGACGGTGGTGCCTTCCTGAGAGGCCGTCAGGAGCAAAGCGTCGTGAGAAGAAAGGGTGTAGATGCTCACTAAGGGAGCTATGTATAAATGCTTTTTCATTGTAGTCAATTCTTTTGTTTTACGGTTTTCCCTTGCCCCCTCCCTAACGGGTGTGAGGAAGAAAGAACTGAGTGCTCTTTCTGGACTCGTTGTCGGGGGTGGGTCTTTATTTCACGACGACCTTCTTGCCGTTGATGATATTGATGCCGCGGCCAGGATGTTGCAGTCGCTGGCCAGCGAGGTTGACGATCACGTCGTTCTTCTGCGAAGTGGCTTCGGAGGCGAGGCTGATGCCAGTGGCGGTGTAGCCCACGAGGGCGAGGGAGGCTGTGCCGGCCTTGACGCTACCACCTGTCGGCACTGCCGTGAGGTCGATGTAGGCGCGGTTGGCACCCACGGTGACGTTGGCCGCTTCATCGACATTATAAAGTTTGTTGCCCGAGAGCACAAAGTAGCTGTCGCCCTTCGGAGCATTTATCTCAGTGAACGTTCCTACGAGCCCCGTCGCCGCTACAGGTTCTGATACGGCCTCGCCGCTCATCGTGAAGGTGGGATTGTCCTGCGTGGCCTTATATATATAAGGTGTACCGGCAGACATCTGCTCTTCTGCTCCCAACTTCTGCAAAGTCAGATTGTTCCCGCTAATACCGCTGATACTGTAGATCTCTGCCATAAGCGAGTTTGCAGCACGCGGCAAGCAGATGGTGCCATAGTTCCCAGCCGCCGTCGTGCGCTCATGAACGTCCTCGTTAGTTGCCACGGTGAAGTGGATATCCGTGATGGTAGCCGTGCCGTTGGTGGCGGTGAGGCCGAAGATGGTGCTGAGCGAACTGGGGTTGCTGAAGAGTGTCCAGTCGTTACCTGTTACTGATGCTCTCATGCTCTCCGCCATGGCAAGCAAACTCCACGTGAAGGTGACCACGTCGCCCTCAGTTGTGACAGATGTCGGCGGCAGCTGAGTGCCCACGTTGGTGTTGTTGATCCACCACAGGTAAGCGTCTCCCGCGTTGGTGCTCAGTCCCGTGCCGCTGATGACGAACTCGGTAGCGCTGCTGGTGAAGCTATAGCCGGTGGTGTTGCCGAACTTGAGGGCTACGTTGTTGTTGCCAAAGGCGCGGATAGTAAGTTTGTTGTCGGCGACTGTAATATCCGACTGGTTTACGCGGCTGACATCGCCCGTGTAAGCCCAGTCCTGAGCATCGAAAACATAGGTATTCTTGGCGGCCTCGAAGGTGCTCAGCGCAGAGACCAAAGCTTGGCAGGCTGCGGCATAGTCGCTGCCTGTGTAGCCGATGGCACTCTGCAGGGCAGCTTTCGCCTCGGCGCTCTTCTCGCTATGCAGGGTGAGCGCGGCCTGTGCCTCGGCGGCCAGAGTGGTGAAGGCTGCCTGAGCATCGCCTGTCTGGGTCAATGTGAAGTCGTCGATGCAGAACCATCCTCCAGGGCTATTGCCGTCACCGTGGCCTGCCGCGCCTATCGTGACAGGTGTGCTGCCGTCAGAGGTAAAGCTCAAAGTCAGAGGTTCCCATACCTGGTTGTTGAGGGCTGGTGCTGCTGAGCGCTCGGTCACCGTGCCGCGTTTGGCGTAGATGTGCTGCGTGCCGTTGTTGCCATCGGTGCGCGTCCAGGCTGTGAGGGTGTACTGACCCGCAGCAACGTTGTTGAGTACCTGATACACATCGATGGTCGTAACCTTTTGCGCCCAGGTGGCGTACTGTCCAGTGCCTGTATGGGTGTTGTCGTTGTAAACGCCCGAAGCGTTATTTCCTCCGACTTTGCCCGTACGGGTCCAGCCGTTGAGGTTCCCCGTCTCGAAACCGGGGTTCGTGATGTAGGTGGCGGTCACGTCCGTGCCGTCAGCCCATGCCATGCTTGCTGTAGAAAGCAGTGACAATAGAAGAAGTTTCCCAAAATAATGCTTTTTCATAATAAAAAAGAGGGTTATAAACAATATTTATTTTAGTGATACTCAAGTGTAATGCGATGAGAGAAGCGCAGGCACCACGCTATTCCTTTTGCTGTCTGCGCACGATGCAGAGTCCGCTGCCTGCCGAGCCCGGCAGGACGATGAGGGCCGAGGAGCGTCCTCCCAGGGACCGCCCGAGCTGCGCCTCCGTCGCATGGCCGAGGAGTTGGCCGGAAAGGCTGTAGATGCCCAGCGTGCCGTGGCTTTCACTGCGCAGCGCAGGCGTGTTGAGGAGTTGTACCTGCGAAGGCAATGGCTGACCCTCGAGGGGGAAGATTCTCAGCGAGACGATGTCGGGCAAGCCGCTGGCACCCGTGGCGATCAGCTGGAGCAGGTGGTCCCATGCCTCTGGACAGTCGATGTCGAGCCATTTAGTGCCCCAGCTTTCCATCTGTGGAACAAAACTGACGTCGGCGCCAAAGGCGAAGTCGGTCTCATGGTTAGAACGGACAAAAAGGGTGTCTGTCACGGTGATGGCATGCGTGGCTGTTGCCATGAGCACCCAAACGATGAGGAGTAGCGTCTGTTTCATTGTGTTGGAGATAAGAGTTCTTCGTCTGCGAAGCTGCAAAACCGAAATGAATCAATGATTTGTCGCCTTAACGGCGGTGTGCGAGACGCGCTCGAGGGTGTAGCATCCCACGGGGTGACCCTTCATGCCCTCGACACGGCTGGGGAGAATGCAGGAGTCGGGGACATCGGTGGCGATGGTGAAGTCCACGAAGGCGATGCTGTCGATGCAGCAGCCGGGTGCACGGTTGTATTTTTCGGACTGTAAGATGCGGAGGTCGAAGGGGCGGCAGCGCCGCAGCCCCTCGGCACGGATGTGCTCGAAACGGATGTCGCGAATGTGATTGTTGTCGCCGCAGTTGATGGCGAGCAGTCCGAGGCCTGCGGCATCGTCGCCGATGATGTCGCAGTCGTGGATGCGGACGCGGCACAGCGTCTCGCCCTCGGGGTTGCGGTCATCGCCGTGGGAACCGATGTTGACGGGGTGCGCGACGTCCGGCCAGAGGGTGCAGCGGCTGACGTCGATGTCCTCGCTTCCGCCCCAGTACCACCAGCGGTGGTTGTAGAGGGCGATGCAGTCGTCGCTGGTGCGCAGGAAGCAGTTCTCGATGTGGACGCGGCGGCAGCACATGAGGTCGATGCCGTCGCTCCATGAACGGGCTGAGAAGCTTTTGACGTTCCTGATGGTGATGTCTTCGCTCTGGCCGCCGAAGACGGTGTAGTGGGCGGGGTTGAGGACGGTGATGCCTTCGACGAGGACGTTCTTCGAGAAGGTGATCTCGACGCCGCGCAGGGGGTGGTCGATGATGCCGCTGCCGGTGATGCGGACGTTCTCGGCGTGATCTACGATGAGGCGTGCCTTCACCACGGCTCCGGGAGCCAGATAGACGGTGCAGTTGCTGGGTAGCTTGATGTCGCCGCCTGGCAGGTCCTTAGGACGGTGTACGCCCGGTGGAAAATAAATCAGCCGGGGGGCACGCACGAAGACATCCTGCGACTGCTTGCCGCGCCAGTTGATGGCATCGGGCGCGTCGGGCGAGGGCTCGTCTGCCGCTGCCGGGCGAGGGGCATTGGCGAAAATGTGAAGGTTGTGGAAACGGTCGCCGTCGAATTCCACGCTGAGGAACTCTGGTCGGCGAAGCGTCAGCTCTGCAGTGCTGTCGTTCAGCACTTGCGGGAGCAGGCCGCGGGAGCTGGGGCGCACACGCACATCGGGCCTGGTGCGGCCTGCCGTCTGTCGGTCTTCCTTCCGTACGATCTGAACGACAACGGGCTGGCCCATGTCGAACTCGGCGAAGGCTGCCTGCTGCGGGCGACGCGTGTTGACGTCGCACCTCAGCACGGGCACCTCGTGCCACTCGCCTCCTGACAGGGGGCGCACGCGGACGTGGTACAGGTCGGAGCGCTGCGGGCCGTCGGTCTCGGGCAGGGGGGCAACGAAAATTTGTGCCAGCACGGCCTGTGGACAGGCCAGTGCAAGCACAAAGGAGAGTATGAGGAAACTGTGTTGTCTCATCTGATAATGACTTTTCGGTTGCCGATGATGTAGACACCTTTGTTGAGGGTGCGGTGTGTGGCCGTGGTCATGCGGCGAACGAGGCGTCCGCTGAGGTCGTAGATGCCGTTGGGCGTCTCTGCGCTGCGGACCGTGGCTCCGATGCCATCCGGCAGTGCTCCCTTGTAGGTGAGGCGGAAGTTGTCGAAGACGAGCCATGTGGTACCGTTGGTGGGCTCCTGGATGCCGAAGGTCAGCATCCCTTCCTTACCCACGGTGGCGTCGACGCTGAGCCGTCCGTAGGTGGCGCTGGCGGCCATCTTGTCGCGTTCGGCATCGAAGTTGGAGCCGGCACAGCTCTGTCTGACCACGGCCTGCTGGGTCTGTCCGCTGGCGGTGGCGAAGAGGTAGCCTGTGTTGCTGCCCTCGCCGTTGGCCATCTGGCAGCTGACGCTGTAGTGGCCTGCGGGCATACCGGTGAGGGTCTGCTGCATGGAGAAGCCTGTCGAATGCCACGTCTCGGCGGCGCCGTTGAAGCGCTGGTTGCCGAAGGTGCCGGCGACGGTCCAGAGAGCCCATGAGTTGCCGTCAAAGGCGGGATTCAGGATGAGGGGGCTGATGTCGGTCTCCGCGCCGCCGTGGGCGCTGATATAATCGGCATGGAAGCGTTCGCGGGGGATGGCAAAGAGCTGGAAGTGGCCCGTCTCGTCGCCCGTCTTGTTGCAGGCCAGCTCCTCGCCGTCGAGGTAGCCGTTGGCGGGCGTCCAGAGGCCCAGCCAGTTGCCGGGGTAGGTGCCGTTCTCGATGGTCCAGGTGCTGCCCGTGGAGGCGAAGAGGAAGCGTGCCCAACTGATGGGGTAGGGCTGGTCGTGCGTGCGGAAGTGCCATGCGGCGTTCATCTCGGTCTGCAGGAGCAGTCCGTCGTAGTCGATGTTGCGCAGGCAGTAGCCGCCCTCGAAGGCTTCGAGGGTGAAGACGGTGGAGAGGTCGGCCAGCGGACTGACGGCAGTGCGATAGAAGAGGGCGCGGTTGCCGTTCTCCTTGCCGTCGGCCAAGTGGAGCATCAGGTCGGCCTCGTCGGCACAGAGTACGAAGTAGTTGCCGGCGATGGCCTCTTCGAGTTGCTCGGCCGTGGTGATATGGGTGTAGCCGTTCGTGGAAGTCAGCAGGTCGGTGTAGTAGGTGAAGCGTGCGTCCTTGAGTCTGATGGTGTAGGTGTAGGTCTGGCCGAGGTAGGTGGCGGAGTAGGTGAGGGGCGAGTCACTGGTGGCACTGGCTGGGACGCTGACGCTGAGCGTCGTTCCGTGGCTGCCGTCGCTCCAGGTGATGTCCTGTGGGTTGGTGCCGCCCGGCACTTCGAGTTCCAGGACGACGTCGGCGCCGGGGAACACTTCGGCCTGGGCAGCCATCATGTCGCCCCCGTCGACGCTGATGTGCTGGCGTGCCGGCACGACGTTCAGGCGGAACACCGCCTCGCTGACAGCTCCGCTCTGATTGGCGTACTGGCAGGTGTAGGTGCGGCTGCTGCCGACGCTGTTGAGCACAACGACCGTGCCCGTGGAGCCGTTGTCCCAGAGGTAGTCGTCGGTCCAGCCTGTCGCGCCTTCGGCATAGAGGATGACACTGGTTCCCTGAAGAATGGTCTTCTCGTTGGTGGCTTCAATCTCGCCGTTGACGGTTATTTCCTGTCGCATGGGGTCGGCCTGTGCGTCGCCGCAGACAGCGATGGCGAAGGCTGCAGTGCTCTTGGCGCCGTTGGCTGCGGTATAGGTGACGCGATAGATGTAGCTATGGTCGGCCTTGACGGTAATCTGTCGGGTGGTCTGTCCGGTCTCCCACTGCCATTTGCCGGTGTCCTTGGTGCCTTCGGGCAGCTGTGGAATGAGGGTGATGTCGGCGCCGTCGGCCGGGATGGCTGCTGACGGTCCGCGCCAGTACTTGTATTTCAGTCCGCCGAGGTTGGTCTGGTTCTTCAGCGTCTCACCTTTATATATAATGTCGCCGCCGAGGGGTGTGATGGCATCGGCTTTGTCGATGAGCGGACGATAATTGACCAGAGAGGAGAAGCCCAGATGGTCGAAGCCGCCGGAGTTGGCGTTGTAGTTGCCGCCGCCGCCATCGGGGCAGAGTGCTGCGGCAGCCTTGTCGGCGTACTGCAACTTGACACCGCGCAGACCTTCGTAGTAGCCGCGGATTCGGTCCCAGTTGGGGCGTCGTTCGCCCTTGCCGCCTTCGTTGGGCCCGAACATCTGCCAGCTGGCGCCTCGCTTGCCGGCGCAGTCGGCGTACTCGTAGGGGTACCAGGGGAGGTCGGCACCTGCGATGTCGGCAAAATTAAGGGCGCAGACGTACTCACAGCCTGCTGCGATGCGGTCGTTCATATAGGCGTAGAGGTCATCGCCCTGGTTGAACCCGATTTGGCAGATGTCCAGGGCGCAGCAGAGCGCCATGACGGTGTGCCCTTGGTCGCGTCCGCTCTCCTGCATCTGTCCCAGATAGCCAAAGGGTCCGCGCTCGTCGGGCATCATGATGGGGACGAGGTTGCCGATAAACTCGTTGCAGCCGTCGTTGTAGATCATGGGCGTCTGTGTGCGGTCCTCGACGAAGGTACCTTGGTGGTCGTACTTATAGAAGCTGACGCCTTGGTTGTACATGTGGACGTCGTCGCACAGGATGCCGATGGACATCACACAGAGCACGTTGCAGAGGCCCCAGTTGGACCAGTAGTGTCCCGGGCGTTCGCCGCAGTTGGGGTGGCGGAAGTTCATCCACGTGTCGTGGCGCCTCCGCAGGAAGTCGATAGAGGGGTTGTACCACACGCGCACCATCCATTTTTTGAAGCGCTCGAAGTCCTCCCGGCTCCAACCGTCGTAGTCGCGCATCAGCTCGGCGGCGTTGGCAAAGCCATAGCCATAGAGGCCGGCAGCGAGGGAGATATTGGTGTTGCCCGTGACGGCCTCGGTGGTGTTGCACCAGTTCATCAGCGTCTCCACGGCATGGTCAGCAAAGGCGCGGTCGCCGCTGATCTTCCACCGGAGTGCATTCTGATAGGCTACGGCGGCTCCGCGGGCGGCGTTCATGTAGTTGTCGCCGGTGAGGCCGCGCTGCACGGTGGGCGTCGGCCATGAGCCGGAATTGGCCTGGGCGTACTGGTTCGAGCAGAGAATCTCCCATGCGCGGACCATATAGCTGTCTTTCTTCTCGAAGATGAGTTTCTTGGCACGGTCGATGTCTGCTTGCGTGACGAGGCCTCCCGGGTGCACGAAGCCCTGCTGGCCCATCTTGTAGTCCATAGTCTGCTTGGCCGTGTAGCCTTTGGTCTTCTTGACGTTGGTGAGCAGTGTGTTCAGGGACGAGACGTACTCGTCGATGAGCACCTGTGAGGCCCTGTTGGCCTTCACCTCGGCATTGGCCCTGGCGATTTCCTCCTGCAGTTCCACCAGAGCGTTGGGAGCGTATCCCTCAGTGGCCGTAGCGGCGAAGTCTTGACAGGTCTGCAACGTCTTGACAAGTTGCGTGAAGTCGCCGACGGAGCCGTAACGATACGCTTCGTTGAGGGCGGCCGTCTCAGACGCCAACGTGCGCACTTCGGCGTCGCTGAGGGCCTTGTCGTAGAGGCGGAAGTCGCTGACAAGGGTTTTGCGCAGGTAGCTGTCGTCGGCGAATGGTGCACGTCCCATCCAGCAGTAGGCCGGGTTGGCCTTGAAGGCCTCTTTCACGAGGGGCATGCTGGTGTTTTGCTGCACGCGGCGTCCGTCGAGAAAGAGCTCGCCTTTGGTGCCACTCTGTCGGTAGAGCACGTGTACCCAGCGTCCCTTGTCGGACTCGGTGCCCACTTCCATTCCCGTCTCGTTGGCGAAGCCTCCTGTGGAGGTGGCCAGGCGTTGGGCGTTGAGGCGATAGGCCATGTAAGGCCCTGAGGTCTCGCTGTTGGCAGACAATTGTGAGAAGGACCACAGGAAGTAGCCAGCCCCCGAGAGCGAAGCATCGCGCGCCACACAATAATAGACAGAAATCGTGAAATCGCTCATTTGCCGCAGGAGCTTGCCGGAGCTGTTGGTCAGGTTGAAGTAGCCCGTGCCATTACCGAGGTCGAGCACGTGGCGCGATCCCATCTCGATAACTTTGGCGGGGCTGACAATCCTGCCTGTGATGCCCGAGATGTCGTCTTTGACGCTCGTGCCTGTTGCATTCTCAAAATCAAACCGTATCGCCAGGTGCTCGTCTTGAGCCACTGCAGCCGAGGACAACAGCAGCGATACCATGAGGTAGAAAAATCGTTTCATCGTTCTTTGTTATTGTGATGGTAAAATAATAGTCAGTTTCCGATTTCGTAGTGCAAATATAAAGGAGAAAGCAGGATGGGGCAGTGTATCTATCCTCTCAAAAAAGGGCTAAGGGACGTCTAAACGCGGAAAAACACGATTTTTGCATCAAAAATAGACGATTTTTGCATCAATAATTATATTTTTGTGTACCTTTGTCCCCGCCTAACCCCATCCTCTCATCGCATGAGACACAGATTACTATCCCTCACTCTGGCGTTCGTCTCGACGCTGCTCTGCGCCCAGCACACCTACCGCCATCTGACCATGGCCGATGGTCTGCCCTGCAACCAGGTGCGGCAGATTGTGGAGTTGCCGAATCACCAGATGCTGGTGGGCACGGAAGGGATGTTCAGCCTCTTCAATGGCCGTAACTTTACGGCCCTGGAGTGCAACCTCGACAGCCTGCGGCCACTGCCGTCGTTCGGCGGGCACGACTACCTGTGGCAGGGCGACAGCCTGCTCTGGCTGAAAGACTACTATTCGCTCTACCTCTTCGATGCGCGCACGCGTCATTTCCGATACGATTATGATACCTGTAAGCCCACGCCGCAGCTGTCCCATTTCATTCACGAACACACCGACACGTTGGCGCAGCGCAAGCACGATTTTCTTTACAGCCATGCGCCGCTGTTGGACTCCATCCGTCGCGGCTCCAGCCTGGAGGACGATTTCATCATGGCCTACTGCCGCGATAGTCGAGGTGGCCACTGGTTCGGGCTCCAGAACAGCGGCGTGCTCTATCAGCCCCCGACGGCTCATCCCCTGCGAATAATTCCCCTCCCGGACGACACGCCACGCCGCATGGTGGCCCTGGATGCGCAGACGCTGCTCGTCGCCGGCCTGTGGGGCATCTATCTCTTCGACACCGAGACGCAGGAAGTCACCCGGACATTGCTGCGCGGCCATCTCTTCACGTCTGAGATGGCGGCCGACCACCACGGCCGTGTGTGGATTTCCACCAATCAGGGCCTCTATTGCTATTCCCAAGGCCAGATGCAACGCTTCAGTCGGGACAACGTCTCCGGCTTCGTACATGACTTCATGCGCTTTGCCGTCCCCGTCGACGGGCAGCGCCTTCTGGTCTGCAACTACATGCACAACCTGGGTTATCTCTATCCCAGGGAGCACCGCTGGCAGCTGCTTAACCGTCAGCTGCCGACGCTGGACGCCTACCGCACGATGATCGTGGCCCAGCCACTGACCAACCGCAACCACGTCGCCGTCTGCACTCAGAACGGCTTCTTCCTGCTCGACACGCGGGCAGACACGCTGATGTTGCACCCTCTTATCCAGCAGGCTGCGCACTTCAGCCGTAAGTACAACTGTATGCTCCTGGACCGCACGGGCCGTCTGTGGGTGGGCACTCAGAACGGCCTGCTCCTGGTGGCCGACGGGAAACTGCAGCGTATCACGCGCGCCGACGGCCTCTCCAACTCCTGCATTCAGGCCCTGGCAGAGGACCCCTTGGGCCACGTCTGGGTAGCCACTTCCAGTGGTGTCAACCGTGTCCGCATCGACGGCTCAGACGGTCGGCTGCACGTGCGCGCCGTCACCACGGACGACGGCCTTCCGCCCGTCGAAATGATGGAGCGTGGCATTTGTATGATGCCCGACGGCCACCTCTTCCTGGCCTCCGCGGCCGGGCTCGTCGTGCTGCCCACCTCCGACTTTGCCGCTCCGCCGTCGCCTCCTTCGCTGGCCCTCGTGGGGCTTGATGTGGCAGGCACCGAGATGCCGCTGGACACCCTGCCGCTGCGCCTCAGCAACCGCCAGAACTACGTCGAGCTGCAAGTGTCCACCCTCGACTACGCCCATCCCCTTAACACCCGTTATCGCTACCGCGTCCTGCAGCTTTCCGACGGGTGGCACACCATCGCCGACGATGCCGGCGGCCGCCTGGCCACTATCCGCCTGAGCGCCCTGCCCCCCGGCCGCTACACCATAGAGGTGCAGGCTACGGCGGGCGACGACCTCTGGGGCGAGACACTCCGCAAGACCATCGTCGTCCGTCCCCCGCTGTGGCTGACGTGGTGGGCCAAGACGCTCTATGTGCTCGTCGCCCTGGCGGTGATTGTCACCCTGATGAGCGAATACCTGCGCCGGAAACGCGAGAAGATGCAGCTCGAGAACGAGCAGCGCATCAACCAGCTTTTCGAACTCCGTCAGCAGGCCCGCCACCAGTTTGCCGAAGCCGTGGAGATCGACCCCGCACGCCTCGTCGCCGGGGCCGAGGAGCAGCAGCTCATAGAGCGCATCATGAAAGCTATCGGCGAGAACATGGCCAATACGGACTACACCGTAGACCTCCTGGCGCGGGACATCGGGGTGAGCCGGGCTAACCTCTACAAGAAGATGCAGGCCATGCTCGGCATCACGCCCAACGATTTTGTGCGCAACGTGCGTCTGAAGCACGCTGCCGAGCTGTTGGACAAGAGCAATGTGCCCGTGAATCAGCTCTCGCTCATGGTAGGTTTCCAGACGCCCCGCTATTTCAGTCAGTGCTTCCGCAAAATGTTCGGCGTAACGCCGACGGAATACCGAGAGGGGAAGCACTTGTAATTCAAAAAAAGCCTATCTTTGTGGCGATAAAAACAAAAACGAACTATGACAATGAAATTGACACGTCATCTTATTCTCACCTTTTCGGTGTCTCTCATCTTCCCAGCATCGGTTGCTGCGCAGCAGTTTGAAACCTTCATTCCCGTCAGTGAGGCCGACGAGCAGATGCAGACGGGTCCCTTCGCCCCCTCCTGGGAGTCGCTGGAGCGCTATCAGGTGCCCGAATGGTTTCGCGATGCGAAGTTCGGCATCTGGGCCCACTGGGGCCCGCAGTGCGTGGAGGGCTCCGGCGACTGGATGGCCCGTGGCATGTACGAAGAGGGATCGGGGCAGTACCGCCATCACCGCGAGCACTATGGCCATCCGAGCGTGGTGGGTTTCAAGGACATCCTGCCCCTGTTCCGCGCCGAGCGCTGGCAGCCGGATTCGCTGGTGGCTTATTACAAGCGTGTGGGGGCCCGCTATTTCTTTGCTTTGGGCAATCATCACGATAACTTTGATCTCTGGGACTCCCGCTATCAGCCTTGGAACAGTCGGCGCATAGGGCCGAAGCGTGACATCCTGTCCGAATGGGCGGTAGCAGCCGAGAAGGCCGGTCTGCCGCTGGGCATCAGCTTCCATGCCGACCACGCCTGGCGATGGTACGAGACGGCTCAGCGCCACGACCTCGAGGGCGAGTACAAGGATGTGCCCTACGACGGACGGCTGACGCGCAAGGACGGCACCGGCACGTGGTGGGAGGGGCTGGACCCGCAGGACCTCTATGCGCAGAACCACCCCCTTAGCCGTGATTCGTGGGAGGGGCGCAGCATCCACGACCAGTGGGACTGGACGCACGGTGCCGCGCTGCCTACACAGGAGTATATCACCAACTTCTACAACCGCACGCTGGACGCCATCAACCGCTATTCGCCCGAGCTAATCTACTTCGACGTTACGGTGTTGCCGTTCCACAACCTCAGCGACTGTGGCCTGCGCATCGCGGCGCACGAGTATAACCACAGTGCCGGACTGCATGGTGGCAAGACCGAGGCTGTGGTCTTCGGAAAGATCCTCGACCAGCGGCAGCGACGTGCCATCACTTGGGATGTGGAGCGCGGAGCGCCCAACGAGATACTTCCCGAGCCGTGGCAGACGTGTACTTGCCTGGGTGGCTGGCACTGGAATGAGGGCATCTCCCGCAGCAATGGCTACAAGCAGGCGCCGCAGGTGGTGAAGATGCTGGTGGATGTGGTGTCGAAAAACGGGAACTTGCTGCTGAGCGTTCCCTTGCGTGCCGACGGCACCTTCGACGAGTACGAACACCGGATTCTGGAAGGCATTCGTGTGTGGTTGGATCAGAACGGCGAATGTATTTATGGTACGCGCCCGTGCGCGAAGTTCGGCGAGGGCCCTGTGGCCGAGGCGGATATCAAGATGAACGCTCAGGGCTTCAACGAGGGCAGTTATGCGAAGATGGACGCGCGAGAGATACGCTTCACGCAGACTGCCGAGGCGCTCTACGCCATCGCCTTGGGCTGGCCCGAAGACGGACGTCTCGTCATTCGCTCCTTGGCCAAGGGCAATGCGCTCTTCCCCAAAACCATCAGGCGTGTGGAGCTGTTGGGCTACGGACAGCTGAATGCAGAGCAGACCTCTGAAGGTCTCATCTTGATGCTGCCCGAGACACGCACTAACGAGATAGCCCCCGTGCTGCGTCTGAAAAAGTAAATAATCTCCCCTGAACGACCTGACTTTCCCCCCGAACGAGTCAGCTCGTTCGGGGGCGCTTTCACTTATCACCTTCTCCTATACATAAAACATAGGTCTCTTGAACCGATTGGGGTTGTTCCATGTTTGTTTTGATGCTCGGGTAGCGAGGATATTAGAGGATTGGCTAAATGTCAATCCGCCCTGAGCGACCGAAAGGGAGAAGACCTTCTCCCCGCTCTCCCGTGAGGGAGAGAGTTTCGCTATTGCTCGAAAGCTGTGCGCCAGCCAACTCCCTTCCCCCACGGCCATGTGTCTTTTCTGAGGGCCTGGCGCATCAGTGCTGCTATCGTGCTGCCGGGATTGTCGTGTGGGGCTACCGGATATTCGCGGATGCGGTGGGCAAACTGTCGCCAGCCATCGGCCTGCTGATAGGCTTCGCTCGAACCGATGGGCACATAAATTTCCGGGTCGGGATGTCCCTCAACGCCAGGCATGAAGAGGTTCAGCTGTCCATTCTGCGAGTCGAAGTATGGCGGCGTGGGCGACTCCAGATAGACGCGGTCAACCCAGGTGGCAAACGTCCACGGGCCGATGTAGGTGATATTGTCAGGAATGAACAACTCCTCAGGGTTGAACCAGTTGAAGGCCTCGTCGCTAAGCGATGCGATGCTGCGCGGGATGCGGGCCACGTGGCTGGCCGAAATCATGCAGTTGGTGGCCGTGTGGATGATGGCGTTGCAGTTCTCGCGACTGTCATAGACCGGATTGTCCGGGCTCACCTTCACTTGCGTCAGTTTATAGTTTTTCGAAATGGCGGTAGTGGCTAAGCTCGTCGTTGCTGCAGGAATAAAGATGGAACTGAACTGGTTCAACCCGAAGGCATCGTGGTCGATACGTTCCAGTCTTTCGGGCAGTTCCATGTGCTGCAGTCGTTTACAAGAGTGGAAGGCCCATGCTCCAATTCGACGGATGCTTTGCGGCAACTGGATGCTTTGCAGGGACAGACATTCTTCAAAGTCGCTGATGCCAATCTCCTCCAGCCCTGTGAAGAACCTCAGTTCATCGAAGTGCTTAATGATTGGGTTGCGGCAGAAAGCAGCATCGAGCGCAGCGACGGCCTGTGCCTCGCTGATTGACAGCTCTCCGTTGTGGTTCCGGTCCCATCGCTGCAGGCAGATGGCCTTCACCTCCGGGTCGGCAAACTCTATCTCGCTCTTCATCAGAGGCCGCAGGGGCTTCCATGTCAGACGGTTGGGGACGTTGTCATTCTTTTCGTATTCCGGCACAAAGATGTACGATAGTTGCGGACAGCCCTGCAGAGGTACTACACCCTCGTTGGTGGCGGGTAACATCGACTCGAAGATGACCGTCTGCAGCCGCGGGCAGTCGTCCATGCAATGGTCGCCGATACCCACCACGGTGCTGGGCACGGAGAGCATGGGCAACCCACTTCGGCGGAAGGCATTCTTCTGGAAAAAGCGGACGCTACGTGGGATGGCTATCGACTGCAGCTTCTTGCAATCGCAGAAGGCGTTGCGACTAATGGCGGTCAGGCCCGTAAAGTGTTGCAGCTCATCGAAATACATGATGTCGCAGTCGCCAGTAAAGACCTCGCCCAGCGACGTCACGGCCTGTGCCTCGGCATAGCTCAGCTCGCCGTCGTGGTCGCTGTCCCAATGGGCGATGCATTTGCGCCTCACCGCCTCGTCCTCGAAGTCGATGATCTCGTGGCGCAGCACGCGCAGCTGCCTTTCCATCTGTGCCGTTTGGTCCTCGAAGCCGGATGCCTTCTGCTGCAAGTGCCGTATCTGCCAACCCAGCACAGCGATGATGACTGTTGCCAGGGCCACGCCTGCAGCAATGGTGAGCAGACGCCGGCGGCGGTTGCTCTGTCGCAGTGCCTCCACCAGTGCGTCGGCGTTCGGCCAGCGCTGGTCGATGGGAGCCAGACAGCGGTTGATGATGCGCCTCGGCACGACCCGGCCCCTGCGGTTCATCTCTTGCAGGATGATGCCCAGCGAATAGACATCGTTGCGCACGTCGGCCTCGGCCAAGCGCAACTGCTCCGGAGCCATATAGCGCAGCGTGCCTGCCGGCTGCTTCAGGATAGCGTGGCTGTCGGTGTCTGCCAGTCCGAAATCGATGAGTTTCACGTAGCCTCCATTGTGGGTGACCATCACGTTCGAGGGTTTCAGGTCGCGGTGCACCACCTGTTGCTGGTGGACGTAGGCCACGGCCTCGGCCAGCTCCATGGCGATGCGCCGCAGCTGCCCCACAGGCGGTTCCGTCTGCAGATAGTCGGAGAGTGTCGTTCCGTCTATCCATTCCGCCACCATGCACATCGTGGCGCCGCGTCCGGGCAGCGCCACCGTCTCCATGCCCGTGGCCATCATCAAGCCCGGATGCTGCAGTCGCATCAGCACCTCCAGCTCCTTGCGCAGCATCTGCCGGTAGGCCTCGTCCCCCTGATGCTCAGGTGTCAGACATTTCAGCAGGAACCACCGTCCGTAGCGCTTAGCCCGGTAGAGCTCACAGTAGCCCCGCGACGGCCTGCGTTCGATATCGGTAAACGTCGTGCTGAGCCCCTCGTAGCCTTCGGTCAGGTAGCCCGATGTGCTGCTCTCATCTGTGTATGAAGTCCGGTTCATGTGTGGGAGTTCTCAGTTTTTGTTAAATAATAGAACACACCTTAATACAAAAAGCCAAAGAGCCAAAGGGGAATTTTGTTTCCAAGCACATACTCCTCGTCGGCTGAGGCAATGTAGCCATGGGTGATGCCTGCAATCTGCTTACCGTCCTTAGGACGTCCTCCCACCTCAATGGTGTACTGATGATCGATGGTGAAATCGGCAGACGTCTTGCTATATTCAACCACATGACCAGCGGACAGCTGGTTAATGAAGAACACCTCTCGCTCCGTGCCTTCATTCACCTGTGTAGTGGTGAGGGCATGTAGCATATTGGTGTTCTCCATATAAATCTTATCTGGTTTCTGCAGGCGTTTTACGTTTGTGACATCAGAATAGAGCATTTGAATCAGACGCGCATCACTAAGATACTGCAAATACTGCAGCAATGTGTTGCGCGAGATTTCTGCCATAGACGACAATTTCACGGTATCGACAGTATATGGAACACTTGACGAAAGGATTCCCAACAGCGACTTCACCTTACGTACATTGCCCACATCCAGTTTCCTCAGCTGGGGCAGTTCCATTTCGATGATCGTATTGACGACATTCTCTATGCGTACATAGTAATTATTCTGCCCTTCTTTCAGGAAAGGATAGTAGCCGTAGCGCAGATACTCAGAAAAAAGGGGAAGCGGGCGCAACTGTGTATTGACTTCAGCGCACAGGCTGTTACCATCTGTGAGAATCTCTTGAAGCGTTCTCTTTCGGAACACTTTCTGATGGAACATCCGCAGGTACTCCCTGAAGGAAAGCCCCAGCATGGTGTACGTGATACAGCGACGCGACAAGTCGGCCTCCCCTTCCGTCAAGTTAATCAGTGACGAGCCACTCAGCACGAAATGCATATCTTCGAACTCGTCATAGGCATTCTTGATTTCCTGGCTCCAGCCATTGTATTTATGCACCTCGTCCAGAAACAGATACTTTCCGCCTTGTGCATGGAATTGTTCGATAAAGTCCAAGAGACGATGTGTGCTGAAATAGATGTTATCTAAGCTGGCGTATAGCACATCCAAAGTGTTCGTAGGTCCAAACATCTGCATAATGCGTTGCGTCATCAGTGTTGTCTTGCCCACACCCTTCTGTCCTTTAATCATCAGCAGACGTTCATCCCAATCGATGTCATCCATGATGCTTCTGACGAAATCGAGTCTTACAGTCTGCATCCTGTTCAGATGTCTTTTAATCAGTGCTTCCATCACGCTGTTCAATGAAATTTCCGGGAGCAAATATAGATATAATGTTTAACATGCAAAACATTTTTGTCAAAAATTTGTTCATCATGCAGAACATTTTATGTAAAATTTCACTTTTCAAGGGCTATCTGTTCATCTTGTTGAACACTTTAGGCACTAAACTGTTCAGTATGTAGAACACTTCTACTTCATTATTTTTAGTCAAAGGACGCCCAGCAAGGTCTCTTCTAATATGGAGAAATATTCTTTCACCGTCTTGGCAGATATGCCACATATCTTGTCGTTTTGTGATGGAAAAGGTACGAATTAAAGTTTTGATATTGGAATTACATCTCTTTGGCACTTTTGCGCAAAACTCAAGGCACTTTTCGTGAAAACTCTTGACACTTTTGGTCAAAACCCTTGGCAGTTTCGG
>CAMVFC010000021.1 GCA_947166655.1 uncultured Prevotellaceae bacterium
ATGGAGAGCACGCCCTGTCCGCCGAAGCCTGATATGATGATTTCTTGAGTCATAAAGCGAAATAGGAAAATTGAAATATTGAAAAATTTAACTTTCGGAAGCTCTTCATTACCACAGATTACTCAGATTTCACTGATTCTCTTTTCCACATGAATACGTTCATATGACTGAACCTCATGTGACTTCTTCAAGTTTGGAGCGGCAAAGTCGATTGCACAGATTCCCTGCGAAAGGCTTTGCTGCTTTCGAGAGTCGTTCTGCAGGCGTGGCTGTCAGCACCTGCGAAGCGTGCTGTCTGAAATCTGTGGAATGGTGAATCGAAATCATCACGCTGAGGACTGGTTTAATCTGTTTAATCGGTGTAATCTGTGGTACGGGAGAACCTTCGAAACGTGAACTGAAATATTGAGGACCTTTCAGCCTTGCGAGGTGTTCTTGAGGTCTCCGATGTGGTAGAAGTCAAACATGTGTTCGGCCATCCATGCATTGGCCTCCTCGGGCGTCTTCTTCCATCCAGAGGAACAGGTGCTGACAATCTCGACGAGGCTGGAGCCGCGGCGGTTGACCGAGTTCTCGAAAGCCTGACGGATGGCGCGCTTGGCCTTGCGGATGGCAGCGACGGTGTGCACGCTCTGGCGAGAGACGAAGCAGGTGCCCTCGAGGGTGGCGGCAATCTCGGTGATCTTCAGGGGATAGCCGTGGAGGTCGGCCTGACGGCCATAGGGGCAGGTGGCTGTCTTCATGCCCATGAGGGTGGTGGGCGCCATCTGTCCGCCTGTCATGCCGTAGATGGCATTGTTGATAAAGATGATGGCGATGTTCTCGCCACGGTTCAGGGCATGGATGGTCTCGGCCGTGCCGATGCAGGCGAGGTCGCCGTCGCCCTGATAGGTGAAGACGAGGCGGTCGGGCCATAGGCGCTTGATGGCGGTGGCGAGGGCGGGTGCACGGCCGTGGGCTGCTTCCTGCCAGTCGATGTCGATATAGTTGTAGGCGAAGACGGCACAGCCCACGGGCGAGACGCCGATGGCCTTGTCCGCCATGCCCATCTCCTCAATGACTTCGGCGATGAGCTTGTGCACCACGCCGTGGGAGCAGCCAGGGCAGTAGTGCATATCGTTGTCGTTCAGGAGCGTCGGCTTCTGATAGACGATATTCTCGGGAGAGATGATGGGATTTGTTTCCATAAGTTCGATGAGGTGTATTCTGAGGATGTCAGAAGAAAAAGCGGATGAAGAACTCGATGATCTTGACGACCATGGCTACGGCGATGACGACGAGGCCCACGACGTGGTGGGCAGGCCATGCGAAGTAGAGGATGACGCCGATGAGCGCCAACAGCAAGAACAAGGTGTTCAGATTATTTCGGGTTTCTTCGCGGGTCATTATGTTGGGTTCCTTAAGAAATCTTGAAATTGGCTTTGAGGGCGGCCACGACTTCGTCGGGCGTGGGTACGATGCCTCCCATCTTACCGTAGTGGGCCACAGGCGTGCGACCTTCGACGGCGAGGCGCACGTCCTGCACCATCTGTCCGGCATTGATCTCGAAAGAGAGAATGCCCTTCACCTGCGTGGCCAGTTGTGCGATGCGCTTCGTGGGGAAGGGCCAGAGTGTGATGGGACGTAGCAGGCCGACACGTATGCCTTCGGCACGAAGCAGGTCGATGGATTTCTGGGCGATGCGTGCAGCGGAACCAAAGGCCACGATGAGATAGTCGGCATCGGCCGTCCGCAGCTCTTCGAGGCGTACCTCGGCCTCTTCGATGGCACGGTATTTCTCCTGCAGGTGAAGGTTGTGGCGCTCCATGGCTTCAGGGCGCAGCTCCAGCGACGTGATGACGTTGCGCTGGCGGTCGGGGGTACGTCCGATGCTGGCCCACGGGCACTCACGACGAATCTCTTCTTCGGTGCGACGTGGCTTGAAGGGAGGCAGCACCACTTTCTCCATCATCTGTCCGATGATACCGTCGGAGAGCATCATCGTGGGGATGCGGTAGCGGAAGGCGAGCTCGAAGGCTTCGTCCACGAAGTCAGCCATCTCCTGCACACTGGCCGGCGCGAGGACGATGACCTGATAGTCGCCGTTGCCGCCGCCACGAGTGGCCTGAAAGTAGTCGCCCTGCGAGGGTTGTATGGTGCCGAGGCCCGGACCGCCACGCTGCACATTGACAATCAAGGCGGGAATCTCGGCGCCTGCGAGGTAGGTGATACCTTCCTGCATGAGCGCCACGCCGGGACTGGAGCTGGAGGTCATGACGCGCTTGCCTGTGCCGCCGCCACCATAGAGCATGTTGATACTGGCCACCTCGCTCTCGGCCTGCAGGACCACCATGCCGGTGGTCTCCCAAGGCTTCTCTGCCGCCAGCGTCTCGAGGACTTCACTTTGCGGCGTGATAGGGTAACCGAAATAGCCGTCGCACCCGCAGCGGATGGCGGCGTGGGCGATGGCTTCGTTGCCTTTCATTAATAATATATCTTGCTGAGCCATATTCTAACGATGAACGAATGATCGTATAAACGAATAAATAATTTACGTGTGGGCTGGGGATGCTATTCGGCAAGCTCCACTTTCTTTCGATAGACCGTGATGCAGCCGTCGGGGCAGACGATGGCACAGGACGTGCAGCCTGTGCAGGCATCGGCATTGGTCTGTTCTACATAACGATAACCTCTTCGATTGACCATCTTGTCGGCCAACTGAATGAGGTGGAGTGGGCACGCCACTGCGCAGAGGTCGCAGCCTTTGCAGCGCTCCTGGTTGATGACGATGGCCCCTTTGATTTTAGCCATAGGGTGTTTTTTTATGTGGCTGCGGTGATGCCGCAGCGAACGATTAGGGATTATAATAGTCTTTGCAGCGGAACTCCAGAATGGAGGAGAGCATCTGGCGCGCTGCCACGGCCGGCGAAGCGGGGTCGAGGGCGGCGGCCTGCTCGTAGGCATTCATGGCTTCGGCCCATCGCTGTTGCTTGCGGTGGGCGTTGCCCTGGAGGTATAGCTGCTGAGCTTGTTCTTTTGTGGTCACGAAGATTGATTCGTTGATGGTTGGAGAGCTTGCCGTTTAATCCACGGTTGTCGCCTGCCGCCGCTGTTCGGGCTGCGGCTGCTCGAAGACATCGCGGGCGCCGTTGAAGATCTCGTTGACACGGTCGACGGTCTTGCGGCGGAACTTGCCACTGCGGGGATAGAGCTTGGTGCCGGCCTTGTTGATGGCAGCAGCGTCGCTGATCCATTCTTCGGCCTTATAGGTTTCGCCGCCGTTTCCTTCGTTGTCAAAGAGATACTGGTAGCTGATCTGTGTGAGCGTGAGGTGTACCTTGGAATCGGGCGTGCACTCGGCAGAGATCAGATAGCGGAAGTAGCAGTGGTCCCAGTTGAGGAATTTCTTCTTGAAGGTCATCACTTCCTCGACTTTGGCGATGATGGTGTTGTCCTGATCGGAGGTGACACGTGTGCGGAGGTCCTGACGGCCCTCGGCGACGAGGCGACGGACATAAGCCTGCATGGCCGTATAGATTTCGGCCTGGCTCTTGCCCTGCACGGTGAAGGTCTGTGTGAAGGTGACGAGACCGTCACGCTCGGGAACGGCTCCCCGCAGGTAGCGGCTGTCGTCCTTTGAAGCGGCCATTGCCAGCAGAGGCAATGACATCAATAATGCAAAAAGAATCTTTTTCATCATTTTATCGATTATCTTTAATCCTTTATTGAATATTCTTTCATCTTTTATCTAATTCTTTTCTTGCGTCTTCTCTTCTCACTCGTAGCGTATGGCCTCAATGGGGTCGAGGCGTGCTGCTTTCTGTGCAGGGAAGTAGCCGAATCCTACGCCGATGGCGACGCAGACCGCAAAGCTGACGATGACGCTCCATGCCGGGATGATGGCAGGATAGCCGACGAGTGCATTGCATCCCCAGGTGAGCAGTCCGCCGAAGAGGACTCCGAGAATGCCACCGGTGAGACTGATGAGGATGCTCTCGATGAGGAACTGGTTGCTGATGTCGATGCCTCGCGCGCCCACGCTCATGCGCAAACCTATTTCTTTGGTGCGTTCGGTGACGCTCACCAGCATGATATTCATGATGCCGATGCCGGCGACGAGTAGCGAGAAGGCTGCCGCCACGACAAGGATGATGGTGATGGTGTCCATGGTGGAGGACATGGTCTCCATCCATTCTTGCTGGGAGCGGATGGTGAAGTTGTCCTCATCGCTGTCTTTCAGTTTATGGGTGCGGCGTAGAATGGCCGTGAGGTCATCGATGGCTTGTTCGGAGAGTTCCTCGGTGACGGCCGAGCAGAGGATGCTGTTGAAGTGGGTCTGTGCGGCCAGACGCTTCATGACCGTGGTGTAGGGTGCCACGATGACGTTGTCCTGGTCCATGCCCCAGTTGTTATAGCCTTTGCCCTTGAAGACGCCAATGATACGCAGGGGAATGTTCTTGAAGCGCAGGGTCTTGCCGATAGGATCTTGCCCATTGGGGAAGAGTTCTTTGACGATGGTCTGCCCGATGACACACACCTTCGCACTTTTTTTGATGTCTTCCTCGGTGAAGAACGTACCTTCTTCCACCTGCCAGAGACGTATGCCCAGGTAGTCGGGCGATTCTCCATAGCAGGTGCTCGTCGTGTTGTTGCTTCCAAACACGGCCTGCCCGCTCGTCGTTACCTCGGGTGACACCTTGTTGACGAACTTGGCTTCGGAGAGAATAGTCTCGTAGTCAATCTGCTTGAGGGTCTGCATGGCTGAGGGATCGAGGCGCACACCGCCGCGCATGTCTGCTCCGGGACGGATGGTGAGCATGTTGGTGCCGTTCTTCTGAATCTCTTCGCGGATGCTCTGCTTGGAGCCTTGTCCGATGGCCATCATGACAATCACGGCTCCGACACCGATGATGATGCCGAGCATCGACAAGAAGGAACGGGCCTTGTTGTTGAGGATGGCCTTGATGGCTATTTTGATGAGGTTGGTGAAGCTCATAAGGGTGGCGTTTTTCCCGACGGGAAAACCGACGGGCACAGTGTCATTGTTTTGTAGCGGGGTGATTGTCTTTGGTGGGAGGGTATTTGTTTTTGATGGAGCGACGTTCCCGAATGTGGGGCTAATCGTCCTGGGGTGCCGGGAGGGCAGCGAGGGCCTCGGCGGCACTGAGGATGTTGGGGTTCTGCACGTCCTCACGTATCTTACCGTCGCGGAGGACGATGTTGCGTGATGAGTATTGTGCTATCTCGGGGTTGTGGGTGACAAAGATGATGGTTCGTCCTTCGGCATGGAGTTTCTGGAAGAGAACCAATACTTCGAAGCTGGTGCGCGTGTCAAGGTTACCCGTAGCCTCATCGGCAAGGATGACGGCGGGGTTGTTGACCAGTGCGCGGGCGATGGCGACACGCTGCATCTGACCGCCGGACATCTGGTTGCTCTTGTGCTCCAGGCGGTCACCTAATCCCACGGCCTGCAAAGCGGCGACAGCGGCCTCGCGACGTTGTCGGGCACTGTACTCTTTATTATACATGAGGGGCAGTTCAACGTTCTCGACAGCCGTTGTCTTGGCCAGTAGGTTGTAGTTCTGGAAGACAAAGCCAATCTTGCGGTTACGCAGGCGTGCCCGCTGGCTGCGGCGCATGGTGCGCACGCTGATTCCGTCGAGCAGGTATTCGCCGCTGGTGGGGGTGTCGAGACAGCCGAGCTGGTTGAGCAGGGTGGACTTGCCAGAGCCCGATGTGCCCATGATGGTGACGAACTCGCCTTCGTAAATCTTGAACGAGACGCCGCGCAACGCATGGACCGTCTCGCTGCCCACTTGGAAGTTGCGGCGGACGTCCTGAAGCTCTATGACGACCTTCTTTTCCATTTACTTCTTCTTATCCTTGTTGTTGTTACGCGGTCCGGGCATGAAAGGATTCTTGTTTTGGCTGGAAGGCTCGGCTTCTGCTTCGCCAAAGATCATGTCGGCAAGTACTTCGGTGCCTGCCTGCACGCCTGAAGTAATTTCAGTGAGGGTACCGTTGCTCACGCCGATTTCTACAGGGATGGCGCGGAAGGTCTTACCCTCGCGTACCCATAGCTTGTTCTTCGCCTCGGTGGGCTGAATGGTCTCGTCGGGAGCAATCAGCGCTTCGTTCGGCGAGAAACGCAATGCCTTGGCACTCACCATGAGGACATCGTTCTTCTCGAGAGTGAAGATGGTAACGTTGGCGGTGAGCCCCGGTTTCAGCTTGAGATCGGCATTGGGTGCAGAGATGACCACCTCGTAGGTGACCACGTTGCTTTCTGTAGTAGCCTGCTGACGCACCTGCGTCACCTGTCCCTGGAAGGTATCGTTGGGGAAGGCATCGACGGTGAACATCACGCGCTGTCCTTCCTTCACCTCTCCGATGTCGGCCTCGTCGATGTCAGCAATAACGCGCATGTCCGTGAGGTCTTGTGCGATGGTGAAGAGGGTGGGCGTGCTGAAGCTGGCGGCTACCGTCTGCCCCTCTTCCACAGCCTTGGAGAGGACGATGCCGTTGATGGGCGATGTGATGGTGGCGTAGCCGAGGTTGGTCTCAGCCCGCTTGACATTCTGCCGTGCCGTTGTTACCTGCTGTTGGCTCTGGATGTAGGAAAGGCGTGCCTGTTCGAAATCGTTGGCCGAGATAAGTCCCTTGTCAAAGAGGCCCTTCTGGCGGTCGTAGTTGGTCTTCTGATAATCAAGAGCACTCTGTGCCGAGGTGAGGTTGGCACGCTGGCTGGCGAGCTCGCTCGTCAGGTTCGTCTTGTCGAGTTCGGCGATGACCTGTCCGGCCTTGACCTCGGAGTTGTAGTCCACGAAGATTTTGGAGACGATACCGCTCACCTGCGTACCCACTTCGACGCTGGTCACTGGCTCGATGGTACCAGTGGCGGTGACGGTTGTCGAGATGTTGCCCCGTTCGACGGTCGTCGTCTCGTAGGTCGTCTCAGCCTTCTTGGAGCAAGACACGAAGACGAGGATGGAAAAAAGAATCGTCAGAAAATTTCTGTTAGTATTCATAGGGGATGGTTCTTTTTCGGGTTTAGATGGTCAGCTGTCCGCCTTCATAGAAGTGGAGCAGTTGTGTGTTGAGGATGGTTGTGTATTTGCTTTGCAGACGGTTCTGCTGTGCTTGCAAGAGGTTGTCGCGGGCCTGCAGCAGGTCGACGATGTTCTTCAGTCCAGCCTTGAACTGTTCGTTGATGAGTTCGTAGTTGGTCTCTTGACTCTTGACGGCAGCCTGTGCGCTCTGGAAGCGCTGCTGCGATGTGGTGGCCGAGAGCCAGAGGTTTTCGATGGTGGAACCCAGGGAGATCTGCTTGTCCTGCAAATCAAGGGCGGCGCTTGTCTTAGCGAGCTTGGCACGGCTGACAGCAGTCTTGTTGCGGCGGTTGTCGAGGATGGGCACGCTGACGCTTAGGCCTACGCTTCCGTTGAGGTTCCGCTTGATTTGTTCACCGAAGCCCTTTTGTCCTGTAGCGGCATAGTGACTGGTGCCGATACCTGCGTTCAGACCAATGGTGGGGAGGTAGCCGCGGCGGGCAATGTCCAGCTGCACGTCGGCCGCGTCGGCTTGAAGCTGCGCAGCGCGTATCTCGGGTCGTACGGCGAGTGCTTGCTGGTAGACTTCTTCTTTAGAGGGTATGGGAGCCAGTGCACGGCTGTCGTCCATCTCGCTGGTGCTGATGTCGAAAGGCTCGGAGATATTCAATTGAAGGAGTTCCTTGAGTTGGCGCTTATAACCTGCCACTTGCGCATCGCTGTTGACGACATCGTAGTCGGCACTGGCCACCTGTGCTTCCAGCTGTGCCAAATCAGCCTTGGCCAGATCGCCGAGTTTGAAACGCTCTTGTCCGCGCTGCAACTGTTGCCGTGCCGTCTTTGCCAACTGGCGGTTGACTTTCGCAGCCTCTGTCGTATAGAGAATCTGCACGTAGAGCTGTGCAATCTGCTCCTGAATGGTGGAGAGGGTCTGCTGCGTCTGGTTCTCAGCGATATCCTTCTGAATGTTTTGTGCTTCGATGTTCTTCTGGTTGATGCCACCGTTCCAAACCGTCCAGTTAGCGTTGATGCCATAGGAACCGTTCTCTGTGACTTTGTTGTTGGTGGAGGTGGCCATTCCGTTCTGTACGATGGTGGTGGCTTCCTGGAAAGGTCGGTAGCCCAGGCTCTGGCTGACGGCCGCGGAAAGGGAGGGGAAGAGAGCCGCCTTGGCCTGAAGGCGCTGTTGCTCGGCGTCTTCGAGAGAGAGGCGGTTCTTCTGTACCGTGATGTTGTGTTCAGCCGCATGGTCGATGCATTGTTGTAACGTCCATGTCTGAGCACTGATGCCTGTCGGCAGCATCAGAAGAGCGAGCAGGAAGTGTCGTGTATTCATTTGCCTTTTCCTTAAAAAAACCGTGCAAAAGTACGATATTTCCCTTAGTTGACCAAAAAGTGGGGCGTTTGGTTTAAGTATGTTAAGAGGGTTTAACACTTTAGGAAATACAAAAGACGCAAAGAAACAACCTATTGGCCGCCTTTGCGTCTTTGCTTTGGATGATGATATGTGTCTTATCTCACCGTCTTCTTACCATGACGGATATAGACTCCCTTCTGGAGTTTCTTGTCGGAAGGTATCTTTCGTCCGCTCAAGTCGTAAAGAGGTGTCTTGGCATCGCTATCAGCTTGTACGCCAGTAATGGCGCTTTGGTCGGGTTCCACGGTCAGGATGCCGTTCACGTAAGTCACTTCATAGTTGGGTGCTTCGCCCTCGACGATACGGATTTCATATTCTCCGGCAGGACTTTCTGCAGTGGCTTCGCAGACAGCGGTCGGCTGTACCACGAAGGCATCGGGGGCCTTTTCGCCGTTGCGGAAGGAGCGGAAACTGAACTCGAATTCGGGATTCGCTTCTCCGACTTTGCGGGCGTAGGAACGTGCCGTTACAGTGAGCGGTGCACGCTCGATGGTCAGTGTGGCATCAACGGTGATGAGGCCCTCGTTGGTGGCTGTTCCCTTCTCGACGACGATGGGATAGCTTCCGACCATAGACTTCTGGTCCTCATTGCAGACCAAGGCAGGCGTACCATTGATGGGAGCGCCTGTCACGACGAACTCAAAGGTTGGGTTAGAGCGTCCGTACTGTCGGCTGACATCAAGGGCTGTCACGGTGGGCTGGCCTGTCAGCTCTTCGATGCGAAGAGTGTTCCAGAACTTGTCGGCACGATAGCTTTCAAGTACTTCTGTCGGCGCGAACAACGTGACATTCTTGTTAATACCGGATGCTGTCGTCGCGGCGACCACGGTGTTGGCAGATGCAATATAACGCAGGTTTGAGCAGTTCTGGAATGCTTTGTCTTCGATAGCGGTGATGCTGGCGGGCAAGTATATTGATATCAGTCCCGTGCAGTTAGCAAATGCATTCGTAGGAATCTCTGTCAGTGAGGTGAAATATTGCAGTTCGTCGAAAGAGTGCATTGTGGTGGCACTGCGGAAGGTGGTACCGAGGTCGGTGATGGCAGCCGCTTCCTCCAGACTCACCTCGTCGTCGCCGTCAAGGTCGTAGGCATTGATGCTGATGATGTGTGCCCGCGGATCGGCAAAAGCAATCAGCCCGAGCTTCTGACGCAGGGAAGCGACGGCCTTGCGGATGGCCTCGCGGGAGGCATCGAAATCATCGTAGACGGCGTGTTCCTCGGTAGCTTCGACCTCCTTGCTGTCAGCAATGCCAAGCAGTTTGGCCAACAGGGCAACCTCCTCGTCGAAGGCTTCAGCTTCCTCCAAGTCGCTCACGCGGATGAAGGCCCACAGACAGCGCGGCTCTTCATTGTCGCCATCAACATCGTAGTAGAGTCCTGCGGTGGGTTGAGCGACTTTGCTCTCATGGTAAGGGTCGGTGCCGAGGTAGAGTCCGTATTCGTAGTCGGCATCGTTTTCCGGCACTTGCAGCGTGTAGCGGTAGCCGCCTACGTCTACTAACTGCCAATAGGCTTTGGCCGTGAGGTTACTGCCGTCCACGAAGCAGGTCTTGACGCCTGTGCCCACCTTGCTGTCGCTGTCGGTGCGGAAGAGAATGCCGTTGGAGGACTGCAGGTAATATTGTCCTTCAGGCATCTTAGACGTGCGTTTGAGCTGGAATTGTATGCCGTTCTGTGCGGTGACGGCCTGCGTGCCCCAGGCCTCGCCTTTGTTGATAAAAGCGTCGGCGCCGAGGTTATATACGTACACGGGTGTGTCCTCAGTGGCTTCGGAGAATGGTGCCTGCGTGGCACCGCGCATCTCGATGATGGTGCCGAAATCGCTCCAGACTGGTGCTTCTGCATAGAGTTCACGGCTGCCGTGGGGAACCACGAGCGTGGCTGCGCTGAGGTCGACGCCTTCGAAAATATCATCCGCCAGTTCTATGCGTGCAGGGTTGGGCACAGCCACGCGCACTGTGCGTAGGGATGTGCAGCCTTGGAAGGCATTGGAACCAAGATAGTTGAGGGCTCGCGGAAGTGTTATTTCGGTGAGGCCGGTGCATCCGAAGAAGATGCGATAGTACATCGTCGTGAGGCTTTCGGGCAGTGTGATGGAGGTCAAGGATGCATTGCCTTCGAAGCTGTTGCCATAGAGAGTCGTGAGGCCTGTGAAATATTGTAGCTCGTTGAAACTCGGGATATTGGAGCCGTAGAACGCATAGCCCAGGTCATCGACCTTGGAAGCCTCCGTGAAACTCAGTTCGCCGTCGCCGTCGAGATCCCATCCGATGAGGCAACGGTTCTTCACTTCGTCGTCTGCAAAATGGATGAGTCCGAGCTTACGGCGCAGTGTGACCATGGCCGAGCGCAACTGAGCAAGGTCACTTGTCAGGTCGTCGAAGATGGCTTGTTCGCGTGTGACATCGACTCTCTTGCCCTTGGCGATGCTGAGCAGATTCTCCAATTCGAGGGCAGCGTAGTAAGTGGCGTAGGTGCCTTCGTAGTCGACGAGCCGCCACTGGCAGTTCTCTTGATTGCTGGTGTAGATGATGTCGGAGTAGACGCCATAAGTAGGCGAGGCCGCCTTGCTCTTGTGGCTGGGCTGCACACCCCAGAAACGTGTAGACACGAAACCCGGTCGGCCCTTAGGTGTCTGGAAAGTATAGGTGTCGTCTGTGCCTTCTATCAGAGTGACGACCCATGCACACTCGCTGTCGTCGTAGCCGTCGACGAAGGTGGCCTGCACGCCACTGCCTACCTTTTCATCAGAACTGGTACGGAAGAGGCGGTGGCGGCTGTTGCCGGTGTCATCGCTATAGAGATAGTATTGTCCTTCCGGCATATTGGCGTCCCGACGAAGTCTGAAGCGCATGGGATCTGCGCCGACAATGGCCTGTGTGCCCCAGGCTTCGCCCTTTGTCAGGTAGAGACCGGTGCCGACGTTCTTCAAATAAACGACGCGTTCCTCCGTGAGCGGGATAAACACCTCTTCGGGAACGACACGAACCTCATAGATACGGCCGAAGCTTTTCCATTGTTCTGCCTCTGCAAAACGTACCTTGCTGCCTTCCGGAACGGTCAATGTGGCATCCGTGAGGTCGATGTCCTTGAAGATGTCCGTTCCCAAAGATATGGCAGCCGGGTCGCTGGCAGAGAGAATAAAGTCCGTCAGTTTGGTGCATCCGGCGAAAGCCTCCGTCCCGATGGACGTGATGCCATCGGGCAGTTGCACTTTCTTCAGTGCTAAACAGTTTTGGAACGTGTGAGCGTTGATGGCAGTGATGCCAGCTGGAAGATCGCCGAAACTAAGCATTCTACAACCTGCAAAAGCTGAGTCGCCGATGGCGACCAAGCCCTCTGGAAATTGCAGGGTCGTCAGTTTGGAACAGGCCACGAAGGCGCGTGCGCCAATCGAGGTGATGCCTTTCGGCAAGCGCAGGGTGTTCAAAACCATGCATCCCATGAAAGCATTGTCGGGGATGGTGGTGAGGGCGGTGAAGAACTTCAGCTCAGCAAAACTCCTGATGGTGCGTGCTCCGCTGAAGACGTTGCCGAGGTCGGTGACGGCAGCCGCTTCGCTGTAGGTCACATTTCCGTCGCCGTCGGCGTCGAAAGCACCAATGCAAAGTTTGCGGACGTTGGCGTCGGCAAACGTGATGGGCTTCGTGTCGAAATTCTCTGGCTCGATGCCGATGATGGCCTCCACACCATTGTTGTAACCGTCGTTGGAGCCGCCGATGCCCTGAGCGCCTGGCGTGAGGTTGGTGAGCAGGTAGTAGCCGTCGCTGGTGCCTCCCCAGCCCCAATTGATGTGGTAGTAACCTTTGCCGTCATATCCGTCGCAGACAAAAGCGTGTCCTGCTTCGGAGTTAGCACCGCTGAGATAGAAGGGACGGTCGTTAACCAGCTCGTTGTATAGGAGGTTGTCCCACTGGGTATTGGTGTAGTTGCTTTGAAGGAAATACTGGACAGAGGCCCCATAGCCGAAATAGGCTTTCATCGCTTCGGCCACCATATACGAGTAGGCGCCAGAGGAACTGGTGGTGTAATCCATTTCTACGGATGTCCCGCAATATAGCATCAGGTTGGCAACGGCATTGCGCTGTGCCGAGGTCTCGTTACCGCTGTAGCGGTCTTTCATGTTCTGCCAGTCGATGGGGGCTCCTTCGGCGATGCCGGGCACCTTGCGCTTGTCGGTGTTGGTGGTATAGCCAGGGATATCGGCCTGTGTCTCGGTGACCGATTTCTCTCGCTGGTAGTACAAGAGTTGGGCCATGGCCGTTGCCACGCAACCGGTGACGGAACCGCCGGGGCAGTTCTGGTTGTATGGATAGCCCTGGTTCCAGGTGGAGGTCATTAGTTGTTTTACCGGGTCGTGTGTGGTAGCTGTGACAGGTGCCCGCTGTGCCTTGCCGTTTTGTATGGCGAGGATTTGCTCTTCGTAGTGGATGAGCCACGATTTCATGTTTGCGGGCAGCTGGGTGTAGTCGAACGTTCCGCTATCACAATAGCCCAGCACCTCGGGCACTTCACTGTCGGCACCGACGATAATGTAGCCCTGTCCTTCGCCTCGGTTGAATACGTAGTAGGCTTCGGCGTCAGCTTTCAAGCCGGCGCGTCGCGGTGCCAGTTTGGCTCGTGTCGTGACGGGTGTGAGTTCTTGGCTTCCTGCTTTGTCTTGCAGGAAGAGGGCTGCCTGCTGTCGTGCCTGCTGTCTGCTGACAGGAACAGCCAGCGCGATGCCAGAAAGCATCGCGCAGAGCGTGAGGAAAAGAAATCTTTTCATAAGAAGGTAAGTCGTTAGTTTCGGGTAAAGTGATGGGGTAGAGCAGTATTTGTGTGTCAGATCAGATATTGGCTGCTGATGCTCTGATTCTCCTCGACTCGCCGAATGGTCTCGGCGATGAGGTCAGCGATAGTCAGCTGCTTGACCTTGGCACAGCGATTACTGTAGGGTATGCTGTCGGTGAACACTATTTCCTCAAGTTGACTGGCCTGCACGCGTTCACTGGCGGGTCCGCTCATGACGCAGTGGCTGGCGATGGCGCGTACGCTGCGTGCTCCGCTTTGGATCATCAGGTCGGCCGCTTTGGTGATGGTTCCAGCGGTGTCTACCATATCGTCGACGAGGATGACATTGGCGTCAGTCACGTCGCCGATGATCTGCATGCTTGTCACTTCGTTGGGGCGGCGACGGGTCTTGTTGCACAGCACAAGTGGGCATCCGAAGAACTTGGAGTAGGCAGATGCACGCTTTGATCCGCCCACGTCGGGTGTCGCGATGACGAGGTTCTCGAGGTTGAGGCTCTGGATGTATGGCAGCATGACACTGGATGCGTAGAGATGGTCGACGGGGACATCGAAAAATCCCTGTTCTTGGTCGGCATGGAGGTCCATGGTAATCAGTCGCGTGATGCCAGCCACGGACAGCATGTCAGCCACGAGTTTTGCACCGATGGCTACGCGCGGTTTGTCCTTACGGTCTTGCCGTGCCCAGCCAAAATAAGGGATGACGGCGTTGATGGTGCGTGCGCTGGCGCGTTTGGCGGCATCGATCATCAACAGGAGTTCCATGAGGTTATCACTGTTGGGAAAGGTGCTCTGCACGAGGAAAACGTCGCGACCGCGTACCGTCTCGTCATAGCAGACGGAGAATTCACCATCGGCAAAGCGGGTGACGGTGATATTACCCATTTCCATGCCTAAGCTGGCACAAATCTTTTCGGTCAGGTAGCGGGTGGCCGTGCCCGAGAAAACGAGGAAGTTGTCCATGGACTCTTTAATCTTTACGCTGTATCTTAATTCTTTATCTTTTCTATCTTTTCACCCGGCAGCCTTGCGGAGTTTGCGGAAGTGTGCGATTACTTCTTTATAGTCCAGGCCAGTGTGGATGTTGAAGCGTGTCCAGAGGTCACCGAGCAAGACAGCGCCTCCGAAGCCCCAGTCGGAGAGCTGTGGCAGGGTTTGCGCGTTGACACCTCCGGCAGCCATCACCTTGCGGTCGATGAGCCCTGAGCGTACGGCATCGTGAAGTTCTGCTGCGGTGTAAGCGGCGTGGCGTTCGGGTTTGGATATGCTATTGAAGACCGGCGAGAGGAAGAGATAGTCCTTTCCTGTCTGGCGCTCGCGGCGTAGCTCTTCGAGGGAGTGGCACGAGCAGCTGACGGTGCCTTCGTGTCCTTTGGGTATTTCGGGATTATCGGGATTCAGGTGTATGCCGCGGAGTCCAAATTCCTTGACCAGGTAGAAGTGCTCGTGTACGACGATGCGCTTGTGCCACTGTTCGGGAATCAGCGTGAGCAGTCGTTCGCTATAGATAGGCTCCGAATCGAACTTACGCAGATGCACCAAGTCCAGGCCTTCCTCGAAGAGGGTTGTGATAATCTTGTCTTCTTCGACAAAGAACTCGGGCGTGGAGAGGAGGATGAGTTTCATGAGTGCTCTTCTTGTTTTCGCGGGCAAAGGTACACAAAATCCATGAAAAGAAAGAGCGATAGGCTCAAAAAGTGAGGGCCTGTCGCTCTTTTTCTATCTTATTTACGTTTTAGCATGAGGCGGACAGCATGTTCCAATTGTGCGTCGTGTCCGTGGAGCAGGTCGCCGGGCAGCGTCAGCACCAGTTCATCGGGCTCGAGCTGTTGGTTTTCGAGGTAGTGTCCTCGGTTGTCCTTGGCGCCCACTTCTGGAATCCCGAAGGTGAGGTTGCCGATGTTCTCCCACCAGACGGCGGTCATCGTTCCCGGCACGGGAGCTCCGATGAGGGGACCGATACCCAGTTCCTTGTAGAGCCATGGTGTGCCGTGTGCGTTGCTGTAGTTGTCCTCGCAGATGAGCATACATGAAGGTTTTGTCCAGCGGTTGTAGGGGTCAGTGCCAATGTATTGTCCGCGCGGAGTGTAGTCCATGGTCGCCTTTCCGTTGAGCAGTTCGCAGACGTCGTTGTGCAACCACCCTCCTCCGTTGTGGCGTGTGTCGACGATGACAGCCTGTCGCACACGGTTCTTGTCAGAGAGCAGCCGCTGGTAGAGGTCGTGGAAACTGTCTCCGTTCATGGCCCGGATGTGCACGTAGGCCAGTTTACCATCGGAGAGGCTGTCAACGAACGCTTCATTGCGGTTCACCCATCGGCGGTAGAGTTCGTCGGAACAGTCGGACGCCAGGCGGACGGTGTAGTCCTTGGCGTTGCCCTTGTTGTCCTTGACGGTCAGGCGCGTGTAGCGGCCGGCCTTTCCGGCCAGAAGGGGATAGTAGTCCTTTCCAGCCTTGATGGCCTGTCCGTCGATGTGAGTGATGACGGAGCCCTTTGTGATTCCTTTTTGCCGAGTGAGCGGTGTGCCGGGTACGAGTTCCACGATGCGCAGTCCGTCGCCTTCGTAGTCATCGTCGAGAAAGGCTCCGAGGTCAGCCGTTGTCAGCGTGTAGGCGGGACTCCTGTAGCGGCATCCTGTGTGTGATACGTTCAGTTCGCCCAGTAACTCAGACACCATCTCAGCCAGGTCGCGGTCGTTCCCGATGTGGGGAAGGAAGCGCCGGTAGCGTTTTTGCAGCATGTTCCAGTCGGCACCGTTCATCCCAGGGTCGTAGAGCTTCTCGCGTGTCTGGTTCCAGACGTGGCTGAAGTATTCTTCTCGCCTGGCCGCCGGGCGGTTATTGTGGAAGCATTCGAAATCGATGGTCGATACCTTGCCGCCCTCGACTTCCAGTTTCTTGATTTGTCCGTTGCTGACGTAATAGGCCGTCTTGCCCTCTTTGTCAAGGTCGAAGTCGGTGAAGTCTACGCCCGTGGCTTTGATGTGCGTGTCGCCCTTCTCGAGGTCGCGCTCCCAGAGGGCAGAGCCGTTGGGGTAGTTGCTGGCAACGTAGTAGAGCTTGGTGCCTTCCTTGTTCAGCATGGCATCGCCGATGCCACTGCTGTTGAAGGTCAGACGCACGGTGCGCAGTTCCAGGTCGTTGAGGTCAAACTCAGGGTTGGCAGCCTTGATGCTGTCGGCCTCGTGCTCTTTCTTTTCTTTCTTTTCCTTTTCTTTCTTCTCGGCCTCGTCGGCTTTCTTCTTCTGTGCGTCGGTCATCTTGGCACGTTTCTTCTCGGCCTTTTCCTTTTCTTTCTTCTCTTTTTCCTCTTTGGCCTTCTTCTCCTTGTCCTTGACCTCCTTCTCGGCTTCGTCGAATCGCTCACGCTCCTCCTTGTTCATGCGGAATCGTTCGAATGCTTCAGGGTTGAGGAAGGTGATGTAGACGTCCTCCTCGGCTCCCCACGAACCGTGGCTTCGGTAACCGGCACGGTCGCTGTGGAAGAGGATGGCCTTTCCGCCGAGAACCCATCGCGGGTTGCTCTCGGTGTAGCCCGAGTTGGTCAGGTTGACGATCTTTCCCTTACCGTCGGCGGGTATGAGTGCGATATCAGTGTTGTTCCATCCTCCGGTCCCGATATAGTGGGAGAGGAGAAATTTTGAGTTCGGACTCCACGCGAAGGCCTGATCGCCGTCCCTGTAGCTGTACTGGAACTTGCCGGGCATCACAGTGCGTACGCTTTTTGACTTGGCGTCCATCACGCAGAGTTCCTGTCGGTCGCGGAGGAAGGCGATGCTTTTCCCGTCAGGGCTGTAGCGGGGTTCGAAGCACGTCTGTTCTTCGGGTGTGAGACGTTCCTCTTCGAGCTCGGTGGCATAGGTAAATGTTTTCTCGTCCTCTTGTTTGATGCTGGTGCGGTAGAGTGCCCATCGTCCGCCCCGCTCGCTGTCGTAGACCAGGCTTCGTCCGTCCTCGCTGAAGCTCACGGTGCGCTCACGTCCTGGTCCGTCAGTGACCTGTTTGGTGGTCTTGTAGTCGAATGAAGTGACGTAGACGTCGCCTCCGAGGACGAAGGCGATTTCCTTGTTCTTTGGTGAATGGCTGACGCAGGTGGCACCTCGGCTGACGATGTTACGTACGATTTCCCGTTCGTTGGTGTCGGCTATGATGCTGATCTCCACCTTTCTCGCTTTCTCTCCAGGCTTCATTGTGTAGAGCTCTCCGTCCCATGAGAAGCAGAGTGTGCCGTTGTTGGCAGCCGAGAGGTAGCGCACAGGCATGTCCTTGAAGTCGGTCAGTCGTGTGGGCTGTGCGTTGCTGTCGAGGCTTCGGCTCCATACGTTGAAGGTGCCGCCCTCTTCAGAGAGCCAGTAGAGCGTGCTGGTCTGACGTACGAAGACGGGGCATCGGTCGTCGGTCTTCGAGGTAGTGAGCTGTCGGAATGACGGTTTGCTACTGTGCTTATCCGCTGGCGTGAACATCCACAGGTCTCGTGCGATGGAGCTGGTCTGGTGTTTGCGCATAGGGTCTTCGTAGCCCTTGATGGCATCATAGATGAGCGCTCCTTCGGGTCCCACGGTGAGGTTTCCTGCTGAGAGGTCTGAAATGCGTTTTGGGCGTGCGCCCGCCTGCGTGCGTATTTTATAAAGGTGTGGGTAGATTCTGGAAGGGAACTGCCTGTCGTCGGGTGTGGGCAGACCTTCGGAGGAGAATAGCAACTCGTCGTCCGAGAGGAAGGCCAGCGGAGTCTCCGTTCCTGATCGTGTGGTGAGGCGTGTGGGTTGCCCCCCGTCTGCAGGCATCAGGTAGATGTCCATGCTACCTTCCCTCTCACTCATGAAGGCGATGTGCCGTCCCGAAGGGCTCCATACGGGATTTCCGTCCCATTCGGCGTTGGAGGTGAGCTGCCGTGCCTGTCCGCCTGTAGCGGGCACCGTAAAGAGGTCGCCCTTGTAGGCGAAGCAGATGGTCTGTCCGTCGGGTGAGAGGGCAGAGGCGCGTAGCCAGAGTGGGGTGGAAGGTCCTCCTTCCGCAGGGTTTGCGAGGGAGGACGAGGCAGGCCCTTCCCCAGCCCTTCCTTCTTGAAGTGTCAGGTGTCGCAGAGCGCCGAGCGGTAGTGAGGGGACCGTCGCTAATGCGATGGTGAGGGCTGTCTTGAGTAGGATTTGCTGTTTCATCGGATTCTTCTTAATTCAACGTTCGTACGATTTTTGGAGTTCACTCCTTCCTCTTTAATATCCGAACACTTCTTCAAGGCTGACTCGACGCACTGGTCCCACCTTCTGGAGGGCAGTCATGTCCAGCTCTTTCTCGTTGCCGAGAATGACGTAGCGGCGTGTCTTGCGGGCCATGAACTTGTCGGCGAAGTCAGCGATGTCCTTCAGCGTCAGATTAGGCAGAGCGTTGTAGATACGTTCGTTCACGTCGTAGTCGATGCCTCGGTCTTGTGCTGCCAACCAGGCGTTGAGGATTTCGCCGCGTGTGGTTCGCTCGCAGGCCAACTGCTTACGCAGACTCTGCTTGGCAATCTCGAAGGCTTTGTCGCTCTGCGGCAGCGTGTCGACGATCTGTGTGAATGTGCGGATGCAGTCCATCATCTTGTCGTTCTGCGAGATGATGTGCGTGAAGCTGTATTCGGGATGGCCCTTCCGCTGTGGGTCGCAGAAGTAATAGGCTGAGGCATTGTAGGCCAGTCCGCGGCTCTCTCTCAGTTCCTGGAAAACGATACCGTTCATCCCGGCGCCGAAATACTCGTTGTAGAGGGCTGCTACGGGCGTTCGTTCGACGTCCCAGGGTGTGCCCTCGTTGGCGATGGCTCTCATGTAGATGTTCTTGGCGTCGTAGGGAGCCAGGAGGATTTCAGTCTCGGGCGTGTCCTGCTCGCGGTATTCCTCGAAGGTGAGGGGTGCCTTTCTTTCGTCGGGTACGGCATGGTATTCGGCGAGCAGTTGGCTCAGTTCCTTCTCCGTGGCCGGGCCGTAGTAGAGTACGGTGTGGTCGTAGCTGGTGAGGCTGTGGATTAAGTCGACGAGCACCTGCGGGTTCAGTTCTCTCAGCTCTGCTGGTGTCAGCTGGTCACGGGTGCTGTTGCGCGGTCCGTAGAGGCCGTAGTCGAAGAGAGCGCTGAAGCACTGCCGTTGTTCCAACTTGGCATCGTTCCTGGCTTTGATGACGTTGGCTGTGAAGGCGTTGTAAGCGTCGGCATCCACGCGTACGTTCTTCAGCACGTCCTCCAAGAGCTGGAGGGCTGCGGGCATGTTCTCTCCCAGGCCGCTAAGGCTGATGCTGGTCTGATAAGGTCCTACGTACACGCCGTAGCTGCAGGCCAGGGCGTAGAACTTCTGCTGGATCTGCTCGGCCGTCAGACTGTCTGTGCCGAGAAGTTCGATGTAGTCGCTGGCGGCGTCGAGACGTTTGTCGGCAGCGGTGCCAAAGGGCAGGCGGAAGGTGAGTCGGAAGATGTCGTTCTCGGTGTTCTGCTTGTAAGCCAGCTTCAGACCGTGGGCTGTGGTGCCCACGTTAAGGTCCTTGCTGAAGTCCACGAAGCGCGGTTGTATGGGCTCCACCTCTGCGGCCTGCATCTCGCGTACGAAGTCGCTCATCAGGTGGCGGTTGGCGGGTATGGCGGTGATCTCTGGTTTCTCGATCTTCTTAAGGTTGGCATCCTCGCCTTGTCGTTTGAATACGGTGACGCAGTTGGCGGTGAGGTGTCGCTGTGCGAAGTTGACGATGTCCTCCTTGGTCAGTGCTGCGATGCGGTCGATTCGCTCCACGCAGTCCTTCCATTCGATGCCGTTGATGAAAGACGCCTCGAACAGGGAGGTTCGTGCGCGGTTGTGTTCTATCATCTGTTGCTCGTTGAGCTTCATGTTGTTGACGATGGCCGTCAGGAGTTCGTCGGGGAAGTCGCCGCTCTTGAGTTTGTCCAGCTCGGCCATCAGCAGGCTGCGTGCCTCCTCCAGCGTCTGACCTTCTCGTGGCGAGCCGCCCATGATGAAGATGCTGTGGTCAGCCAGCGTCTCGCTCCCTGCGAAAGCACCGAGCATGGTCTGCCGTTGGTTGATGTCGAGGTCGATGAGTCCGGCGCGTCCGTTGCTGAGTACTTCGCCGATGAGGGCGAGGGTGTCGCAGGCCCGGTCCTTGGCGCCGGGGAAGGCCCATCCGAGGTAGAGGCTCTCTGCTTCGAGTCCCACGACGGTGGTGTCTACGGGAGCCGTCAGCGCAGGCTGCATGGCGTATTCCGGTCGGCGGCAGTCGGGGTTCGGCTGCCAGTTGCCGAAATGTTTCTCCAGCGTCTCTATGGTCTCTTCGGGGTCGAGGTCGCCCGCCATGAAGATCGCCACGTTGTTGGGGCAGTAGTAGTTCTTGAAATAGTTTTTGATGTTTGTGATGCTGGGGTTCTTCAAGTGCTCTTGCGTGCCTATGGTGGTTTGTGTGCCGTAGGGATGTTTGGGGAAGAGCTTGTAGAGTAGGGCATTCAGCATCTTCTCGCCGTCGTTGGAGAGGTAGAGGTTGTACTCCTCATAGACGGCTTCGAGCTCGGTGTGGAAGCCGCGGATGACCATGTTCTGGAAGCGGTCGGCTTGTATGCGCGCCCAGTTGTCGACCTCGTTGGACGGGATGTTCTCCACATAGACGGTCTGGTCGAAGCTCGTGTAGGCGTTGGTGCCGTCGGAGCCAATGAGGGCCATCAGCTTGTCGTACTCGTTGGGGATATTGTACTTGGCAGCGAGCTGACTGACGCTGTCAATCTCATGATAAGCCTGTTTACGCTGGGCGGGGTCGGTGAGCTGGCGGTAGGCCTCGAAGCGCTGTTCAATCTCGTCCAGGAGAGTTGATTCTTTGGTTGAATCTGTAGTGCCGAACTGCTTGGTTCCCTTAAACATAAGATGCTCCAGGTAGTGCGCCAGTCCCGTCGTCTCGGCGGGGTCGTTGCGCGAACCGGTTCGCACGGCGATGTTGGCCTGTATGCGCGGTTCGTCTCGGTTCACGGAGAGGTAGACTTTCAGTCCGTTCTTGAGCGTGTAGATGCGTGTGTGTGTCGGGTCTCCCTCGACGGATTCGTAGTCGTGTCCGCCGCAGGCAGCGAGGCCGAGTAGGGCGGTGGTGGCCATAGCGGCCAGAAAGCTGAAATGTCTCATGCGAGATGTTTTTTTAATGTGTTATTTCGTCCGTTCGTGTCCGTCCATTCGCCAGTCGTCGATGAGTCGTCGGGCGATGGACGAGGGGCCGGGGATGGGTGGCATCTGGTCGCGTGTGTACCATCCTCCGGCCGAGAGTTCTTCTCGCTGCAGGCGCAGTTCGCCCGAGGCGTAGTGAGCAGTGAAGCCCACCATGAGTCCGCAGGGGTAGGGCCATGGCTGCGAGCCGAAATAGCAGATGTCCTGAATCTCGAGCCCTGTCTCCTCGCGTACTTCGCGTCGCACTGCCTGTTCGAGTGTCTCGCCCGTCTCCACGAAGCCTGCCACGAGGCCGTAGTACGGGCGTCTGAAGTTGTGGGCGTGTACTAAGAGGACCTCGTCGTCCCCCTCTCCCTGCCCGTGTCTTGTGATTCGGACGATCACAGCCGTGGCGAGTTGGGGCCACACCTCCTTGCCGCATTCAGTACAGCGTTTGCTGATTTCGGTGTGCAGCCTCATCGGAGCGCCGCAGCATCCGCAGAACTTCGTGTTCTGGTCCCAGTAGACGAGCTCGGCCGCCTTGCCGGCCATGGCGTAGCTCGTGTCGTCGAGTACGTCGAAGCTGGCGCGCAGAGGCATCATCGTCAGCTTCCCGTCGTCGACAACGGGACGGTCCAGACGTACGACTTTCATCGTCTCGCCAGGTGCCGTCCCGATTGTTGTCACTATGTTCCATGCCTTCAGCGGTACAGGCGGCTCGTCACCTATAGGAAGAGAGAGCATGTCGCCCTCTCTCCTAAGAAGAATGTCGCCGGCACAGAGGCAGGCCCATCGGATGGTGTTATCCCTCATGGGAGGTTCAGATTCCGTTGATTCGTCAATCCGTTCAGATTCCCAGGTCGGCACATACAGCCTTCACCTTGTCCATCCCCTCTGCGCAGGCGGCGGGGTAGCACTTCGGGCACTGCATGGTGGCGGGAGCTTCGATATAGAATTTTATCTTGGGTTCGGTGCCCGAGGGTCGTACGCTGACCTTGGTGCCGTCCTCGGTGAACCACTGCAGTACGTTCGACGTGGCAGGCATCTCGAGCTTCACGCTCTTGCCCTCGGCATCGGTGGCCGTAAGGGCCTGGTAGTCCTTCGTGCAGACGACCTTCGAGCCACCGAGTGTCTTCGGAGCCTTGGCGCCGCGGAAGTCCGCCATCATCTGTTTGATTTCGTCGGCCCCCGTCTTGCCCGGACGCACCACGTTCACCGTGTGGTTCAGCGTGAAGCCGTATTCGAGGTAGATGTCCATCAGCAGGTCATAGAGCGTCTTGCCGTTGTCCTTGGCCCATGCTGCGATTTCGCAGATGAGGCAGATGCTGGCGGGTGAATCCTTGTCGCGCACCTTGTCGAAGGGCAGGAAGCCGAAGCTCTCCTCGCCGCCGCCGATGTATTTCTTCACGCCCTCGTTCTCGCGGATGAGTGCGGCAATCCATTTGAAGCCGGTGTAGCAGTCCATCATCTCCACGCCGTTCTTGTCGGCGATGCGCTTGATGAGTTCGGTGGTGACGATGGTCTTCACGAGGAACTCGTTGCCCCGCAGCTGTCCGAGCTTCTTCTTGTTGGCGATGATGTACCATGCGAACATCATGCAGGTCTGGTTGCCATTGAGGATCTCCCATTCGCCTTTCGGGTTGCGGCAGACGATGGCCAGTCGGTCAGCGTCGGGGTCGCTGGCGATGACGAGGTCGGCACCCAGCTTCGTGCCGAGTTTCATGCCGAGCGTCATGGCTTCGGAGTTCTCGGGGTTGGGCGAGACCACGGTGGGGAAGTTGCCGTCGACGACCATCTGCTCAGGCACGACGTGTATGTTCTGGAAGCCCCATGAGCGCAGTGCTTCGGGAATGATGACGCGTCCGGTGCCGTGCAGCGGTGTGTAGACGATGTTGAGATCCTTCTGTCGCAGGATGACATCCTGGTCCACCATAGCCTCCTTGACTGCCTGCAGGTAGTCCCAGTCCATCTCGCCGCCGATAATCTGGATGAGGTCCGGATTGCCCGTCCACTTGACGTCCTCCACGCGCACCTTGTTCACCTCGTCGATGATGCCGGTGTCATGGGGTGCGAGCACCTGTGCGCCGTCTTCCCAGTAAGCCTTGTAGCCGTTGTACTCCTTGGGGTTGTGCGAGGCTGTGACGTTGACGCCGGCCTGCGCTTTCAGTTGCCGTATGGCGAAGGAAATTTCTGGTGTGGGACGCAGGCTCTCGAAGAGATAGACCTTGATGCCGTTGGCCGAGAAGATGGCAGCCACCGTCTCGGCGAACTCGCGGCCGTGGTTGCGGCAGTCGTGTCCCACGACCACGGCGAGATCCTGCCGTCCGGGGAATGCCTTCAGGATGTAGTTGGCGAAGCCCTGCGTGGCTGCGCCCACGATGTAGCGGTTCATGCGGTTGGTGCCGGCACCCATGATGCCGCGCAGTCCGCCGGTGCCGAACTCCAGTGTCTGGTAGAACGCGTCGATGAGGGCCGTCTTGTCCTCGGCCTCCAGCATAGTGCGCACTTCGGCTTTTGTCTGTTCGTCGTAAACGGGCGAGGAGAGCCACCTCTGGGCGGTCTGCTCGCATTGTCTCAGCAGTTCGTTGTCCATCGTTGTTGATAGGTTTTATTCGTTTTATGATGAGTTCTGTAAAAAAATAGCTTTGAATAGCTCTTAGGCTATTTTCGAGCAGATTTGAATACGATTGTCGCATTAACGCCACAAAGTTACAAAAAAATATCCAAATACGTGCAAGCTTTGTGCACTTTTTTTAAAAGCCACTTTCCCTTTTATTGACATCAAGGTTACATGGAACGTTTCCACGCCATCGTCACCGACTGCACAGGCGAGGAATACGCGAAGAGCTTCAGCTACTACTCCCGCCCGAAACACGCGGTGTGGGCGTAGTGCAAGCAGTGGATAATGAAAGCAGTGAGCGAACTATGATTGTACATGACATTGACCAACTGGAGACGCGCCTGGCCGAGGGCGAGGTGCGCCTCGTCTTCATGAAAAAGGACGGGACGGTGCGCGAGGCACGCGGCACGCGGGCATCCCACCTGATACCCCCGCAGAACCGCCCCAAGGGGGTGCGCCGACCATCCCCGCAGGTGCTCTGCTTCTTCGACCTCGACAAGGGCGAATGGCGATGCCTGCGCAGGGATAGTCTGCTCGGATTCGTAGAGTAGGGAAGACCCAGCCCCCGGGACTCTCCCCCCCAGGACTCTCCCCCCGGGACTCTCCCCCCGCCCTCCCTAAAGGGAGGGAGCAAATACCTTACAAGAGCAGGATTACCACGTCCTCTGTTTTTACAAGTAACCGCTCCCTCCCTTTAGGGAGGTCGGGGGGAGAGTCCGGGGAGAGTCCGGAGGAGGGCAAAAAAATATGCTGAAAAACATCATTTAAGAAAGATAAAAGACGAAATGAAAGAAAGTAACAAAGAAAGTAAAGAAGAAATACAGAAAGAGGGAGACCGCGCGGTCTCTGATTCGCGCGAGGATTTGAGAGTGGACTTCGACGCCTTTCTGCGATTCTTCAATCAGACCCTTCGCGAGGCTGGAAGCAACATAGCCCAAGTGGCCTATCTGAGCCGAGGCTACCGACATCGCTTGCAGTACATTGTCAACAGCTACAACACGAAGCAGGCCCTGCTGACGGCCGTGCGGAAAATGACTGCAAGTGACTTCCTCAACGGAAGAATCAAGAGCGCAAAAAGGAAAGTGCCCTTCAAGGCCTCTCTGATATGGCTCTTGGAGAGCGACGAGCACTTCGATAAGGTGCTGAACGGCTACTACGACAACCCTCCCGACGCCGACAAGACCGCCGAAGAACAGCGCGCGGAGGAAGCCGAGCGCAGACGGCAGGACGCCGCCGACCGCCGCGCAGAGGCCGCACGCATCTACGAAGAGGAGAAGCAGCGAGAACGCGAGGCCCGCGAACGGGCCTTCGCGCGGGCCGTGACACCCGAAGAGGCGGCACACAGCGGTGTGAAACTCTCGTTCCTCAAGAAAATAATGGAGGAGAAATGATGAAGGAATAGACCCTCCCCCCGCCCTCCCTATAGGGAGGGAGCAAATACCTGACAAGAGCAGGATTTTTGCGTCTTCAGTTTTCAAATGTAACCGCTCCCTCCCTTAGGGAGGGCGGGGGGAGAGTCCTATTCGTAGTGGGACAATCGCGAAAACGTATGGCCGCAGGCAGGAAAAAGGCAAAATTCCTGCCTGCGACGAAAAAAAAGTTTGCAAGTCGCTTGCAGATTTTGTAATTTTGCAATCGGAAACCAACGAGGACACGAAAGCATGTCTCAGCGGAGACAACGAACGGGAGCAATACCCCTGCCGTGCCACGAATGGCCGTCGAAGCCAGGACGAACGGACGAAACACGAAAAACCCCTGCTCCCGCCGCCGATTGTCCCACACCATAAAGGGCTGTCACACCACAAAGAAAGAGCCCCCCAAAAAAACAGACCCACCCCCAACAGACCCACCCCCAGCCCCTCCCGTGAGGGAGGGGGGAGACCCACCCCGCCCTGCGGGCACCCCTCCCGTAAGGGAGGGGAGAAAGCTGGCGCGCAGCTTTCGAGCGATAGCGAGGCTCTCTCCCTCACGGGAGAGCGGGGAGAGGGTCTTTTCCCCTCCCTCACGGGAGAGCGGGGAGAGGGTCTTTCCCCCAATTCTCTAACCTTAAATCTTTACTACTATGGCAACTGTAAAAGCACTCCAGCCTGTCAAGTACAGCGTCGCCCTGCGGAAGAATCCCATGGACGAGAACGAGCCCAAGAAGGCTTATGCGAACATCCAGCTCACCGGCGTCCTGAACATCGCGCAGTTCGCTCGCCACATCCAGGACCACAACACGGTCTTCAGCACCGGCACCATCGTCGGCGTGCTCACGGAGATGTCCCACTGTCTGCGAGAACTGCTCATGCAGGGCTTCAAGGTGGACCTCGGCGACCTCGGCATCTTCTACCCCAGCATCAGCAGCACGGGAGCCTCCACGCTGGAGAAGTTCTCCGAGCAGAACATCACCAAGTTCGGCGCCAACTACCTGATGAGCGAGGCCCTGAAGGACATGCGCCCCGAAGTGCAGTTCGAGAAGGTGCCCACCCGCAAGGCCGTGGCTGCCACCCTCAAGGCACAGGTCGGCGGCGGCACCAGCGCCGACTGGAGCGACGTCGAGGACGACGACACGAATCCGTAATGAAAGTGAAAAATGAAGACCCTCTCCCCGCTCTCCCGTGAGGGAGAGAGCCTCGCTATCGCTCGAAAGCTGCGCGCCAGCCTTCTCCCCTCCCTCACGGGAGGGGCTGGGGGTGGGTCTCTCCCCTCCCTCACGGGAGGGGTGCCCGCAGGGCGGGGTGGGTCTTCTTTTTTATCTTTAACTTTATTTTCCAATACCTATGAACAAGCAGAGCCTGCACCAAATCGTGCAAATCATCATCGCCATCCTCACGGCCCTTGCCACGTCGCTGACGGCACAGAGCTGCATCAAGCAGCGCAAGGCGCGGATGACCCCCAAAGTGGCCGCCATCATGGTGGCTCCCCACAAGGCTGACATGCAGAAGGCACACGACACGGACATCAAGGTGCTTGTGGTCACCGACCGCGACACCGCCTGCGTGGCCACCGTCTGCAACCATCATTAGCGAAACCCGTTTTTTGCATCGTGATTGTTTTGAGTTAAAGAGTTCAAGTTTCGGTTGTTCATAAACCACAGATTAAACAGATTAAGCTTGTCTTCTGCGTGATCATTTCACCGTGTTATTACACAGATTTCATGCAGCACGCTTCGCTGGTGCTAACGGCTACGAGCAGGCGCAACACTCGAAAGCTGCGAAGCCTTTCGCAGCGTAATCTGTGAAATTGAAATAGTCAGTGTAATTATGCACTGAAAGAGAGGGAAGTTGGGATGGAACGCAGGAAGGAGAATCTGTGTGAATCTGCGTAATCTGTGGTACAGGAGAACTTCCGAAACTTGAATTAAAGAGTTTGTTGTTTTGAATTAAGTTTTTCATGGTTCTGAAACGGCCGGTCTGCGAAGATAGGCCGTTTTCCTTTAGAGCGCGTCGTTCGTCAGCCGCACAGATAGAGACTCTTCCCTCTTTCCCGTCATTTTTTTTATGAAAGTCTTTCCTGTTTCTGAAAATAATCATTATCTTTGCAGCGCAAACACGCGAAAGCAAAGTAGAAACATTCAAATAAAAAATAGAAATAACCCCTATACAAAGAAAACAAGATGGCTGCCATAAAGATTCTCAGCGTGGACGACGAGGCCCCTCTGGAGCTGCTCATGAAGCAATATTTCCGCAGGAAGATACGCAACGGCGAGTACGAGTTCTTCTTCGCCCACAACGGCCTGGAGGCCCTGGCCGTGCTGTATAACCACCCCGACATCGAGATCATCCTCTCGGACATCAACATGCCCGAAATGGACGGACTGACGCTGCTGGCCAAGGTGAACGAGATGCGAAACCCCGCGCTGCGCGTGATCATGGTGAGCGCCTACGGCGACATGAAGAACATCCGGCAGGCGATGAACAACGGAGCCTTCGACTTCGCCACCAAGCCCATCGATATGGACGACCTCAGCGTGACCATCGAGAAGGCCATCGAGCAGATCACCTACGTACATGCCTCGCAGAAGGAGCACTCGCAGCTGGAGTCGCTGCGCAAGGATCTCGACGCCGCACGCGACATACAGCAATATATCTTGCCGCGCGTCTTCCCGCCCTTCCCCGAGGAGGCCGGACGCCTCGACATCTTCGCCTCCATGGAGGCCGCCAAGGAGGTGGGAGGCGACTTCTACGACTTCTTTCGCATCGACGAGGACCGCATAGCGCTGGTCATCGCTGACGTCTGCGGAAAGGGTATCCCTGCTGCGCTCTTCATGGCGGTGAGCCGAACCATGATCCGCGCCAAGGGCTCGCAGTGCAAGCACGTGGGCGAGTGCCTCACGGAGTCCAACCACCTGCTGGCATCGTACTCCATCGACTGCATGTTCCTCACCGTCTTCTACGCCATCTACAATATGCGGACGGGCGAGCTGACCTACGCCAACGCCGGGCACAACCCGCCACGGCTGCTGCACGCCGACGGCAGCGTGGAGGAACTGCCGCTGGCGAAGAACACCATCGTCGGGGCCTTCGACGGCATCGAATACCTCGAGGACTCCCTGCAGATGCAGCCCGGAGACTCACTGGTGATGTACACCGACGGCGTCACAGAGGCCATCAACCCCGCCGAGGAGGAATTCGGCACGGAGCGTCTCGACGCCATCCTCGGGGCACACGCCGGAGAAGGCTGTCAGCAGATTGTGGAGAGCGTCAAGGGGGGACTGAACGACTTCGTGGACGGTGCCGAGCAGAGCGACGACATCACGCTGCTGGTAGTGAAGAGAAAGTAAAGAGACTCTTCCCGAACGACTGGACTCTCCCCCTCCCTTCCGGAAGGGCGGGGGGAGTCCGGAAAAATAAAACATTGAAAAGTGAACAGACACTACGTTATCATCGGTCTCATGGGTATCGCACTGCTGGCCGTGCTGGCGGTGGGGTGGCACATACGGCAGCTCAACCGGCAGCGCATCAGTGAGCTGGAGACGGAACTCGGCGCGCTGCGCGAACGCGAGAAGCAGTCGGTCGTGGACCGGCGCGTGAGCCGCCAGATGGAGCAGATTGCCTACGGCCAGCAGGCGCTCTCCGAGGAGCGCAGCCGCGAAGCTATCCGACAGTCGGAAATTGCCCAGGAGATGACGCTGCGCTCTGAGAATGAGCGTAAGAAGGCCATCGAGGCACAGAACACGGCCGAGCAGGCGGCGGGTGAGGCCATGAGGGCCTACCGTCTGGCCGAACAGCAGCGCCAGGAGGCTGACGCGCAGCGGCGTCAGGCGGTGCACGCCAAGCAGGTGACGGACACGCTGAATTACCTCTCGCTGGCCAGGACGCTGGGATCTCAGTCCTATGCCATCTTCCGGGCTGGCGACACGGAGCTCGGTAACATGCTGGCCTACGCAGCTTACCTTTATACACGCGACTACCACGGTGATCTCTTCGCACCCGCTGTCTTCCAGGCCTTGATGCAGTCGGCAGGCGGACGGCGTGAGTTCAATGTCCACCACGGTGCCATCGCTGCCACCGAGATCTCGGCCAAGGACGGTCACCTGCTGACGGTCAGTGTCTACGGCGAAGTCTTTCAGCACCGGATGCAGGGAGGCCAGATGAGTACTACGCGCCTGATGAACGACAGACGCTACTGCTTCCGCGACGCCTATGCCGCTGCGGGGGGAAAGGACTACGCCGTCAGCCACACAGGACATCTGGCCATCGCGGAGGAGGGGCAGGTGAGGGTGGTGCCCATAGAGGGAGTCGACCGACCCTTCTGTCTGAGGAGCATGAACGGTGGGCGCCACTTGTTGATTATCGGCGAGAACAGCATTGCACTGCTCGACCTTGCCACGGACAAGATCATCGGCTCGCGAAGCTTGGACTTCCGCGTGGCCTGTGCAGGACGACGGGCCGACAGACCTCTGCTCTTCGACAACGGGGGAAAAATGCACCTCGTGCGTACCCTGGACGAAATCTCCACCGAGAGTGTGCCCGTGTCCGGGCAGGTCACTGCCTATGCTACCGACGCGCGAAACCGACGCGCAGCCTATGGCATGGCCGATGGAACAATCTGGCTCTCTGAGCAGGGCGGCAAGGCCTCTAAGCTCGTAGGACACCTCTCGCAGGTGACGAAGATGCGCTTCGACGATGAACGCCTCTATTCGTCGAGCTACGATGGCAAGCTGCTCTTCTGGATGACAGCCGACCCGCAGATTAAACCCATCACGCTGTTCCAGACGGGCAGCTGGCTCTCCGACTTCGTCTTCACTGCCGACAAGGAATACATCTGGACGGGCGAGCACAACGGTAAACTCACGGAGTACCTCATCTCGCTGGAAAAGATAGCCCAGCGACTGCGCAAGAACGTCGGTCGCGACTTCACACAGGAAGAATGGGACTACTACGTCGGAAAAGGAATCCCTATGCGACAGCTGACGAAAGAGTAACATTTGAAAAATTGAAAAATTGAAAAATTGAAAGATTGAATTTTTGGAGCAGCGAGCGCCATAAGAGCTTGCTCTTGAATGGCCGAGTCGTGACAAAAGTCAGCGAAACTAAAGATAGAAAAGAGGGCCTCACAAAAACTGCAATATTCCATTATGACAGACGAGAGACTAAAGTTCAGCGTTGGCTGGCAGGTGATGTTCAGGCTCCTGCTGCCTGCCGTCATACTCTTCCACTTGCTTTGCCCACGAGAGTGCCGTGCACAGGGACTCCCTCGGATAAGGAACTTCACGGCAGAGGAGTACGGCGGGCATAACCGCAGCTATGACATCGCCGTCGGAGAGGACGGAACTGTCTATGTGGCCAACTTCGAGGGGCTGCTCTACTACGACCGAGCGCAGTGGCGCATGATACACACGCCCGAAATCAGCCGAGTTACTGTCGTCTACCGCGACAGCAAGGACAATATTTGGGTGGGAGGCTATGACTTCTTCGCAAGGCTGCAGCGGCAGCACAACGGTGCACTCTGTCTGCAGCCCGTAGGGAAAAAGGGAATCTTCAAGGGCGAGGTGGTGGTAATCTTTGAAGAGGACGGAGACGTACGCTTCCTGGCCACTGACAAGAATATATATAAGGTAGCGTACACGAAGGGCAAGAGCGAACCCGACGTCGTGCTGGTGAAGCATACCAACGTTAACCTCAACGAGGGGCTGGAGGCAGAGGTCGTCTCGCTGCAAGCCCTGAAGAACGGTGAGCAGGATATCGTGCTGAACGACGTCACGCAGACCCTGTCTATCGGCGGAGGTCTGCAGGTGAAGGTGAAGAGGAACTCCGGACTCATCATCACCGATGACCACGGGCGCGAACTGTACACGATTACTGAGGACAACGGACTATGCTCTAATCAGGTGGCCTACGTTGATTACGACGGTCATGGACTGCTCTGGGGTGTCACCGTACATGGCATCTTTGCCATCGAACTACCTTCCATCTACAGCTATTTTCTCAGCAAAGACGGCCTCACGGGCGAGGTGCATGCCATCACGTCCTTTGCCGGAAAGGTCTTCGTCGGCGGCACTGGCGGTCTCTTCGTCGTCGACAACCGTCAGTGTCGGCGTCTCCCCGAAATCAACAATATCTGCTGGACGCTCTGCGAGAGCAGTCAGGGCCTCCTCGCCGCCACCTCCAGCGGCATCTATAAGGTAGCCGTGAACGGTGACGTCAGCCGTCTGACGGACAACGCGACGACGGCCCTCTTCGTTGACGGCGACAAGGTCTATGCCGGAGAAGCCGACGGCGTATGGTGCTACCAGGCTGGAAGGCGCACTGCCGTGAACGCATTGCCGCTGGTGACCGAGATCCGGCAAGGCAGGCAGGGACAGCTTTGGTTCCGCAACGTGCACGGAGAGACCATCGGCACTGATCCCGGTAAGGTCAGGCTGCCAGCCGAGGAACTCTCCAGTCAACAGCTCAAACCGCTGGATAAAATAGACGTGAAGGCGCAGTACCGCCATGGCAGTCAGGTCTGGATGGGAGGCGATGAAGTGCTGGCCATCATTGACACCGCACAGGAAGAACAGCCCATGGACCGCCACATACGCTTCCGCTCCATCGTCATGACTGGCGACAGCATCCTCTGGGGTGGATACGGCGAACAGCCCAGACGCCTTCACCCGATTGCCAACGATGAGGGCCACCTGCATTTTTTCTATGCCCTCGACCATGCCCCGCTCTCCGGGCAGACCCTTTACCGCTATCGCCTTAACAAGAGTGCGTGGAGCTCGTGGACCGAGAAACAGGACATAGAGTTTTTTAACCTGCCGCCCGGATCGTTTACCCTCAGCGTGCAGGCACAGATGGCCAACGGGGAACTCTCGGAGGTGGCTGTCGTGGATTTCAGCATCGCTTATCCCTTGATGATGCGGTGGTACATGGTCGTCCTGTATTTCATTCTCCTGGCGTACCTCCTTTATCTGCTCTTCCGCTACCGCCTCAAGCGGCTGCAGAAGGAAAAAATAAAGCTCGAAAAAATCGTTGAGCAGCGGACGGCCGACTTGCGCAGCGCACAGCACGAACTGATTCGTCAGGAGAAGATGGCCACCGTCGGTAAACTCACCGAGGGACTCATCGACCGCATCCTTAACCCGATGAACTATATCATCAACTTTTCTAAGATCTCCAACGACCTGCTCAAAGACCTCAAGGAGAACGTCGAGAAGAACAAGGAACAGATGGATGAGGATGATTACGCGGACACGCTCGACGTGCTCGGGATGCTCAGCGAAAACCTGCAGAACGTCGACCAGTACGGACAGAACACCACACGCACTCTGAAGGCGATGGAAGAAATGCTCAAAGACCGCACTGGAGGATACGTTGACATGGATTGGCTGCCTGTGCTGCAGCAGAACGCACAGATGCTGGACAACTACTTCGCGCACGAGAAGCAGCAGTACCATATCGCTACCAGCGTCAGACTGCCTGCGACGCCGCTACCCCTGCACGGTAATCCGGACATGCTGAGCAAGACGGTGATGAGCCTGCTCGGAAACGCGGTCTATGCCGTCGTGAAGAAAGCACAGCGCGCTGACTTCCAGCCTGAAGTGACCATGGAAGTAGAAATTGTGGACGACCAATACGTCTTGAAAATCAAGGATAATGGTGTCGGTATCGAAGAAACAATCCTTCACAAGATCTTCGATCCCTTCTTCACCACCAAGACTACGGACGAGGCAGCAGGCGTCGGACTCTACCTCAGCCGCGAAATCATTCAGAACCACGGAGGCGACATCAGCGTAGCATCCGTGAAGGACCAATACACGGAGTTTACCATCACGTTACCTAAAAACAATTCGAATGACAGAGATTGAACAACTCAAGCAGCAACTGCAGAAACAGGAGAAACTGGCATCGCTCGGCTTGCTCAGCGCAGGCATCGCCCATGAGATTCAGAATCCGCTGAACTTTGTCATCAATTTCTCTAAGATGTCAAGCAAGCTCCTGGACGACCTCAGTGAAATCGTGAGGGACAACGCAGACAAGCTCAATGAAGCTGACAGCGAAGACATTGACGATATCGTCATGGATCTCAAGGAAAACCTGAAGCAGATTTCTGAGAGCGGAGAGCGCGCCGTCAGCATCATTCAGGGCATCCTGCTTGTCTCCAGAGGCAAGGAGAATGAGTTCGTGCCGTCGGACGTCTGCCACATCGTTAAAGAGTACGTGCGTCTCTCTTACCACGCCATGCGGGCTAACCATCAGGGCTTCAACGTAACGCTCCACGAGACCTACCCTGAACAGCTGCCCATGATGATGGTTATTCCGCAGGACCTCAGCCGGGCAGTGCTCAACGTGATGAACAACGCCTGCTATGCCGTCTGGCTGAAGACGCAAAGCGCAGGAGCCGGCTACGTGCCCGAAATCACCATACAGGTGGAGGCGAAGGGAGATGATCTTGTCATGAGCTTCGCCGACAATGGCATTGGGATGACTGAAGAGGTGAAACAGCGACTCTTTGAGAACTTCTTCACCACCAAACCCATCGGCGAGGGAACGGGCCTCGGAATGGCCATCACGCGCGATATCATCGAAAACAAACACGGAGGAAAGGTGACCTTCGACTCGAAACAGGGCGAGGGCACCACACTTACGTTCATTATACCGATTAAGAAATGAGAAAATGCTTTTCCCTCTGGGCGCTGCTTCTCTGTGCTTCGATGGCCTATGGACAGGACGATGCGAAACAGCGACAGATCTACGCCCAGGCTGAGAACGACTACCAAATAGGTCGCATAGAGCAGGCGAGGGAAGTGCTGCAGGAGAACCTCAGCAGTTTCTATGGTAACCTGCGGCAGAACGCACTGCGACTCATCGCCCTCAGCTACCTGGCGCGATTCGACACGCAGCAGACTGAGCACTACACGACGTTGATGCTGCAGGAGAACCCTTACTACAGTCCTTCCTCCAGCGACCCCGCAACTTTCGCAGACATCATCAATAACATCAAGGCCGGAATGACGGCGACCATCACCACCGCGTCCAGTCAGGCAGAGAGCCTTGCCGAAGTGCCTGTGCCCACCACGCTGATTACCGGCGAGATGATTCAGAACAGCGGAGCACGCAACCTGCAGGAAGTGCTGGCGGTCTACGTTCCCGGGATGAATATCATCGACTGTAACGATGATATCAATATCGCGATGCGAGGCATTTACAGCAACACGCAGGAGAAGATTCTCATCCTCCTCAACGGCCACCGCCTGAACAGCTATGTCACTAACACGGCGGCACCCGATTTCAGTATCTCGCTCGAGAAAATAAAGCAGATAGAGGTACTGCGCGGACCGGCGTCGTCTCTCTACGGAGGCGTAGCCCTAACCGCCGTCGTCAATATTATCACGAAACAAGGCGGCGACGTCGATGGCGTACAGGCACGCGCCTCGGTCGGGAACTACGGCCAAATCCGTGCCGACGCACTCTTCGGGAAGCGATACTTTGATGTCGATATGCTTGTCTGGGGAAGCGTCTATCGCAGCAACGGCGAACGCTATGATGTCACGAACGAACGCCAGGCAGGTGGCTCACTGAGGATGCCCGTCAGTCATGTGCGCATCGGGCGTATCGGCGAGCGGCCTACCTACGACTTCGGTCTGCAGCTGGGCTACAGGGGGCTGCAGTTTATGTATAACACACATTTCTCACAGGTCGTGGCACCTTTCACGCTGACCTCCCTGGCATTGTCCTACGACCACGACCGATACCGCACGTTCAACGGCATATCGCCCAGTTTCAGCGTCCAGTCCCATCATGCTGACCTGAGCTACAGCCGGCAGTTTGGTAATTTCAATTTCAAGGTGGGCGCCACTTACGATAAGTCGGACCTGACGCGCTATCAGGTCATTAGCGATGATCCGGTATCTGCCTTTGGTCTGGCGCTTAATATCCCATCCGAGATGGCGGACGTCCTGGAGACCAGCGGCGGACTTTCGCGCTTTGTCAATGGACAGGAGCAGGACTACGGATTCCAGCTGAAAGGTAACTACAGCTACACTCTGGGCGACAACCATAAGGGAAACATCGGCTTCGGAGCTGAGTACGACCACTTTCAGCTGGACGACTTCCGTTATCAGATTGGCTACGACTTCGAACAGGTCTATCGCGAAGATCCTATGCTGCGTAACGCAGGAACAGGCAGCGAGAACAGTGCCGACGGCTACCTTCAGCTGAAGCACCAGTGGCGGTCGCTGATTCTTAATGCGGGCATCCGCTACGACTACAAGACGCGTTACGACAACTCTAAAGTGCGCGAGTTCTCGCCCCGAGTAGCGCTCATCTACCTGCAGCCTAAATGGAACGTTAAGTTGAGCTACTCCAAGTCCTTCGTCGATGCACCCTATATTTATCGCAAGGCCAACCTGCTTTCGTCCCTGATCTCAGAGGGTAGCGATGATAGCGGCAACTCCTTGCTCACACTCTCACCTGAAAGGGTGCACTCCTTCCAACTTTCCTTCGCCGGCGAGAACTGGGTGAAGGGATTGAACTTCGAACTCAATGGTTTCTACAACCGGGCCAATGACCTCATCATGACGTATATCCTCGACTACGATAATGCCGGAAAGAACCAGACCTGCGGTCTGGAACTGATGGCCAGCTACAAACGTCCGAAGTTCACGGCTAACTGGAACCTCTCGTGGATTCATACGTTCAAGTCCAACCTCATGGATTTGAACCTCTCGGAGGAGCTGTCGTCCTATTATTCCACAGACATCAATTCCAACAACAACACGCCTTCCATTATGTCGAACCTCGTGCTCGGATGGCAAGCCACGCCTCGGTTGAAGCTGCATTCCCACCTGCTCTTCGAAGGGGCACAGACGTCCTACAATATCGACTTGGAGAAATACGTCCAGAGTGCAGTCGGCTTTATTCAGTATTCTCTCTACCATGATCAGGGCTTGGCTGAGCAGGCTAACCAAGCGCTACAGGTGGCCGTCGAGGCTGCCAGCCAGACAATGATGCAAAAGAAGATGTCGGCACGGGCGATTCTCAACCTTGGAGCCGAGTACGACTTCGGTCCGCTAACGGTAGGACTGAACGTCCATAACCTTTTCGGCACACGCTATTACCGAAGTGGAATGAACACGAACCTTATTCCCCAGCAGGGGCGTTGGTTCCTTGCCAGTGTCGGTTTCCGCCTGTAGTCAAGAGCACCGATAAGAATTTACGGCTGTCCGCTAAATATTTCCCTTTCGCAAATATTTAGCGGACAGTCATCATTTATCTGTCAGTCCAGGGCTCACGCCCGCCACACTTTATTCCGGTGCTCGCCACGCTCCTCTCATTTGCTCGCTACGCCCTTCCCTTTTTCTCACCACGCCCAACACCTTTTCTCACCTCGCCTAACACTTGAGTTTGTTCCATCGTGATGGAACCATCGTTCCATCGTGATGGAACCATCATTCCATCGTGATGGAACAAACTCCCCCTTCTGCGACCCAGACCTTCTGCGCCTAA
>CAMVFC010000022.1 GCA_947166655.1 uncultured Prevotellaceae bacterium
GCTCACAGCATCCCCATTTCCAGCTTGGCTTCCTCGCTCATCATGTCCTGTGTCCATTCGGGCTCGAAGACGAGGTTCACGCGGACGGCCTGGAGGGTGTCGATGGTCTCCAGCTTCTGGCGGACGTCCTCGACGAGGAAGTCGGCCATGGGACACGAGGGCGCGGTGAGGGTCATGTCGACGTCGAGCTGCGTGAGGTCGTCGCTGAGCTCAATGCGGTAGATGAGTCCGAGGTCGTAGAGGTTGACGGGTATCTCGGGGTCGTAGACCGTCTTGAGCAGTTCGACGATGCGGTCGTAGATGGCGGCCGCGGCGTCGGTGCCCTTCCCGTCCGGGGAGGTGGCGGTGGGGATGGAGGTCTGGGTATTTGTCTTTTCTTCCATAGATAAAGTTGAATGTAGGGATGTCTGTACCGTCGTTCGCCCTCTCTGTCGCAGGCGAGGCAAGGCGGAGTGTCAGCTCAGTTTTCCCTGTTCGCGGTAGCTGTAGTAATTGCCGTCGGCCACGATGACGTGGTCCAGCAGTCGGAGGTCCATGATTCGGCAGGCCTGGGCGATGCGGTCGGTGAGGCGGTCGTCCTCGCGGCTGGGGCGTATGCTGCCGGAGGGGTGGTTGTGCACGAAGACGACGACGGGCGTCTGGCGGATAAGGGCCTCGCGCACCACAAGCCGCAGGTCCACCTGCGTGCCCGCGATTCCCCCCTTGCTGATGAGGAAGGGTGTGCCCTCGAGGCTGTAGTCGCTGCGCAGATAGAGGGCATAGCTCTCTTCGTGTGTCAGGTCCCTCACGCGCGGGTACATTATATTATATATGTCTGTCGAGCTCTGGATGCGGCGTTTCTCGTCGGCAGCCTCCAGCAAGCGCCGCTTGCCCAGCTCGCAAGCCGCCAGGATGGTGACGGCCTTGGCCGGTCCGAGGCCCTTGTAGCGCCTGGCGAGGTCAGCCACGGAGAGTCGGCTGAGCGCCTTCAGGCTCCCCCCACAGTCGGCGAGCACGCGCTGCATCAGCTGCACCGCGCTCTCCTCGGTATTGCCGCTGCCGATGAGTATGGCCAGCAACTCGGCCGGCGAGAGAGCCTCAGCCCCCTGTTCCATCATGCGCTCGCGCGGCCGTTCGTCGGTGGGAAGGTCCTTGATGTTCATGCTTTCTTCGTGTGTTCGTTTTCTCCGTAGAGCGTCTGGTTGGTGTCGAAGCCCTCGTCCTCGCGTCTCAGCACGAGGCGTTGCCATGCAGCGCTGAGGAAACCTGTGCCGTAGCCGGTGAGCTGTATGAAGGCTGCGGGCACTGCCAGCAGGCCCACGCGCAGGCTACGGTTGCGCACGGAGGCATCGGCGAAGATGAGCAGGGCGTAGAGCAGCAGGGGCAGCAGCGCCACAGCCATCAGCGCGCAGCCGAAATAGGCCAGGACGAGCACCATGTTGCAGCCCTCGCGGGGACAGGCGACGAAGCCGGTGACGGCCATCACCAGCCCCACCAGGAAGACCAGGGCCAGCAGCCAGCAGCCGACGGTGAAGGCGGCAGGCAGCATGTGCACCAGCTTCATCGAGCCGGGATGCAGCAGGTGGAGGTTGATGCGTGCCGCGCCGGAATTGCGCACCTGCCGGAAGAAACGGCGGAAGTCGGTGCGGCGCTTGTGCCACACCCATGCCTCGGGGAAGAGACGGCAACGGGCACCGGCCTTGAAGATGCGGATGCTGAAGTCGATGTCCTCGCCGAAACGCATGGCACGGAAGCCACCGAGCTGCTGCCATAGCTGTCGGCTGACGCCCATGTTGAAGGAGCGTGGATAGAACTTGTCGAGTTTCTTGCGGCCGCCACGGATGCCTCCGGTGGTGAAGAAGGAGGTCATGGCGTAGCTGATGGCCTTCTGCACGGGCGTGAAGTCGGGATGTGCGCTGTCGGGTCCGCCGAAGGCGTCGGCCGGCTCGCGCTGCAGTTCCTCGTCGATGGCCGCGATGTATCCGGGCGGCAGCACGACGTCGCTGTCCAGGACGATGAAGTAATCGCCCTCGGCACGCTCAGCGCCGTAGTTGCGCGCCGCGCCGGGGCCGCCGTTCTCCTTCACGAAGTAACGGAGGGGGAAGGGGGCTGCAGGGGCCGAAGCGGGGGCGGAAGCGGGGGCGACGGCGGGGGAGGGAGAGGCGGAGGAGGGGGCGGAGGGGGCGACGGCGGGAAAACCGCCGTCCACTGTGCGGAAGCGGTCGCAGACGGATTTGCAGGGGATGTCGGAGCCGTCCTCGACCACGACGACCTCGAAGTCGCCGGCCGTCTGCCTGCACAGGCTGGCCAGCAACTCCGCGACCTCGTCGGGACGATTATAAACGGGTATGATGAGGCTGTATCTCATCCTTTCACTTTCCTTCCACCAGGGCCAGGGTGTCGAGGGCGATCATCAGCTCTTCGTCGGTGGGGATGACGCAGACCTTGACGCGTGAGGAGTCCTTGCTGATGACGGCCTCAGTGGCACGGCATGCGCGGTTCTTCTGGTCGTCGAGTTCCACGCCGAGGAACTCGAGTCCTCGGGTAGCGCCTTCGCGCACTTCCCACTGGTTCTCTCCGGCTCCTGCGGTGAAGAGGATGACATCGACGCCCCCCATGGCGGCGGCGTAGCTGCCGATGTATTTCTTGATTCGGTAGGTGTACATCTCCTTGGCCAGCCGCGCGAGGTCGTTGCCTTCGGCGATGCCTGCGAGGATGTCGCGGAAGTCACTGCGCCCCTCACTGACGCCGAGCAGTCCCGACTGCTTGTTGAGCAGGTTGGAGATGCCCTTGGTGTCGAGGCCGAGTTTGTCCATGAGGAAGGTGACGGCGCCGGCATCGATGTCGCCGGAGCGTGTACCCATCATCAGTCCTTCCAGGGGCGTGAGGCCCATGGAGGTGTCGACCACCTTGCCGTCCTTCACGGCAGCGATGCTGGCACCGCCTCCGATGTGGCAGGTGATGATCTTGGAGCCTTCCCTGGGCAGGCCGAGGTATTCGAGCACTCGCTGCGAGACATACCGGTGGGAGGTGCCGTGGAAGCCATAGCGGCGCACGCCGTGCTTCTTGTACAGCTCATAGGGAAGGGCGTACATGTAGGCATAGTCGGGCATGGTCTGGTGGAAGGCTGTATCGAAGACGCCTACCTGTGGCAGGTCGGGCAGCAGGGCCTTGACGGCATTGACGCCCTTGATGTTGGCGGGGTTGTGCAGGGGGGCCAGGTCGTTGCAGGCAGCGAACTGCTCCATGACTTCGGGGGTGAGGAGGACGCTCTGCTGGAACTTCTCGCCTCCGTGCACCATGCGGTGACCGACGGCGCCGAGCTCGTGGAGGTCGCGCAGCACGGCGTGCTCGCCTTCGGTGAGGACCTTGAAGATGAGCTGCACGCCTGCGGTGTGCTCGGGCACGGGGGCTTCGAACTGGAACTTCTGGCCCTCGGCCTTGTATTTGATAAAGGAATCGGGCAGACCGATCTTCTCGATGCCGCCACTGGTGATGACCGAGCGGTCATCCATGTTGTAAAGTGCGTATTTGATGCTGCTGCTTCCGCAGTTGAGGACAAGTATTTTCATTTCTTTTTCTTTGGTTCTTTATTTAGCATCCATCGCCTGACAGGCAGTGATGGCGATGAGGTAGTAGATGTCGTCGACGGAGCATCCGCGGCTGAGGTCGTTGACAGGACGTGCGATGCCCTGGAGGATGGGGCCGATGGCGATGGCTCCTCCGAGTCGCTGCACGAGCTTGTAGCTGATGTTGCCCACTTCGAGGTTCGGGTAGACGAGGACGTTGGCGTGTCCTGCGATGGCGCTTCCGGGTGCTTTCTTCTCGCCTACGGAGGGCACGAGTGCGGCGTCGGCCTGCAGCTCGCCGTCGACTTTCAGTTCGGGACAGCGCTCCTTGGCCAGACGTGTAGCCTCGACGACCTTGTCGACGACCTCGTGTTTGGCCGAACCCTTGGTGCTGAAGCTGAGCATGGCCACGCGGGGATCGTCGAAGCCAGCGACGCTCTTGGCTGTCTGTGCGGTGCAGACGGCGATCTGCGCGAGCTGGTCGGCGTCGGGCATCGGGGTGACGGCGACGTCGCCGACCACGAGGACCCCGTCCTCGCCATACTCAGGACGGTCGGTGATGAGGAGCATGGCGCCGCTGACGCAGGTGATGCCGGGCGTACACTTGATGATCTGCAGGGCGGGCCGCAGGGTGTCGCCGGTGGTGCTGAGGGCTCCGGAGATCTGCCCGTCGGCGCCTTCTGTCTTGATGATCATGCATCCCAGGTAGAGAGGGTTGCGGACGAGTCGGCGTGCCTCCTCGATGGTCATGCCTTTCTTCTTGCGCAGTTCGCAGAGCAGCTGTGCGAGTTCCTCGCTGCGTTCATAGTTGTCGGGGTCGATGAGGGTGGCCTCGTCGATGTGTGTGAGGCCGTTCTTGCGGGCCAAGGCGTGCACCTCGTCGGGGTTGCCGATGAGGATGATGTCGGCCAGCTTGTCGGCCAACGCCCGGTCTGCCGCGATGAGCGTGCGCTCCTCCGTGGCCTCGGGCAGCACGATGCGCTGGCGGTTGGCCTGCGCACGCGCGATGATTTTTTCAATGAGTGACATGTTGTTTATTGGATGATAGTATGATTAATGTATATTTGATGTCAGTGTGTTGACGGCGGCGCCGGGGTTCAGTCTTTCTTCGCCTGCAGGCTGGCCCGGACGACGTAGGCGATCAGGAGGAGATAAGCTACGATGGAGAGCACCTCGGAGAGCGGATTGGCGAGCCACGCCTCGTTGATGGGGTTGTAGCCGAGGAAGCGCAGCAGCGCGGAGACGACGCCCATGAGGGCTCCGCCAGCGATGAAGCCGCTGGCGAGCAGGGTGCCTCGCTCGCCACGGGCTTTGTTCAGGGCGGCATCGGCACTGCGGGTGGTGACGAACCAGTTGATGGCACCGCCCACGACGAGGGGGACATTCAGCTCCAGGGGGATGAACATGCCGAGGGCGAAGGCCAGCACGGGCACGCCGAGCACATTGAGCAGCAGTGCCAGCACGGCGCCGACGCCGTAGAGTGTCCAGGGTGCGCCCTGCCCCATCATGAGGGGTTCGATGACAGCGGCCATGGCATTGGCCTGGGGTGCCACGAGGGCGTGCTCGCCGGTGAAGCCGTAGGTCTTGTTCAGGATGATGATGACGCCTCCGACGGTGGCGGCGGAGACGAGGGTCCCGAGGAACTTCCACGTCTCTTGCTTGGCGGGTGTGGTGCCGAGCCAGTAGCCGATCTTCAGGTCGGTGACGAAACCGCCGGCCATGGACAGGGCCGTGCAGACGACACCGCCGATGACCATGCTGGCCACCATGCCGCTGGTGCCCTTGAGGCCCACGGCGACGAGGACGATGGAGGCGATGATGAGGGTCATCAGCGTCATGCCCGAGACGGGGTTGCTGCCGACGATGGCGATGGCATTGGCGGCCACGGTGGTGAAGAGGAAGGCGATGACGGTGACGACGAGCCAGGCGACGAGGGCCTGCGCCAGGTGGTGGATGACACCTGCATAGAAGAAGATGAAGACGACGACCAGCGCTGCGATGACGGCGATGGCGAGGAAGCGCATGGAGAGGTCGCGCTGCGTGCGCACGGTGGCCGCGGCGACGGCGGCGCTCTTACCGCGCAGCTCGCGTCCGGCCAGGCCCACGGCGCCCTTGATGACTCCCCAGCTCTTGACGATGCCGATGACGCCGGCCATGGCGATGGCGCCGATGCCGATGTAGCGGGCGTAGCTGGAGAAGATGTACTGCGGGTCCATCTGGCTGAGCATCGCGGAGTCGGCGGCGGTCATGCCCAGCAGGGGGATGAGGAACCACCAGACGAAGAGGCTGCCGGCGCAGATGATGGCGGCGTACTTCAGGCCTACGATGTATCCGAGTCCGAGGACGGCGGCGCCGGTGTTGATGGAGAAGGTGAGCTTGGCTTTCTGCGCCACGGCCTCGCCCCAGGCCATCATGCGGGTGGTGAGGGTCTCGTGCCAGAGGCCGAAAGTGGAGACGAGGAAGTCGTAGAGGCCTCCGATGGCGGCAGCCCAGATGAGGGGTCGCGCCTGCGAGCCTCCTTGCTGTCCGCTCACGAGGACTTGCGTGGTGGCCGTGGCCTCGGGGAAGGGATAGCGGCCGTGCATGTCCTTGACGAAGTAACGGCGGAAGGGGATGAGGAAAAGGATGCCGAGGCAGCCGCCAAGCAGAGAGGCCAGGAAGACTTGCATGAAGCTGACGGTGATCTCGGGGTAGCGGGCCTGCAGGATGTAGAGCGCGGGCAGGGTGAAGATGGCCCCGGCCACGATGACGCCCGACGAAGCGCCGATGCTCTGTATGATGACGTTCTCGCCGAGGGCTCCCTTGCGATGGGCGGCCGTGCTGAGGCCGACGGCGATGATGGCGATGGGGATGGCGGCCTCGAAGACCTGCCCCACCTTGAGTCCGAGGTAGGCGGCCGCAGCGGAGAAGACGACGGCCATCACGATGCCCCATGAGACGCTCCAGGCGTTGACCTCTGGGTATTCACGGTCGGCCCGCATCAGGGGCTCGTAGTGTTCGCCTTCGCGCAGCTCGCGGAAGGCGTTTTCGGGAAGGGTGTTGTTCTGTTGTTGTTCCATGCTTGTATGGGGGACGGTTGGGGATTCGAGGGGGAGGGAGGGGCCTCGCGACAAAATCGCTCGGCGCTATCGCAGGGCGGGAGGGAAATCTTCGGGGCGGCAGGGCGCGGGTGAAGAGGCGGCGGGGCTGGCATTTTCGGGAGCGGCGGGGCGCGGGTGAAGGGGCGGCGGGGCGAGGGTGAAGGGGCGGGGGCGGCGGGGGCAAAGCGGCAGACAGCGGGGGCGAGGCGGCGGGCGGCGGGTGAAGGGTTAGAAGGCGTCTTCGGTGAGGATGCGTTCGAGGTCCTCGGCGGAGATGCGCAGCTGGAAGTCGCCGCGGTGGGCGATGGAGATGTTGCCGGTTTCTTCGCTGACGACGATGGCCAGGGCGTCGGTCTCCTGCGAGATGCCGAGGGCGGCGCGGTGGCGCAGGCCGAGTTCCTTGGGGATATTCATGTCGTGGGCCACGGGCAGGATGCACCCTGCGGCGGCGATGCGCTTGTGGGCGATGATCATGCCGCCGTCGTGCAGGGGGGAGTTCTTGAAGAAGATGTTCTCGATGAGGCGCTGGTTGATGCGGGCGTCGATGAGTTCGCCCGAGCGCACGAAGTCATTCAGGGGCAGCGAGCGCTGCATGACGATGAGGGCGCCCACCTTCTGCTTGGACAGCGAGAGGCAGGCCATGACGATGGGGATGATGTCGTCGCGCGTATGCTTCTGCTTCTTCTCGCCGCTGAACAGGCGAACGATGGAGCGCACGCGCTCGTGCGTACCTATGGTGAAAAAGAACTTGCGGATCTCTTCCTGGAACAGGATGAGCAGGGCGATGGCGCCGACGCTGACGATGCGGTCGAGCAGGGTGCCCATCATGCGCATCTCCAGGATCTGGGAGACGAACAGCCAGAAGACGATGAAGATGAGCACGCCGAAGAAGATGTTCAGCGAGCGCGACTCCTTCATGACGCGGTAGCTGTAGTAGAGCAGCAACGCCACCATGAGGATGTCTAAGATATCTTTTATGCCGAAGGTGAGGAACACGGGTCAGGAGGGGTTTTGAGTGACGAATGACGAGTGATGAATGACGAATGATGAGTGATGAATGATGAATGATGAGTGACGAATGATGAATGACGAATTTTCAATTTTTCAATTTTTCAATTTTTCAATTTCCCAACGGCCTGATGGATGCGCACGGCTTCGACGGCGGCGCGGACGTCATGTACGCGCAGGATGCGGGCGCCGGCCTGCAGGGCCAGGGTGTTCAGGACGGTGGTGCCGTTGAGGGCCTCTTCGGGCGATGTGCCGAGCAGGCGGTAGACCATGCTCTTGCGTGATACGCCCACGAGCACGGCGTTGTCCTGGAACAGGCGGCAGAGGTCGGGCAGGCGGGCCATCAGTTCGTAGTTCTGCTGCAGCGTCTTCGAGAAGCCGAAGCCTGGGTCGAGGATGACGTCGGCCACGCCCCTGTCGTAGAGTTGCTGCAGGCGGAAGGCGAAGAACTGCGCCACGCTGACGGCCAGGTCGTCGTAGTGCACGGTCTGGTGCATGGTCTGCGGCGTGCCGCAGACGTGCATCATCACGTAGGGCACGCGGAGGTCGGCCACCGTGTCGAACATGGCCGTGTCCCACTGTCCGCCGCTGATGTCGTTGACCATCTGTACGCCGAAGTCGCGCACGCAGCGGCGGGCGACGTCGGCGCGGAAGGTGTCCACGCTGACGAGGGCTTCGGGATGCTCGCGGCGGATGGCGCTCAGGACGAGGTCCAGCCGGCGCATCTCCTCGTCGGCCGACACGTCGTCGGCGCCGGGGCGCGTGCTGTAGGCCCCCACGTCGAGCAGGGCGGCTCCCTCGGCCAGCATCTCGGCCGCGCGCTGCCCGGCACCGGAGGCCTCGGGCGTGCGGCTGGAAGCGTAGAAAGAGTCGGGCGTGGCGTTGACGATGCCCATCACCACGGGCTCGGACAAATCGAGCAGTCGACCAGACAGATTGAGGGTCATAGAGGCTATTTATGCGTCTTTTGGCTGCAAAGATAATGAAAAGTTGGCACTTGACGCATCAATAATGGCCTTTTTTCATTACCTTTGCCCCGAAAATCTGAGGCAACGCCGCCTAAGCGCCCTGCCCTCTGGGATAAAACCTGCGGGAGACGCGGTAAAAAGCTGTCGAAATTCGGCCGAAAGTCCCAAGACTTTCATGCAAAACTCAAGGCACTTTCGGCAAAATCTTACGGCACTTTCTGCAAAAACTCAAGGCACTTTCGGGCAAAACTCAAGGCACTTTCGGGCAGAAGCCTCTGCACATCTCACGACCATGGACATCGAAAAGCTATACGACCTCTTTCTGAAGCACCCCGACGTGACCACCGACAGCCGCCGCTGCACGCCGGGCAGTCTGTTCTTTGCGCTGAAGGGCGCTTCGTTCGACGGCAACCGCTTCGCCGCTCAGGCGCTGGCCGACGGCTGTGCCGCCGCCGTGGTGGACGACGCGTCGGCCGTCGTGGCCGGCGACAGCCGCTATGTGCTGGTGGACGACGTGCTCGCCGCCCTGCAGGCGCTGGCCGCCCACCACCGGCAGCACTTCCGCGCCCCCGTGGTGCAGGTGACCGGCACCAACGGCAAGACGACCACCAAGGAACTGCTGGCGGCCGTGCTCAGCCGGAAATACAACGTGCTGTACACCCAGGGCAACCTGAACAACCACATCGGCGTGCCCCTGACGCTGCTGCGACTGCGCACCGGCGAGCACACCATGGCCATCATAGAGACGGGCGCCAACCACCCGGGCGAGATCGACTTCCTGGCACGCATCGTCGACCCCGACTGCGGCCTCATCACCAACGTGGGCCGGGCACACATCGAGGGCTTCGGCTCGTTCGAGGGCGTGAAGCGCACCAAGGGCGAGCTCTACGACTATCTGGCGGCGCGCCCCGGGGGACGCATCTTCCTGAACGGCAGCAGCGACGACCTCACGGCGATGGCGCGCCAACGCGGCTTCACGCCCGACCGCATGTGCGTCTACGGACATCCCGACGCGCCGCAGACGACGGCCGTGACGGGGCAGGTGGCCGCCTGCACACCCACCGTGCGCCTGCAGTGGCACGCCGGCGAGGGGCCGCTGCACGAGGTGCAGACGCAGCTCATCGGCGACTACAACCTGGACAACCTGCTGGCGGCCGTGGCCGTGGGAACGTACTTCGGCGTGCCACCCACGGACATCGACGCCGCACTCGCGGACTACCACCCCACGCTGGGACGGTCGGAGTTCCGCCGGACTGCGGACAACGAGCTCGTCGTGGACGCCTACAACGCCAACCCGAGCTCGATGCAGGCGGCCCTGAACAACTTCGCACGCTTCAGCCATCCGCACAAGATGGTCATCCTGGGCGACATGCGCGAGCTGGGCACCGAGAGCCGGACGGCCCACCTGCAGGTGGTACGCGCCCTGGCCTCGTGCGGCATCGAGCGGGCATGGCTGGTGGGCGAGCTGCTGGCACAGGCCGTGGACGAGGCCGGAAAACCCGAAGGCATCGACGTGCAGACGTTCGCCGACGCCGACGCGGTCAAAGACGCACTGAAGCAGCAGAAGCCCACAGGATGCTGCATACTCATCAAAGGCTCCAACAGCACACGCCTGCACCAACTGCCGGAACTGCTGTAAAAAATTGAAAAATTGAAATATTGGAATATTGAAAAATTAAAAACGTTGAGGCGCCGAGACGTCGAGAGACAGAGGCCGAGCGCCGAGACCTGCAGACGAAACTGCTGCAAGCATGAAGATAGTCGTTGACGATAAAATACCCTTCATCCGCCCGGCACTGGACGTGCTGGCCGACGAGGTGGTGGCCAAGAGCGGACGAGACATCACGCCGGACGACGTGCGCGACGCGGACATCCTGCTGGTGCGCACGCGCACACGCTGCGACCGCCAGCTGCTGCAGGGCAGCCGCGTGAAGCTCATCGTCACCGCCACCATCGGCTTCGACCACCTCGACACGGCCTACCTCCACGACGCCGGCATACAATGGTTCAACTGCCCCGGCTGCAACGCCGACAGCGTGGCGCAGTACGTGCACGCGTGTCTCATCTTATTAAAGCGCGAACGCGGGCTGGACATCGCACACACCACGCTGGGCATCGTCGGCGTGGGCCACGTGGGACGCGCCGTACTCAAGGCCGTCCGCGGCATGGGCTTCCGCGAGATACTGCTGAACGACCCGCCCCTGGCCGAGGCCGGCACGGCGGCGCCCGAAGGCTTCGCCTGGAGTACGCTCGACGAGCTCACGGACCGCTGCCAGGTCATCACCCTGCACACACCCCTCACCGCCGCGCCACCCCACCCCACCCTGCATCTCTTCGACCGCCGACGCCTGGCCGCGATGCGCCCGGGAGCCGTGCTCATCAACGCCGGACGCGGAGAGGTGTTGGACAACGAGGCGCTGGAAGCAGCACTCGAAGACGGCACACCCGCCACCGCCATCATCGACACCTGGGAGGGCGAGCCCGACGTGCGCCGCACACTGCTCAGGAAAGTCTTCATAGGCACACCGCACGTGGCAGGATACAGCACCGACGGCAAGGCCAACGCCACACGCATGACGCTCGAACAGGTGTGCCGCTTCCTGGGACGACCCATGACGTTCGACATACAGCCGCCCGCACTGCCCCCCACACTACGGCCTGCCGACGACCCCGACGAGCGCGCACTGCAGCTCTACGACCCGCGGCGCGACAGCGAACGTCTGAAGGCGGCGCCGCAGGATTTCGAAGCCATACGCGGACATTATCCCCTGCGCCGCGAACACTTCTGAGCGCACACGCCGGCGCCCTTTTTAGGCATCTTTTCCACAAACACGGCACCGCTACAACCTTATTTTACAGGCCAAAACACGGGCAGAAAGGCACTTTTTTCCGTATTTGTTTGGTAATCTGAATAAAAATGCCGACCTTTGCCACCCGAATCCAACGAGAATATTCAAAAACAAACCAAATTAACATTTTTACTACTATGTCTGAAATTGTAGAACAAGTAAAAGAAATCATCGCTGACAAGCTCGGCGTTGATGCAGCAGAAGTGACCGAAGAAAAGAAGTTCACCGACGACCTGGGCGCTGACTCCCTGGACACCGTTGAACTCATCATGGCTCTCGAAGAGAAGTTCGATGTGAAGATTCCCGATGACGAGGCTGAAAAGATCCAGACCGTCGGCGACGCTATCTCCTACATCGAGGCCCATAAGTAAACAAAAACTATCACATTGACGAGCAGACGAGTAAGCAAGTAGAACAGTCACGACTGTCTACTCGTCTACTCGTTTGCTCGTCAATCTTATATCCCTTAACGAATGAAATTGAAAAGAGTTGTCGTGACAGGCTTAGGCGCCATCACCCCCCTGGGAAACTCGGCTGACGAGACGTGGAAAAACATGCTCGACGGCGTGAGCGGCGCCTCCCCCATCACATCGTTCGACACGGAGAAGTTCAAGACTAAGTTCGCCTGTCAGGTGAAGAACTTCAACAGCGAGGACTACGGCATCAACCGCAAGGAAGCACGCAAGATGGACCCCTACTGCCAGTTCGCCATCGCTGCCGCCAAGCAGGCAGTGGACGACTGCGGCATCGACCTGGAACAAGTCGACAAGAACCGCGTCGGCGTGGTCTTCGGCGTCGGCATCGGAGGCATCAAGACCTTCCAGGAAGAAATCGAAGCCTACGGACGTACAGGCGCCGAGCAAGGGCCCCGCTTCAACCCCTTCTTCATCCCGAAGATGATCGCCGACATCGCTGCCGGACACATCTCCATCATGTACGGCTTCCACGGCCCCAACTACGTGACCACCTCCGCCTGCGCCTCCAGCACACACGCCCTGGCCGATGCCTTCAACCTCATCCGCCTGGGCAAGGCTGACATGATCCTCAGCGGCGGCGCAGAAGCCGCAGTGACCGAAGGCGGCGTGGGAGGATTCAACGCCATGCACGCCCTCTCCACCCGCAACGACGACCCCGAACACGCCAGCCGTCCCTTCAGCGCCAGCCGCGACGGGTTCGTCATGGCCGAAGGCGCAGGATGCCTCGTCCTCGAGGAACTGGAGCACGCCAAGGCACGCGGGGCAAAGATCTACGCCGAGATGGTGGGAGAAGGCATGAGCGCCGATGCACACCACATCACGGCCTCGCACCCCGAAGGCCTCGGAGCCATCCTCGTCATGAAGAACGCCCTCGAGGATGCCGGACTCAACCCCGACGAAATCGACTACATCAACGTACACGGCACGTCCACGCACGTGGGTGACATCTCGGAAGTGAAGGCCATCAAAGCCGTCTTCGGAGAACATGCCTACAAACTCAATATCTCCTCCACCAAATCCATGACGGGCCACATGCTCGGAGCCGCAGGAGCCGTGGAGGCACTGGCCAGCGTGCTGGCCGTGAAGAACGATATCGTGCCGCCCACCATCAACCACGCCGACGACGACCGCGACGAGGAGATCGACTACGACCTCAACTTCACTTTCGGACAGGCACAGCACCGCACCGTGCGCGCGGCACTGAGCAACACGTTCGGCTTCGGCGGACATAACGCGTGCGTAATCTTCAAGAAATACGCCGAATAACACCCCTCGAACCGTGTTCCTGAAGACGCAGATTTACGATCGTATAAGGCTCCCTTTCCGCAAGGACAGGGAGCTTTATACATCACTCCAAGAGATGCTCGGCTTCTACCCCCGGCACATTCAATACTACAAGCAAGCCCTGATGCACAAGTCGAGCGCCACGCCCGGACGACGCGGCACGACAGAGCACAACGAGCGCCTGGAGTTCCTCGGAGACGCCGTGCTGGAATCCATCACGAGCGACATCCTCTACCACCACTTCCGGACACAGCGCGAGGGCTTCCTGACCAACACGCGCAGCAAAATCGTGCAGCGAGACACGCTCAACCAGCTGGCACGCGAGATCGGACTGGAGGGACTGCTGCACTCCAACGCCCACTCCAACGCGCACAACAGCTATCTCGGAGGCAACGCCTTCGAGGCACTCGTGGGCGCCATCTACCTCGACCGGGGCTACGATGCCTGCATGCACTTCATGCGCAACCGCATCCTCAAACACCTCATCAACGTGGACACCATGGCCACCAAGGAGGTCAATTTCAAGTCCAAACTCATCGAGTGGTGCCAGAAACAGCACATACAGCTCGAATTCAGACTCATCAGTGAGCAGCGCGACGAGCACGCTTCGCCCGTCTTCATCACGCGCATCATCCTCGAAGGGCTCGACGGAGAGACCGGAAAAGGATACTCCAAAAAGGAGAGCCACCAGCAGGCCGCCAAGGCCACCCTCAGGGCCCTACGGGCAGACAAGGCTTTCGCAAGGAGCGTCTTCGACGCCAAAGAACGCCGCACAGCACAGGAAGAAATGCCTGTCGCACTCGTCCCCGAGGCTTAACCCTACACTTCCACTGGAAAACATGAACAGAACCAGCATCATACGCGCCTGCTTCACCCACCGCTTCCAACAGCTGAACGACTATGCTGCCAACGCGCGCGGCATACAGCAGAAAGTGCTCTTGCACCTCCTGGCCAAGGCCAAGAACACGGAGTGGGGCGTGCAGCATCACTTCGCCGACATTCGCTCCTACGAGGAATTCGCAGCCGCCTGCCCCGTCAGCAGCTACGACGACCTGAAACAGCACATCGACCGAATGCGCCATGGCGAGCGCGACATCCTCTGGCCCGGACGCGTGAAATGGTTTGCCAAGTCGAGCGGAACCACCAGCGACAAGAGCAAATTCATCCCCGTCTCACCCGACGGACTCGACGACACCCACTATCAGGGAGGCACCGACGCCGTCGTCTTCTACCTGCACAACCATCCCGAAAGCCGTCTCTTCCAGGGACGCGCACTCATCCTCGGAGGCTCACACGCCCCCAACTATAACCTGCCAGGCTCGCTGGTGGGAGACCTCAGCGCCATCCTCATCGAGAATATCAACCCGCTGGTGAACATGTTACGCGTGCCCAAGAAGAGCACCGCGCTGCTCGCCGACTTCGAAGAGAAGCGCGACCGCATCGCCCGGGAAGCCATCGGCAAGGACGTCACCAACCTCTCCGGCGTGCCCTCATGGATGCTCTCCGTGCTCAACCGCGTGCTGGAGCTCTCCGGAAAGGACAACATCAGCCAGGTGTGGCCCAACCTGGAGGTATTCTTCCACGGCGGAGTGGCCTTCACGCCCTACCGCGAGCAGTACCGCCGCCTCATCCCAAGCCCTAAGATGAACTACATGGAGACCTACAATGCCTCCGAGGGCTTCTTCGGCTTACAGAACGATCCGGCTGACGCGGCGATGCTGCTGATGATCGATTACGGCGTATTCTTCGAGTTCATCCCCATGGACGAGCTGGAGAAAGAGCAGCCCACCGTCGTCCCGCTCTGGGAAGTGCAGACGGGGAAGAACTACGCCATGGTCATCTCCACCAGCAGCGGCCTTTGGCGTTATCTCATCGGAGACACCGTGCGTTTCACCTCGACAGAGCCGTACAAGTTCATCATCACAGGCCGTACCAAGTTCTTCATCAATGCCTTCGGCGAGGAACTCATCGTGGACAACGCCGAGAAGGGCCTGGCAGAAGCCTGCCGACAGACGGGGGCGCACGTGCTGGAGTACACGGCGGCACCCATCTTCATGGACGACGAAGGGCACTGCCGCCATCAGTGGCTCGTGGAATTCGCCACGCCGCCCGCCGACATAGAGGCCTTTGCCGATGCGCTGGACCGAGCCTTGCAGACCATCAACTCTGACTACGAGGCCAAGCGCTTCAAGGACATCACCCTGCAGCGCCTGGAGCTCATCGTAGCACGCCCCGGGCTCTTCAACGACTGGCTCAAGGCGAAAGGCAAACTCGGAGGGCAGCACAAGGTGCCCCGACTGAGCAACAACCGCGATTTCATAGAGGAGATGCTGGCCATCAACGGGGAATGACGAATGATGAATGACGAGTGACGAATGATGAATGTCGGGTGACGAATGATGAATGTCGAGCGACAAACGACGAATAAGAAATGATCGAATAACAAAATGACAATGAAGAGTTTCTTTATACGTTTATGGAAAGAAGGTCCTTTGTCTGTCTTTTCGGCAAAAACCGAAGAGCGCAAAGGCGATTCTCATTCGTCATTCATCACTCGTCACTCTTCATTCACGTCCCTTCATTCGTCATTCGTCACTCGTCATTCATCATTCGTCATTCTCCTCCCCTTCACGCTCTTTCTTCTGCTTTCGGCCTGCGCCAGCATCGGCTCGCCCGACGGAGGGCCCTATGATGACACGCCGCCGCGCGTGCTTTCGGCATCGCCGGAGAACCAGGCTGTGGGCAACAAGAAGAGAGACATCAACATCTATTTCGACGAATACATCAAGCTGGAGAACGCCAGCGAGAAGGTCATCGTGTCGCCACTGCAGAAGGAAATGCCCAACATCCGCGCCGTAGGCAAGCGGGTGCGCATCACCCTTCACGACTCGCTGCTGGCCAACACCACCTACACCGTGGACTTCGCCGACGCCATCGTGGACAACAACGAGGGCAACCCCATGGGCCACTACACCTACTCCTTCTCCACGGGCAACGAGATCGACAGCATGGAAGTCTCGGGATACGTGCTGAACGCGGCCGACATGGAGCCCGTGAAAGGCATCCTCGTAGGCCTCTATGCCGAACCTGCCGACTCGGTGCTGCCCGACTCGGTGCTGCGCACACGCCCCTTCGAACGCGTGGGACGCACCAACGGCGCGGGACGCTTCATCATCAAGGGCGTCGCTGCCGGACAGCGCTACAGAGCCTTCGCCTTGAAAGATGCCGACGGCGATTTCGTCTTCTCGCAGAAAAGCGAGCTCATCGCCTGGGACACCCTGCGCTTCTCGCCCTCATGCCGACCGGACATCCGCCTGGACACCATCTGGGCCGACTCCACACACTACGACAGCATCCAGCCCGTGCGCTACACCCACTTCTTCCCCGACGACATCGTGCTGCGGGCCTTCCTCGAAGAGGGGCAAGACCGTCACCTGCTGAAGCATGAGCGACTCGTGCCCGAGAAGTTCTCCTTCTACTTCACCGCGCCTGCCGACACGCTGCCCATCATCCGGGGCATCAACTTCGAGGGCGACGGAGGATTCGTCATCGAGCCGTCGATGGGCGGCGACACCGTCACGTACTGGATTCCCGACACCACCATCGCCTACGCCGACACGCTATCGATGTACTTCTCCTATCAGGAGACCGACACCACCGGCGTGCTCGCCTGGCGGACAGACACGCTCGACCTCGTCCCGAAAGAGACCCGCGCACAGCAGCTGAAGGAGCTGCAGAAGAAGACGGAGGAATGGGAGAAGGAGCAGAAAAAGAAACAGCGACGCAACAAAAACCTGCCGCCCGAAGAGAACCCACACCTGACGACGTACCTCAACATCGACTGCAAGCCTGCTGGCACCATCGACCCCTTCCACCGGCCGACGCTGACGTTCTCCGAGCCGCTGGCAGCCATGGACACCGCAGGCGTTCACTTCACGATAAAGGTGGACTCGCTGTGGCTGGACACGGCCTATGCCATCACGCCCTCCGACCTCAACCCGCGACTGCTGCAGTTCAGCGCAGAATGGGAACTGGGACAGCAGTACCAGCTCGTCATCGACAGCGCGGCCTTCACCAGCATCTTCGGACATGTCAACAGACCCATGAAGCTGGACTTCAGAGTACATAAGGAAGAAGACTACGGAGCCCTCTTCATACAGGTGCAGCTGCCAGACACCGTGCCCGTCGTCGTGCAACTCATGAACGCCTCCGACAAGCCCGTGCGAACCGAGACCGCCGGCCCCGACGGACGCGCCGACTTCTTCTACCTGAAGCCCGGCGAATACTACCTGCGCTGCTTCGAAGACAGAAATGCCGACGGCCTCTGGACCACCGGCGAATTCGACCTTCGCCGACAGCCAGAACAACTCTACTACTTCCCCCGACCGCTCAACGTCAAGGCGCAGTGGGAGGTGGAGCAGAAATGGGACTGCCGCGGCATACCCGCCTACCGGCAGAAGCCCGCCAAGATCACCAAACAGAAGCCCGACAAGCAAAAGAAAGTGCACGACCGCAACCGCGAGCGCGAAGAAAGAAAGCGCAACTCGGGCTCGCGCTCTTCGCGCAGCAGACGCTGACACGCATCGACGCCCTCACAACCCAAACCCGAACGCTATGAAACGTCTACTGACCGCCATCCTATGGGCCTGCCTCGCACTGACGGCAGCCGCACAGTGCCCGCTCAAGAACACGGCCTTCTCTGCCGGAGAAGACCTCAAGTACCAGCTTTACTTCAACTGGAAGTTCATCTGGATCAAAGCCGGAACGGCCAACCTCAACATCTCCTCTGCCACCTACAAGGGAAAGAGCGCCTTCCGATGCCATCTCATCACTAAGGGAAGCCGAAGGACGGACAAGTTCTTCGTCATGCGCGACACGCTGCTGAGCTACATCACCCCCGACCTCATCCCCCTCTACTACCGCAAAGGGGCCTTCGAGGGAAAGCGTTACAACGTCGACGAGCTCTGGTACACCTACCCCGCCAACGGCACACACCTGGAACAGCGCTTCCTCAACCACCGCGGCGAAGAAACACGACAGCAGCGCGACCTCACCGAATGCGCCTTCGACATGGTGTCCATGCTGCTGCGCGCGCGGTCCTTCGACCCCTCGGCCTTCCAGGAAGGACAGCACATCAAATTCCAGATGGCCGACGGACACAAGGTCTCCGAGGAAACCCTCATCTACCGAGGCAAGAAGAAGTTCAAGATGGAGGACGAGGACATCACCTACCGCTGCCTCGTCTTCTCCTTCGTAGAGTACGACGGCAAGAAAGAGAAAGACATCGTCACCTTCTACGTCACCGACGACGCCAACCACCTTCCCGTGCGACTCGACCTCTATTTACGCTTCGGAACGGCAAAAGCTTATCTCCAAAAGGCCGCAGGAATCAGAAACCCTCAAACATCAATCATAAGAAAATAATTCTTAACAAGTCTGCCCTCAACACCTAAACTTAGTTAATATTTGTCCTGTGAAGTTCATTTTTTTGGTGAAACAATGAAACTTTAACCAAAGAAATGTATAAATTTGCAATCGACAATAAAAGCTAATAGAACATCCAACCAACAACTATGAGGGAAACTAAACAATTAACACGTTCTGAGTTTCAGGTAATGCAGATTCTGTGGACGCTGCCCGAAGAGGGTGGATTCACGGGAGACATCCTGGAGCGCTTCGCTGATCCAAAGCCTGCCTATACCACACTGGCCACATTCCTGAAAATCTTACACCGCAAGGGATTTGTCAAGTATCGCAAGAGAGGCAACAAACTCTACTACACGCCTGCCGTCGACAAGAAAACCTATGCCGAAATCTACTTCGCACCCGTACGCAACACTTTCTTCAACGGATCCATCGTTGACGAGGTGCGATACATTCTCGAGCGCGAGCAGCTGACCGACGACGAGCGTCAGGCACTGCGCGAACTCATCGGATAAAAACCTCTCCATACAGAAAAACAGCCACTGCAGGCTGAGGATTACAGACAGAACGACAACGGACCACCCACCGAGCCATCGGAGGGGAGTCCGTTTTTCGGTCTTATAGACGGCACCGGTGCCGCTGCCCTCCTGCAGCATTCGCCCGCCAGACGGGCGATGCCCGCCGCGCTCTCCGGCCCGCCGCTCTCCCGTCTGCAAACAAAAATACGTGACAGCTGATTGAGTGGCAATCTGCTATCACGTACCCTGTCGGAAAGAGGCGATGACATAAGTGTGCAATCTCGTGAGAGCAAGTATTGATTATTAGGCAGTTAAGTTGTTGGGAAATGTTGTTTTTTCAAATTTTTGTCCCCAATTCGGCACGAGACAAGGGGGATATGCCTGCCTTTAGGCAGGCAGCTTGTAGTAATGAGTACTCTTCCAACAGCTGATTGTTCGTGTCAACCAGTCGGAAATAGGCCTCACGCAGCCGACGGATCTCATCACGGGCATCTGCAAGGTCCTGACGGTAAGCCATACACAGCTCTTTATAGTCATCCCCTTTTGGACGAAAGAAACTATGCCCTAAAGTGTCGACATCGTCACGCAACGGAGAACCCTCACCCGTAAGAAGGTAGTCTTTATTAACTGTCGGATACATTTCAATTATTTTGGACACGTCTTCTGATGAGATCCCGTCGCTTTTTATTTTGCCAAGCGAATTGACCCATCCAGCAGAACGTCCAATGCTCAAAGACAACTGCCGCATGGATATTCCCAGTGCTTCGCCGACGGCCATTAGGCGCAGCTGTATCATCTTTTTTGCCATAGATATATAAAATTTTGGATAAATATTTTGATGTATCGAATATATTATATACTTTTGCCAAAGTTTTCTATGTTTCTGCCACAAATATACAATTTATTTCAATTATATGGTGCAACATAAAATTTATTTTTTCGACAAAGCTTACGGCAAGGTGCCTGTGTCTGAGGTGAAGAATGTGCGAGAGGAACTGATCGCAGTCATTTCCCCTGGTAGGATCTCGACATTTTACAAGTACCTTAGCTGCGGTTGCCGAGACATCCGGCTTCCTTTGTTCGAGGCAATCACAGAGGTCTTCGTACGCCATGGCATCCCTGCCAAAAAAGTATGGCGTACCGAACTTATCGAAGGATCCCTTAAACAAGAATCAGTATGAACCGTGTCAAAGGCTCCCGCAGCTGGAGTGCTGAAGAAGATGAGATCGTACGGCAAAACGCCGGGATGATGTCGTTTGCCGACCTCGCTGACCTGCTGCCTGGACGTTCGGCCCTGGCCGTCCAGCTTTATATATACAGACGGAAATATCCTATCCGGCGTGTGCTGAAACGTCCCATAGTCAAGCTGATGCTTCGCACTAAATTTGGCGACGAAACGCTTTTCACGCCCAACAAGGCGTTCTACGCAAGAGCAGGCATGAGCAGCGTGCGATTCAACCGACTGGCACAGGGCTACACGCAACCGACGCAGGACGAGATCATCAAGTTGTCTCGGGCACTCAATATGCAGCCGGAAGAGATGCTGCAGCTGCAGGATGCGACGCAACTGGACTTGTTCGAACAGATGAAGGAAGGAAAATGAAAACAAAAAACTTAAAATATGAGGACAGACTATAGCATACATCCACCACATAACAACTACGTGGCAACTCTCACTATCAGAGGCACAAAAAATGACTTCGTTGCCATAGGGCTAATGCTCCAGAAATGTTTGGAGGATCCATCAACGAGCAAGGAAGACCTCGAAGAGCATAAGATAATCTCGGAGATACTGGAAGAAGTTGATGCAGTTGTCAACTATTTTAACGATATAAACATATAATAGATAAAGAAAATGGAAGGATATAGGATTGCAGACTTCGAACAGGCTCTACCGGCTGGAGCTGTAATTGACGAAGTCGTCTACAAAAGCAAGGCCGGACTGCACGTGAAATATGTACATGGGCAGGTGCAGGATGTCTCGACGATACGGGTCACCTGGGATGACGACGGCAAATGCTACAAGAGGACCAACTGGCAGCGACTACGGCAGTTTGATTTGAAGCTGAAGCCTGGTGCTTGATTCCCTGATTTCAAAAATCACCCCCCCCGATATGATCAAGAAAGAAAATGTCCTGAACAGGACCGACGGAGGATTGAAGATCCTCCTGGACTACTACCCTCAGGCCGAGCAGGTGGTGGGGACGAAAAATAAGTTCCGGATGCGCCGCGACGAGAGGACACCCAGTGCCACCATCCGGCAGAAGCAGGACGGAACGTGGGTGGTTACAGACTTCGGCGACGACGGGCACGAGATGAATGCCATCGACGTGGCCATGAAGGAGGACCGGCTGTCCTTCCGCGAGGCGGTGCTGCGCCTGGCAGCGAGATATGGGGTGTCGGACGAGCTGAAACGAGAGGTGAACCGCCCTCGAGTAGAGGAACGCGCTGCCAAGCCGGACGAGAAGGAGGGCGCGGAGTTCTACGAGCTGAACGAGGAGATGACAGACGAGGAACTGCGCCTGCTGGGGCCGCTGGTGACGCAGGAGCACGTCGACACGCTGCACTGGCACTCGGTGAAGTGGTGGGCGCGGGTAAAGGACCGGCGGGTGAAGGTGAAATACTCGACGCCGACGTTTCCCATCTTTCTACGCGAATGTGTCGTCAAGGAAGGGAACGAAGGCGCACAGACAGAACGGTTTTTCAAGATCTACGAGCCGCTGAACTACGACAAGGGGTTCCGCTTCAAGTACTACCCGGCAGGCGCTAAGCCCCGACGATACGTGAATGGGCTGTATGAGCTGCGACAGGCATACCGGAAATACAATGCAGAGGAGGAAGCGGCGTTCAAGAACGATCCGCGGAACGAGGACAAGCCCTACAAGGAGAAGAAACTGCCCGAGGCCTTCATCTGCTCGGGCGAGAGGGACGCGCTGTGCGTGCGCTCGCTGGGCTACTGGCCGCTGTGGTTCAACTCGGAGACGTACAACGTCGACGAGAGAGAGATGAAGGAGATCATGAAATACGTCGAGGTATTGTACAATATCCCGGACATCGACGAGACAGGCATCCGTCGGGGCACACAGCTGGCCCTGCAGTACATCGACATCCACACGATATGGCTGCCACAAAAGTACATGGCGGGGTTCACGGACATGCGCGGCAAGGGGTACAAGGACTTCCGCGACTGGATGGAGGCCAAGGACAACCAGGGGCCGAAGGCATTCCGGCAGCTGCTGAACATGGCCATGCCGGCGAAATTCTGGTGGTCGAAGCTGAACACTCGAACGAATCAATGGGACCACCAGATCGATACGGCGTGCCTGCATGAGTTCCTTCGCCTAAACGGCTTCCAGACGCTGCATGACGACGATGTCGCGGCACCACAATACATACACATCAACGGCAATACGGTCAGACGCATCAACGCGAAGGATATCCGGGAGTTCATCATCAGCTGGGCGTCCAGCCACTACCTGCCCCGCGACATACGCAACCTCATCCTCAACAGCCCTAAGATACAGGGTCAGGCCCTGGAGAGCCTGGAAGAGGTGACGCTGGACTTCAGTAACTCAACGGCCTGCAGCCAGCTGTTCTTCTTCGAGAACACGACGGTGAAGGTAACGGCAGCCGGCATCGAGGACGGTGCAGCCGGACACTACGTCTGGGAGAAGGACGTCCAGCCGCACCGCCTGACGCTGATGGACGACATGTTCCGCATCGCCCGCGAGAAGGACGCCGAGGGCCGGGACGTCTGGGATATCGAGGTCTTCAGCCCGTCGGGGAAACCGGTGGGCACCGTGGCGTCGAAGTTCCTGGGCTACGTGATCAACTCTAGCCGGATATACTGGCGCAAGGAGCTGGAGGAGAACCTGGCAGGAATGGACCCGAGTGCTGCAGAGGCTTACCGCCAGGCACATCACTTCGACATCGCCGGAGAAGGGCTGACGGCGGAGGAGGTGCGCATCCAGAAGCAGAACCTCATCTCCAAGATCTTCGCCATCGGCTACCTGCTGCACCGCTACAAGGAGGCGTCGAAGACGTGGGCGCCGTACTGCATGGACAACAAGGTGGGGCAGGACGGCGAATGCAACGGGCGCTCAGGCAAGAGTTTCCTCATCAAGAGCATCTCGACGCTGATGAAGACGGTGAAGCTGAGCGGCCGCAACCCTCGCCTGATGGACAACCCTCACGTATTCGACCAGGTGACGCGCCACACAGACCTGCTACTGGTGGACGACTGCTCGCAGTACTTCGACACCGGCCTGCTGTACGACGTGATCACGGGCGACATGACCGTCAACCCGAAGAACAACCAGAGCTACACCATCCCCTATGCCGAGAGCCCTAAGATCGCCTTCACCACGAACTACGTTCCGATGAATTTCGCGCCCTCCACGGAGGCACGCCTGCTGTTCGTCGTGTTCTCGGACTATTACCACGAGAAGAGCCAGGAGAACGACTACCTGGAGAGCCGGAGCATCTACAACGACTTCGGAAAGGAACTCTACGGCCGCGACTACAGCGAGGCCGAGTGGAACGCCGACTATAATTTCATGATGCAGTGCTGCCGCTTCTACCTCTCCCTGGCGCCGGAGAACCTGAAGCTGCAGCCGCCGATGGGCGACATCATGCTGCGCAAGTACCGGGCGGACATGGGATCGAACTTCGAAGACTGGGCAGAGGTGTACTTCTCTCCGGAGAGCGGCAACCTGGACCGCTTCATCCCACGGTCGGAGGTCTTCGAGTGCTTCCGCCTGCAGACAGGCCTGCACAAATGGACACCTAACCGGTTCAAACGTGCACTTCAGGGCTTCGCACAGTTCCACCGCGACCGTCTTGAGCTGGACCCCGAAGAACTGCGCAACAGCAGCGGACGAATCATCAGAAAAGGCGCCGACGGCCGAACGACAGAGATGTACTTCATGCGCACACGCTCCGGACAGTTCGGTGACGCCGGATCCGAGACTCCGACTCAACAGTCACTACCCTTCTCCGCCCCAGAGGACGGAGAGATTGACTGGGATGCGATGCAATCAGATAAATGATTTTGTAATCCTTTCTTTAATTAGGCAATGGCCCTGGCTGGCACGTGAGTGTAGGCCGGGGCCTCTCGTATTCTTTCAGGGCGGGCGGCCACCGCCTCCGACCTCTCACACTCTTCCCTATTTTCACTCAAAATTTTTGTAACTTTGTAACCAAGAGGGAAGGAAAAGCATAATCTTTTGAAAAAGAGTAAGAAAAGAGGGTTACAAATTCGGTTACAAATTCGGTTACAAATTCGGGGCGATTTGTAACCACACCCCGAAGGCTACAGCCGGACAATCCGGTTACAACTCCGTCAGGACCCGAAAAAAATGTAACCCCATATTTGTAACCTATCAGAAGCGCATAAGAATCAATATTTTACACGCATTTTTTCAAAAGGTTACAAAATTACAGTTTTTTTGCGTGATTTTATATCACCTCACGCACAAGTGCAGAATCTTTTTACTATCTTTGCACGGAAAACGAGATGGAATAATGAAGAAAAACCGCTATATCGTCTGGATCCACGTGGCACCTTACGTCTGCCGATACCTGGTGGACAATTTCGGCGTATCTGACCCTGAGGTCAGGAACCTGGTGGACATTCGGGCCGATGCCCAGCTGATGGCCTTCTTCTCGCCACGCCTTGTTAAGGCTTCCCACCGGTACGACAGAAAAAAGAACGGTGCTCCATCGCGACACTATCGCACGGTTAAGGTGGGTCTCCTGATCTCAGCTGACCAATTCACACGCAGCGGATGGGCATTATCTCCGACAGACGAGGACGCGCTTGCCAAGCTATTGGAAAAAAGATGCCACGGAATACTGATGGCATTCCTCGCCGGGTACTACATGCTCACAGGCGACCTGGCGGCCAGCATCAGGGCGTTCTACCGACGCTTCCACCAGACAGAGGACACATGGCCTTACGACTCCATACGGAAAATATGGAACCGAACGTTCACACCTGCAGAGAAAATGTCGCTCAAAGATGACAAAATAGAACATTTCGTGGAAAAATTTTTGGTGAAGTTGTCCCAATTTGGGACAATATCAAAAAAAGGACTCTCATTATATGAAGAAGATTGATTTTGATTTCGACAACGTCGGCGGTCTCGCACACCTCTATCTCATTGATGCCTCCGGCCTGCTCAGGTGTGACGTGAATGTCAAGAATGGGCATGTGCGACCGGTCATCGCATCTGAGAATATGATTTATGACATCGCAGTCTATGCGGGCGACAACTTCGCTTTCACCGAAAATCTCCTCGAAGAGGACACCGGCGAGGTGTATGACGTCGCGATCAGCGGCTTCATACCCAAAATGGACAACATTATGACCGTGGCCGAGATGGAGAGGAAGGAATGGATTGCCGTGCATCAGGATGCCAACGGCAACTTACTCATCTCCGGAACTAAAGAGATGCCGTTGCGCTTCATCAGCAATAAAACGACGGGGACCGCACCTACCCGAAATGCAACAGCGTTTACCCTCGTGGGGAAGCTGACATGCCCAAGCAAGGCGTGTGACAGCTGGGTTCTTAGCTCTAACTGACGTTAAAAGAAGCTGTTTGCGTCTCAAAGATTACGCTGCAGAGGTATTACCTTTGCAGCGTATTATTATATATATATATATGTATGAAACAAGCAGTCTTAAAGATCTACGGACCCATCGACAGCTACGGATGGCAACTGTACCGCGTGCGATCATTCCTCGCCGAACACGCCAAGGATGACGTCATCATCGATGTCAACAGCCTGGGAGGTGCTGTCAACGACGCCATGATGATATCAAAGGAAATTCAGGAACACGGCAACGTGACAGTGCGCCTGCTGGCGTTCTGCGCCAGTGCCGTGACATGGATGGCCTATGGCGCCAAACGCGTGGAGATTGCCGACGACGCCCTGTGGCTCTGTCATCAGGCTTCCGTCCGCGTGGATATCTATACCTCGATGAACGCTGATGAACTGGAGCAGGCCATCTCGGACCTGCAAAAATCGAAGAAAATGGCGGAAGCCATGGATCTCATCATCGCACGCAAGTACCTGAACAAGGCTACTGCCAACGGCAAGGAAACCAACCTGGCGAAGGTACTCGACCTCATGAAGGAGGAAAAATACCTCACCGCTCAGGAGGTCCTGGATCTGGGCTTCGTAGACGCGATCATCACTGGTGCCAAGAGCATGACGCAGGAAGTGCGGCAGTTCGTGGTCGAGAACCACGCTGAACTGCAGATGCCTGACGTGCCTGCCCCTGCAGCACAACAGGAAGAGGAGGGACTGGTGACACGCGTGCGCAACATCGTGGCGGAACTCTTCGGTACTCGACAGCCGGAGAAACCTATAGAGAACAAAGAACCCGACAAACAACCCCAAAACCAAAGTGAAATGAAGAAACAGTTTATTCTCATCAACGCGCTGCTCGCCGTAGCCACGCTGGAGGCAGGCGAGGACGGCAAGGTCACGATCACACAAGACCAGCTGCAGACCATCGAAGATGCACTGGCACAGAAGAAGATCGCAGACCAGGCTGTCAAGGAGGCCACAGAGGCTCTCGACGCCATCAGCGATAACGTGAAGTCCATCGAGGGACTGAAGAACAAGGTCATGGCTGTGAAGACCGTGCTCGACCGCACACCTCTCATGGCTCCTGTCACTACCACTCCCCAGCAGACAGAGGAGCAGAAGAAAGCAAAAGAGCTGGAAGAGTCCGCAAAGGACGAAGTTAACCAGTATGTCCGCAATCTCTAACGCTAAATAAATAATTATCAAAATGGATCCAACTAAACCTATCGACATTACAGGGGTCATTGGAGCTGTAAAAAAGCACCAAGACCTGCTGGTTTCTGTCCGCGACAAGGATGCTGCAGCCCTGCTTAGTCTTTTCGCGTCGATCCCCGGTGTTAAAGACAGCATCGTCATTGGACGTACCGAGCTGGGCAGCGTGAGCCGTGGCTACACCGGCGAGTTTTTGGGACAACTGAAGAGCGGTGCCATCAAGCCTCGCACTCTTAAAGTATACCGAGTCGTCATGGAACTTGAGGACGAGCCAGAACGCCTCCGTCGCACGTATATTGCTGAAGTGTATGGACATATCGTTCCGAACACACACCCCTTCGAGGTCTGGCTGAACAACTACGGCATCCAGTGCGCCTCTGAGGACCTGGCAGCCGGACTGCTCTGTGCCATGCGCAACGAGGCGAAGCTGAAGGATGGCGTACAGTACGCCTTCGACGGACCACTCACCATCGTCGAAAAGGAAATCGCCGCCGGAGAAATCTCCGTGGCCAAGGGCAATATGTACACCACGGGCATTCTGACACGTGCCAACGTGGGCGACAAGTTGCTGGCTATGTGGCGCAGCCGACCCAAGAGTTTCCGCGACAAGCCCTCAGAGATGTGGATCAGCTCCGATGTCATGGACTTGTACACCGACTGGCTCGAGGATCAGGGCGTGCATGTCTCCGGTACCACGGGCGAGGCTACTGATGAGACTACCTATCTGCGTAATACGGGCAAGAAGGTAAAACTCGTCGAGGTGCCCTACATGCCTGAAGGATGTCAGTTCGTGCAGCTGATGGAGCCACGTACCATCTTCTATGGTTTCGACAAGAGCTCCGACATGAAGCAGCTGCTCCCCTTCGCCAGTGGCAACCCCTACCACTACACGGCGACGGGATCCTACCTCATCGGATTCCAGCTGGTGAGCATCAACAAGCTCATCTACTGCTGCAACGACCAACCCATCGTGACCTACACCGCCGCAACGGACACCGCCGGCAAGAAACCCATCGAAGAGGGGTGGTTTGTCAAGAATGGTGACAAGTACGAGCTCTCAACGGACGAGAGCGTGCAGCAGGGCACCGACTACTATGTCCGTAATGTCTAACATCTAACAGATACAACTATGTCAGAATGTATACAACTGGCCGACCTGGAAGAGGCCATCGGATGCGCGGACATTGACAATGTTGGCGGTATCAAGATGAAGTTTCAGGTCGGATTCGCCGACGATGTGATCGCGTGGCCGAGCCTTCCCGGTCCTTCCGGCGGCTCCTTGTTGTCCTTGCTGCAGGCAGGCCAATGGGAGGGCGCACTGCAGATGAAGGCTGGTGCCTCACTGAAAACCGTGTATTTCACCGACGAGACCGGCGTTTTTACCATCACCATGCAAGGAGAGTCTGGCTGCGAGAGCTACCTCTATCAGCTGGATGTATCGCGCGCCAAGATGGAGGCTGCCGTGTTCGGCCTTGAGAACGCCTTACGCGGACGAAAACTCGTCATCATCGTCGAAGACAAGAACGGTACGAAGTACCTCATGGGCGACGAGAAGTGCCCAGCACGCATGGTCGCTGCTGATGCCTCTACCACCGGAACTGCCGTCACAGACAAGAATAACGTGCCGCTGCGCTTCCAGTACAGCTGCCCGCGCAAACTTGTCTATGTTGGTTAAGTCTTCTCTATTCTGCAGTGCCCGTCTAATACGCGGGCACTGCAGCCCTATAACTGTTATATACCATAACTATGACAAAAGACAACACCTGCTCGGCACTCGCCGACCTGGAGCCTGCCATCGGATGCGCTGAGCTCGACAACAGAGGTGGTATCGTCTCCGAGATGCTCGTCGGATTTATGGATGACATGCTGGCGTGCGGAGGTATGCCCTATTCGCCTGTACGTTCCCTGTCACTTAAGGACAATGGAACCTTAGCCTCGCCGCCAATATGGAAAGCGGGAACACGCCCTTACCGGCTCTCTTTCACGGATGAGACAGGCACTTTCTCCATCACACCACAAGGAGAAGCAGGCGGTGAGAGCTACCTCTACCAGCTGGACATCATAAGGGCTAAAATGGGAGCCGAAATATTCGGCTTCGAGAACGCCTTACGCGGACGCGACCTCGTCATCATCGTCAAAGATAAGAACGGCACACGCTATCTCATGGGCGATAGCAGGACACCAGCACGCATGGTCTCCACGGACGCCAGCACCACAGGAACTGCCGTCACAGACCGAAATCAATCAGTACTTCGATTCCAGTTTTCTTCGCCGCGCAAACTGGTCATCGGAGATGATCCTATTTACGAGGACCTCGAGGTCCATACAGAAGAATACATCGATGATGGCATCCTTTATATGGAGGCAAACGGCGAGTGCAGAGTCTACTGTAAAAGTGCTCAACGGGGTGCCTATACATTCAGTTCTAGCGATTCCGATGTCGCTACAATTGCAGATACCGCCAACTACGGTTCTTCCAGCGAGGCTGCAGCTGCTACCTCAGCAGAGGCTGTCATCACGTCTGTGGCTGCAGGCACTTGCACCATCACTATCAAGAAAGAATATGCTAACCTGGAATCGTCAACAACCAAAACCATTCAAGTCAACGTGTCGAGTGGAGATATCAAACCGCCCATCGACATTCCTGGCGGCGGATGGTAATTTTTGAGATATGATTACACAGAAAAACCTGCAGGATGCCATCGATTGGCTCCACACAACAAACAAGGATTTTGCCACCGGTGTCGAAATACTCAGTCAGGCTGGATTCCGGCCGGCTGTCACACGGAAACTGAAACGCGATGGAGAAGGTGGACCTGATGCCTTCGAACGACTGACATGGAACCTGAGGTCACTCGTCGCGGCGTATGGACGTGACGTCAACATAGAGGACACAGATCCCGTCCTCTCCGTCTTCGACGGGAAAGAGGCTCCGAAAGAACACGATGAAAGCCATCAGCTGGGCATCATGACACTCGCCTGCCAGATCGAAAAGGATGAAGTGCTCATCGAGGGCGAAAACCCAAGGAAGGTCATTAGTGAGTATGCCAACGCCTACCGAAGCCGCGAGAAAGCGATACGCCTCATGGGAGAGGTTGGCGAGCAGAATGACGAAGAGTCCATGACACGACGCAAACAGCTCTCTGACGAGATCGAGAGCCACACCGCCCTCATGGAAAGGCTCTATCCTCTCTATGAGAAATTTGAGAGTGGCGCAGACATTTCAGACGAAGACGTCGAGAAGGCTCTGGAGATGAACTCCCAAACCATTCCCGACACTACTTCTGAAAACTCTGTTGCCAACGACAGTTCTGCTGCTCACACCTCCGAGGACCTCGAAGGCAAGAGCCGAGACGAACTGCTGAAGCTGAAGAAGAACGCACAGGTGCGCCTCCTTCGCACAGAGAACAAACTGCTCTACCAGAGCGAGAAAAAGCTGGAGGTTGAGAATCCGATGCCGCCAGGACCTGAACGGGTGAAGCTGGAGACACGGGTCGAGAATATCAAAAAGGATATCGAGGCTATCGACATGGCTATCGCCAAGTTCGGATGATCTACAGCATATCAACCCCAGAACCCACGCCGCCCGCACCTGCTTTAACTCCGACAACGGGCAGGATCTGCTCCAGCGACTTCGCTGACCGCAGTGATATGGTAGCTACCATGCTGCTCTCACCAGAAGGGCTTGGACAGATCCAGACTGGGCTGGAGAAACATTTCTACTCTAAAGGGGCTTTCAACCTGGTGCAGCTCGTGCTCTACCTGCTTAAGCAGACAGGCCCGGCTCATGTGCTCCTCTCTTCCTACTCTATCGCCGAGGACAGCCTGGCAGCCCTCAAACGAAGAGAAGAAAAGGGAGAGCTTCTATCGATCAGATTCCTCATCGACAACCGCGTGCGCAGCATCAGTCCTAAGCCATTCGCATACCTCGCAGAGGCATTCGAAGGCAAGTACAGGTGCTGCGCACTCCACGCCAAGGTGGCGCTACTTTGGAATAGTGAGTGGCACGTCTCCGTGGTCACATCAATGAACGCGACTCACAACCCCAAGCTGGAACGGGGCATCATCTATACCTCAAAGGATGTTTTCGACTTCGACCTCAAGATACTGAACGATGAATTTGAACAAGGAACAACTTGAACAGCTGGAACAGATGGGCTACACGCTTATCCCTCCTCAGCTGGCGGCCATCAACCTGGAGGTGAATGAGCTGGAGTTCCTGACGGAGCTGAAGACAGCCGGATCCGGAGTGCGGCAGGCTTATTATAGCGGATACCTACGCCAGCTCGTGGAGACGCGGCAGGCCATCGTCAAGGCGGCTCACAACGGAAGCAACCCAGCACAGGTGGAACTGCTGAAACTTATCAACAGAATGCAACAAGCCATCGACCATGCATAAAGGTGCTTTAGTTAAGAGAGGTGCACGCGCCATCGACGAGGAACGATTCGAGACTATACGGAACCATATTCTGGATCCCGAACAATTTCCTCTGCAGACAGTAGAGGAGGAACGGCAACTGAAGCGGGTGCAGCAGGCGGCAATGCTCATGCAGGAGTACCCTAATGAAGCACACGTCATCACACTCATGCTGCAGAGCCACCGCGTCAGCCGAACGCAGATCCGACGGGATATCGCCATGGCTAAGGAACTCTTCAAGACGGACTTCACTTTCGACTGGGACTTCTGGCGCAGCTGGCAGATCAAGGACCAGCTGGAACTCATACGAGAGGCTAAAATGCGTGGCGACCTCCGCGAATGGAACAACGCCAAGAAGCTGCTCCACGAGATAATCGGCGAGAAACCGGAGGGAGGAGAGGATCCGCGCCGCATGGAACGCAACATCTTCATGTTCCAGGTCATCAATGCCGACGGCCGCACCGTACAGATACCCATCGACCGACTGCGATATTCCGCAGAAGATGTGGCAACGCTCATAGAGTCTATGAACAACCCTATCACGGAAACACAGGCCGAAGAAATAATGAATAGCTAGCATGAAAGAAGAGAACGTATGGGAAGAGGATATCCACGTCAACCCTGCACAGATGGCTTTCATGATGATGCCGGCACGGAACAAGTACCTCGTCTGGAGCCGTGGTACCGGCAAATCGTTCATTGTCGGAGCAGAGGTGGACGAGAACGTGCGCCTGATGCCACGAGGCATCACCACGCTGGCTCAGGCTACCTACGGACAGGCACTGACGAAGACGCTTCCGTCAACCTTCAAGATGCTGGAGATGCTGGGCTACCGCAAATACGACCCAAAGACGGGCATCGGCGACTATGTGGTTTGCCGGCAGCCACCTGCAGGATGGTACCTGCCATACGAACACCTGCTCAGCTTCGAGCACTGTATCTCCTTCGCGAACGGACATGCCCTCTACATCCTCACTCAGGACGGCAACAGCCGAGGACCTAACGCCGACTACAACATCACAGATGAAGCCCTGACGCTGGACAAGGAGCAGTTCGACCAGGAGGTAGCGCCGACGAACCGTGGCAATGAACACGTCTTCGGACGGCTGTCACCCCACCCGCTGATGAAGCATCATGGCAATACGTTCCTCTCATCAATGCCCTATGAGCCGAAACAGAAATGGCTGCTGGAACCGGCCAAATATTACGAGGAGGAACGTGGCGTGCAGCTCTTCGACGTCTGGAACCGCATCGTCCGGCTGCAGATGACACTCGTGGATGCACGCCTGACAAATGATGCAGCACAGTTCCGCGAGGTGTGGAACGAGGTGCTGCGACTCCGACGACAGATACAACCCTTCGTCAGCCGCGACGGAACGCTGTTCATGCTGGCCAGCATCTTCGACAACATCGCTAACGTGGGCATGTCGTACATCATCAACCAATATAAGGTGATGGCAAAGCTGCAGTTCATGATCGAGATCCTGAACTATGTGGTCGACAAGATTGACCACTGCTACTACCAGCTCTCTGATCAGCACAAATACTACCACGCCGACAACGATGCCTTCATCCGTGATTTCGCCGATGATACGAACTTCGCCTGGCAGAAACTCGCAGAACGCGACAGTCGCATGGATGCCGACTGCAACCCATCGGAACCGCTCGAAGTATGCTTCGACTGGGGTTCTTCGGCATCGTTCATGGAGGTGGCACAGCCCTCGCATTTCGACTGGACGACGAAGATGCTGATGCCTGACCGCATCGTTGACAACACGATCAACGAGTTCTTCGTCAAGCGCGAGGAGGAACAGGACACCGAGGTCAATGCTCTCGTGGACCGCTTCGCAGAATACTACCGCTACCATACCAACAAACTCGTCATCTTCTACCGCGACCGCTATGGCGATGCACACCGGGCCAACAGCCGACGCACGTACAACGAACTGGCCATCGCACGACTGCAGAAGTACGGATGGAGGGTGGAGACACGTGCACACCGGGGCATGGAACCGCCACAACATGACAAGTATCTCCTGTGGTCATACATCCTCGCAGAGACCGACACACGCTTCCCCATCAAGCGCTTTAACGCTGTCCACTGCAAGTACATCCTCATCTCCATGAACAATACACGTGTCCGGCAGTCGCCCTCCACGGGCCGCTTCGAGAAGGACAAACGCTCGGAGCGCAACGACAGCATCCTGCCCGAGGAAGCTACACACTTCGGCGACGTCGTGGACAAACGCATCTGGACCAAGTACGGCGACCTGCTGCAGAAACAGTACTCGTTCGTCGACGTGCGCCTGTGAGGTGAACGAACCGCACTTGGCTGCTGCTCTTGATGGAACCATAGCACATACATTCTTCCCCGTGACGTGAGTTGCGGGGTTTTTCGTTTCTATAGCCTGATGCCGGTTGCCGTCGCCGCCCTGTGTGATTCTCGGGCGGCTGCGCTGTGAGATCCACCACAGGCCTCGTGCTCCGCTCTCCTAACCCTGAATCTCTCTGTTTCTGGCCCTGAGGAGGCAGCGGCGGTGGCTGCAGGCACGGGAGCCGGAGGTCATGGAGTTGTCGTCGTGAGTTTTTGGTGTGAATGAACAAACGACTTTTTCCGCTGCAAAGGTAATTCGCCGTCTTCCGCTGCAAGGATGTCCGGAGGACTTGGCTTCAATAATTATTTTCACACAAATAAGCCGTGCCCAGGGGCTGACTGATTTCTGCTGGCGCCCTGAAGGGTGAAAATAATTCTCTGCGTCCTTGCACCGATGCACCTGGCTTACCTTGGCAAAGCAACGTAAAAAATCTATTCATCCACCCTAAAAACTTCATCACAATGACAACTCCTTACATGACTTCCAGCTTCCGCACCCGCAGCCACCGCCGCTGCCTCCTCAGCAACCAGTTCACCGTCGAGATCCAGGACTTCGACGGAGATCAGATCACCTACGAGGTCTGCGCCGAATCTCACCACGAAGCTGCACGAGAAGCACACGAACTGGCCTATGCCGATGGCATACAAATCAACATCATGACTATCTACGAATTCTAATAACCCTCTAAACATCTCACATCATGGAAAAGAATGTTATCATCGCAGAAATGGTTCAATCCATCAAGAGCAGCAACCAAGTGTGGCACGTACACGTCACCGGCATCGACAACCCTGAGCTGCAGGGATACTGCAAGCAACCACTCGCCGCCATACGCCTGGCGTTTATCCTCAAACAACGTTCCGGCTATATGATCTCGGGCACATCCCTGCAGACACTCCAGCAGCTGTACAAGGCGTCGAAGCAGCCCGCAGAGGTCAAGCAGCCGGCAGAGCCTGAGGCCACTGTGCCCGCAGGTTCTCCCGAAGGGGATTCCACCCCGGCCAAGAAGACACGCCGCACAAAGCGAGAGAAGGCAGCCCAATGAGGCTGCTTTCTCCGTAAATGTATGACCAGCTAAAAGGAGATACGGCCATGCTGAAGTACGCACTCTATGATTACATCCCCCGCCGGCAACAACGCCGGGCCACCTTCGAGCAGCAGGAGACGTGCCGCCGGATCCTCGACTTCAAGGACGGCCGCAACTACGCCAAGCAGTGGGCGGCCACGGAGATAGGACGAGCACTACACGCGGCGAAGCTCAGCGAAGTGGTCATCGTGTGCGTGCCGGCAAGCTGCCAGCACACATACGTGCGACGCTACAAGAAGTTCTCGCAGATGCTGTGTGCCATCCTCGGGACGGCCAACGGCTTCGATTGCATTGAAGTCATCGGCCATCGCAAGAAGGCACACCATGGAGCACCCAGGGACGAGCGCCTGGTCCAAAACGTCGCCATCAGCAGCAGCCTGCGCGGACGCAAGGTGCTGGTCATCGACGACATCTACACCACAGGCGCGACATCGGATGCCTTCATCCGACGGCTCTGCGCCGTGGGCGCAACGGTCTGCGGTGCTGTGTTCCTGGGCAAGACCCGCCAACACAGGACCGCATGACCAATAAGCTGCCGCAACCCCAAGGGGATACAGAGAGTGTCGCGCCTACCGTTCCCGCCCACCCTGAGCCGTTCGCAGTGGCCAGGGTCATTGCTCATGCCCGGGGACGGTAGGCGCGACACCACAGCGCACAAACGCCACGCTCCCGCAGACACATCGCCGTACAGGTCACGCTCACACTGCTTCTGACTGTCCACGCCTGCGCCGCGCATGAAGCTGGTGCCCGTGACTTGCACGGTGAAGAGTCTGCTGGGACTGGCTATCGAGAGCATAGGACTATGCACTCGACTCCGCACCGCAGCCACAGGACTGCGCCCGCGCTGCGGTGTAGGACAAGGCTTGCTGCACTGCGCTCTGATGCGGTGCCCGCAGTTGTACCGAGGGGGAGGGTGCCCGTCATATTTCCTATATGACTGCGGAAGGGGCTGCGGCGCGGCTTAGGGCGCGTCGGACTTCACTGTGAAAAAAAGGCCTCATTTCTCAAAAATGGAGGCCTGTTTTCCGCATACTCAGTGGGTTCTCCGTTTCTTTTAACGTTCATTAGCTTTTAGCCATCCGAGGCAGTTTCTGCAGTGTCGCCGGCCCCAAAGCACCCTGCGCCGCTCCCAGGGCGTTGGAAGCGGCGCAGAAAGAAAAAACGCCCTCAGCTTCACAGCCAAGGGCGTCCAAAAGTTCTTTTTTTATGAAATACAACGAACCGGAAAGCCACAGGGTGGCAGGTCACGGAATCGTTATGCGTATGTCAGGACCGGGCGCTCAATAAGCGGCACAGTTCCAATGTCTGCAAGGAATTTCTTCATACCAGCATGAATCTTGTTGAGGGTCGCCTGACGGGGTTCCTTGACGGCACTGGCATATTGTCGCAGTTGTGCGGCGTTCATGCCGATGTACTTGGCAAAGGCGGAGATGTTAAGGGGATAGTAGTCGAAGAAGGCACCGACATCAAATTTGAATGTGAATTCCAATTCCGGCATCGTCTCACCCCTTTCCGCCAGAATCTCGCGTGTTTCTTCCTGTGCGACATAGAGGTCATCCATGGCCTCTTGCGCCGTCCGTCCGTACCCCGCAAGGCCGAAACCGGGAAGCTCGTCAGCCACAAAACAGGAGAAATTCATATCCCCTTTTCCCTTCTCTACGATAACTGTCACTTTCTGTGCCATATATTGAATTTTAAGTGGGTTTCTCAAAAAAGTTCTTCTCCAGCAATCTGTCATGAACTTGGGCGGAAAGGTTGCCCGGGGTTATCCCCCGAGCAACGTTTTCATGATGTCACGGAGGATGCCGACAGGCACCTCCTCGTTACCATGCCGACTGAAGATGTGGGTCTTTCCCGTGGCTGGGCTGTACCAAATCTCATGTCGGCCACCTTGTCGAAGCCGAAAGCATCCTGCTTTCTTCAGCTTCCGTTCAAGTTCATTGTAC
>CAMVFC010000023.1 GCA_947166655.1 uncultured Prevotellaceae bacterium
GAACTGAGTGTTCCGGCTGGACTCGTTCGGGGGGAGAGTCCAGGGAGAGTCCAGAGAGAGTCCGGAATCCGTGTAATCTGCGGTTCCTCGAACAGCTGAAACTTCAATTCCTTAACGATAATCGAGTTTATCCTTAAGGGTAATCTTGTTTATAGTCAATGGCGTGACTTTTTTTGGGGGGAGGGCAGTTAAACCCAGATCGGTCATTAGACCAATATAAGGGCTATCAACGTTTATCTTCATTATTTATTGCAGTGATAAGACCCTCTGTTTTGGCATCTTTTCGCTTTTTACTCAGTCACAATGCCCGCATTGCTCCTTCGTTCAAAGCAAAAAGACTGCTCAAAACATAGGGCCTTCTCACTACAATTCTAATGACCGATCTGGGTTAAACTTTTTGACCGGAAGGATTAGGGCTGCAAAGAAATCGGCTAAGGGCGTAGAAAAAAACGAGGTCGCGGCATGGAGAGAGAGAATTTATTTCTATCTTTGCCCCCACATAATTGTCTGCACTATGAGAAAACAGCTTTGGGGTCTGGCTTTGCTGCTGGCCTCCCCCACCCTGACGTGGGCACAGAACGACACCGACACAAACACCGAGGAGAGCATCGACACGAGCACCGACGGCCTCACACTGGTATGGCACGATGAGTTTGACGGCACAGGCGCACCGGACTCCACGCGCTGGACCTTCGAGCACGGCTTCGTGCGCAACCACGAACTGCAATGGTACCAACCGCAGAACGCCCGCGTCATCGACGGCGTGCTGCAGATCGTGGGCCGCAAGGAACGGGTGATGAACCCGAACTACAAGCAGGTGAGCAGCAACTGGAAAAAGAACCGCGCGACAGCGGAATACACGAGTGCCTGTCTGGAGAGCCGCGAGCGTTTCAGCTTCCGCTACGGACGCCTGGAGGTGAAGGCACGCATCCCCGTCAGCCCGGGTGCATGGCCCGCCATCTGGACGCTGGGTAACCGCGGCGGATGGCCGGCTTGCGGCGAAATCGACATGATGGAATTCTACCGCGTGCCGCCATCGACGATGGGTATCCATCACGACCAGGCCTCGGACGAGCGTTCGGTGCCCATCATCCTGGCCAACGCCTGCTGGCGCGGAGAGAACGGACGCGACGCGTGGAACACGAAGCGCATCCCCTTCACACACTTCACGCAGCGCGATGCCGACTGGGCCTCGAAGTTCCACGTCTGGCGCATGGACTGGACACCGGAGCACATAGCACTGTACCTGGACGACGAACTGCTGAACGAAATCCCCACGTCGCAGGCGGAACCCGCGACGGAGAGAGGCTTCAATCCCTTCCGCAACGACATCGAGGGCTTCGGACACTACATCCTGCTGAACCTGGCCATCGGCAGCAGTGGAGGACGTGTGGACGACAGTGCGTTCCCGATGGTGTACGAAGTGGACTACGTACGCGTGTACAAAAATTGAAAAATTGAAAAATTGAAAAATTGAAAGATTGAAAAATTGAAAAATTGAAAAATTGAAAAATTGAAAGATTGAAATTCACTTTTCATTCTTCACTCTTTCACCTTCACTTATATCTGCTCTTATTAGGTAACCGCTCCCTCCCTTCAGGGTGCGAGGAAGACGGAACTGAGTGTTCCGTCTGGACTCACTCGGGGGGGAGTCCGTTCACTCTTCACTTAAAAAGGTCTATCAGAAGTTGACGCGGATGCCACCCATGAACGTGGCCTTGGGCATGGGGAAGCCCTCGTTGATCTCATAGCGCTGCGCCAACAGGTTCTCGCCCCTGAGCCAGAACTTCACCTGCGGGAAGAGATGATAGGCCACGGAGGCATTGACGAGGCAGAAAGATTCCTTTGACTCGGTAGTGACATTGGTGCAGAGACCACTCACATACTGCACTCCGGCGTTCAGTTCCAGACGACACAGACGGTAGGCCGCGCCCAGATAGCCTTTGTACTCGGGTGCAGCCAGCAGCGGACTGTCCATGTGGAGATAGCTGTGGTTGGTAGAGAGCGTCCAGTGACGGTCGGCACGGAAGGTGGCTTCGAGCTCCGCGCCATAGTGCTCGCGCCGCCCTGTATTGTAGTTGGCAGCACGGCCCAACGAGGACACCATTGCTGTGCCGATGAGATTATCAGCTTTCAGATAGAAGAAATTCACGCCGTAAGTGAGACGGCCGTCTGCCAGCCGATGCTTCCAGGCCATCTCGTAGTTCCAGAGACGCTCGGGCTGCAGGTCGGGATTAGCGATGCCATAGAGGTACATCTCCTTGAGGTTAGGCACGCGGAAGCCCTTGCCCACGCTCAGTTTGAGCTGGCCTTCGCGGACGGGACGGAAGACGAGACCGCCCTGCGGCACCCATTCGCCGCCGGCCTCGCTGTGATGGTCGTAGCGCACTCCGGCTTCGAAGGTGAGCCACGGGGTGAGGTCCTGACGGAAATCCACATAGCCGGCCAGCTCGGTGAGGTCCTTGTCGAGGGGATAGTGCATGTTCTGCTCCATCGGGCGGTTCAGGCGTTCGCCGGTGGCGATGCTGCTGTTCCAGCATTCACCATGGATGTTCTGGTAGTCGAAGCCCAGCGTAAGCCAGTTGCCCGCCCACAGAGCGATGCCCTGATGGAGACTGACGCCTGACAGGGCGTCGAGCGAACGAAAATAGAAGTCGCGTGCAGCAGCCGCAGCGGCGTGCCCGTCGTTGATCTTATGCCGACCGAAATTATGGTAGACATGAAGGGCGCCGCTGGTGCTGCCATAGTGGTTCTCAACGACGAGTTCGGCCGCGCCGCGGTTGATCCACTGACGGGCATCGAGCAGCGGCGACGCCTCGGTGCCGGGATTGGAAGCGGCGAAATGGGTGAAGTTGAAAGAACCCCAGGCTCGCCAGTGGGAGGTGAGGTCGTAGCCCACCTTAGCAAAACCGCCATACTGATAGAAGCCCATCGAGGGACGATGGTTGTCAGAGCCCTGATAGTTCAAGGCCACATCGCTGAAGAAGCGGCCCACCCGCACACGGCTGTGGAAGTCGGCCTGCACGGAGTTATAGGAACCGATGCCAAGGCTCAGTCCGCTGTGTACTCCCTGGGCAGGGTCTTGCCGCGTGATGATATTGACGACACCGCCCATAGCATTGGAGCCGTAGAGGAGCGACGCCGGTCCGCGCACTACTTCGACTCGCTCGGCCAGCATCGTCTGATAGGCATCGGCGATGGCATGGCCGAAGATGCCCTGATACTGCGGGTGGCCGTCGACAAGCACCAAGGCCCGTCCAGTGCCGGTGTCCAAGCCACGCAGACTGATGCCGCCTGCGGCACCTCCGCTGACGCCATAGCCCATAACGCCCCGCTGCGTGACAAAAGCATTGGGTACGAGTTCGCTGAGCGTGGGCAGGATATCGGTACGCTCCATGCGGTTCTGCTGGTCTGACGAGAGGATGGAGACGGTGGGGACGATGAGACGTTCGGGGGCCGCCACGCGGGTGCCCGTGACGACGATATCGTGCATGAGGCTGTCTGCCAGCACGTTTTCAGCGGACGACATCTGGACACAGCCGAACAGGGCGGAGAGAATCAACGCTGCTTTCATACTTTTTTGTGTGGCTCTTCGTAATTTCGGCCGCAAAAATAAGTCTTTTCCTCGAAATATGATTAACTTTGCCGCAAAAATAAGTGGAAAAACTTCGAAAATCCTTTCACGCTGCGCTATGAGATCCACAAATATGAGCGCACAGAGGAAAGGCTCTTACGGAGGTTTGCCCGCAAAACTTTAATCACGTAACGAACTACAAGTACAATGAAAGCAATCAGCACCAATGCCGCACCGGCGGCCATCGGCCCCTACTCACAAGCCATTCACGCAGGCGACTTCATCTTCTGCTCGGGACAACTGCCCATCGACCCCGCCACAGGAACCTTCCCAGAAGGGGGCATCGAGGCGCAGACACAGCAGTCGCTGGCCAACATCCAGGCCATCCTCAAGGAAGCGGGAACAGACATGATGCACGTGGTGAAGACAACCGTCTTCCTGGCATCCATGGATGACTTTGCCGCAATGAATAAGATTTACGCAGAAGCCTTCAGCGCCCCGTTCCCCGCGCGCTCGGCCGTCGCCGTAAAGACGCTGCCGAAGGGCGCGCTCGTAGAAATCGAGTGCATCGCCACGACCTACTGATAACGGCTGTAGATGACCTGTATGTTCAGCGGTTGAGTACCGCCGACCAGACGGGTGCTGGACAGCGAGAAGTCGTGACTGACCGAGGTGAAATAGGACACGCCTGTCGAGGAATTGGTGGCCGTAGGTGCCTTGACAGGTATCACGCGCACGCTGTTCCAACCCGCGTGAGCGGCATTCCAACCGTCTGAGTCGAGACCTTCTCTCTTCATCCCCTGTTGCTTCTGATGGTACATCCACGAAAGCAACCGGGAGATGTTGGGGAAGACATAGGTGTTGTAGTTGGAGTCGAACGAAGAGACAAAGGTCGTCTCGCCGTCGGGCACTTCATGGTTCTTGAAGAAAGAGACGGCACGCGTCGAGGGCACCATGAGCACCTGGCTTGGGGTGCCGAAGGCATAGTCACTCTGCAGCGCATTGTAGCGCGTGAGGACAATGCGTGCACGGTTGATACTATCGTTCTCGTGCCCGCGGAAGATTTCGTCGACGGGCAACGTCAGCTCCGTGGCAATGCCGACAGGGGCCTTCAGATAAGTGTAAGGGTGCTCGCCTGCAATGAGTTCATCGAGACCGTCGCTGTCGAAGTGAGTGCTCTGGATGACTTCCGGCGTGGCCGAGAAACGGACGATGCCGGTATAGACGGAGTCGAGTGCTGTGTCGTTATAGCGGAAATAGATGTTGAGCGCACTGACATCCAGCGACAGCAGCGTGCCCTCGCCGCTTTCCAACTTAAAATAGAAGCCGGGGCACACGTGGTGGATGAACTGCCAGGAGTCGCGAAAGTATTCGGGATGCTCCCTCATGGTGCGGAGAATGTTGGTGCCATAGGAGACAGGCAGGAGGATGCGCACATTGTCGTTGTGCGTGGTACTGGTACGCTCGGAATCGGACAGCGTATAGTCCTCGGGAGTAAAGACCTTGGTGGTCAGAGGCTGTGCACCGGCAGGGAGATAGGACATGACGTCCAGATCGGTGTAGTAGGTCCAGTCTTCTCGCATCACATTGGCTGTGTCGAGTTCGTAGACACTGAGCTTCATCGGGTTGTCGCCATCGCCATAATAGCTGCTGAAGTACAGACGAAGCTCAACGGAATCGGCGTGCAGCAAACTGTCCTCGCCGAAGATCAGATGGGAGTCATTCGGCAGGGAATAGTTCTCGAAGGTATGAAACTGTGCTACGAATTCCGCACGCAGGGAGGCATTAGTCTCTGGGTCGACGATCTGCCCGAAGAAACACTGCGAACTATTGGCTATCACTGAATCGACAGCCACGGAACGTGATGTGATTTGAAACTGCTCAGAAGAGGATGCGACCGCGTCCGTGTCCGAGAAGACACCCATTGACGTCGAGTCAGTATCACAGGCTGCCAGACAAAGAGCAATGACTGGCAGTATGGCGCTGTACGCCCAAAAATGTTTGTTCATTCGAATCCGTTATCTTTTGACAAATCTTCTTTCCCCTCGCTCCAGATGTCATCGAAGAAATCGACGACCTCTGTCGAGATGCCCTCACTCTGCAAGTTGACGTCCTCCATGACGGGAATGCCGCGCTGCTTGGCATAGTCGATAAGCTCCTCGTCGCGCTGCGCAGGAGTGACAAGCAGGGCATCGCTGTAGTCAATGGCCAAGTGATAAAGGTCGCGGATGGTCATCGTCTCCGGATACTTGTCTAGCTCGTTGCCCTCCATGCCCTTGAAAAAGAGACTGGCACGGAACTGCTCAGAAAGAGGGTTCTTCAGGTCGCAGGGACCGGGTGAGAAGATGATGCGGCTGTCGCGGAAAGATGGTTCTTCGCGATAGCTTGTTTTAATATAAATCGGTGCCACGGCGGAAATCCACCCCTGACAATGGATGATGTCGGGCACCCAACGGAGCTTCTTGACCGTCTCCAGGACGCCACGGGCGTAGAAGATGGCACGCTCGCCGTTGTCGCCGTACTCGACACCTTTCTCATCGCAAGCGCCGAGACGCCGCATGAAGTAGTCGTCGTTGTCTATGAAATAGACCTGCATACGGGCCGAAGGAATGGAGGCCACCTTGAGAATAAGCAGATGGTCCGTCTCATCGATGATCAAGTTCATTCCCGAAAGACGAATCACCTCGTGGAGCTGCATACGACGTTCATTGACGTTGCCCCACTTTGGCATAAACGTTCTGATCTCACGGCCTTTTTCCTGAACGAACTGCGGGACCTTACGACCGAGCAAAGACAAATCACTTTCCTCGACATAAGGCGTGATTTCCTGCGTGACAAATAAGACTCTCTTCGACTTCATTGCGACGAATATTTGCGTTTCGTGATGCAAAGATATATAAAAAAACTCGGATATTTACAAAGTAAGGGCCAAGAAAGTGCCTTAAATGCTTCATTTTTGCAAAATATTTACATTTTTCCTTCTCCATTTGGCGATTTATATGTTATTTTGCACCGCTTTTTGAAGGCAACATGCCTATCAGCCAATAACACAAGAATGAAAACCATTACATCAATTAAAGAACTCAAAGAGTTGCTCGCCGAGGCCCGCGCCGCGGGAAAATCCATAGGGCTGGTGCCCACCATGGGAGCGCTCCATGAGGGACATGCGTCGCTCGTCCGCCGCTCGGTTTCCGAGAACGACGTGACGGTGGTCAGCATCTTTCTCAACCCTACTCAGTTCAACGATAAAAAAGATCTGGAGCGTTATCCGCGCACCCTGGAGGCAGACTGCAGCCTGCTCGAGAAGTACGGCGCACAAATCGCTTTCGCTCCCAGCGTGGCCGAGATTTATCCAGAACCCGACACACGCCACTTCTCCTATCCTCCCACAGACAGCGTGATGGAAGGGGCACGCCGACCGGGACATTTCAACGGCGTCTGCCAGATCGTTTCAAAGCTGTTTAGCTACGTCGAGCCCGACCGCGCCTACTTCGGCGAGAAGGACTTTCAGCAGATAGCCGTCATCCGCCGCTTGGTGGCCGACCTGGGCTTCAAACTGCAGGTGGTGCCCTGCCCTGTCATCCGTGAACAAGACGGCCTGGCGATGTCGAGCCGCAACACGCTGCTCACGCCCGACGAACGGGCCATCGCACCCCAGATCTACGCCGCACTGAGCGCCAGCCGCGACTTCGCACGCTCGCATTCCGTGACAGAGACCATTCAGTATGTCACCGCACGCATCGACGCTGTGCCAGGACTCTGCGTGGAGTATTTCAGCATCGTCGATGCCGACACGCTGGCCGACGTCCGCACGTGGGATGCTGCTCCGGCCATCGTAGGATGCATCACGGTCTACTGCGGCAGTAAGCCAATCCGACTCATCGACCATATTCATTATTGAGTAGAACGTTGAAATGATTATCGAAGTCCTGAAATCCAAGATTCACTGCGCCACTGTGACGGAAGCGAACCTGCACTACATGGGTAGCATCACCATCGACGAAGCACTGATGGATGCCGCCGGCCTCATCGCAGGCGAGCGTGTTTACATTGTTAACAACAACAATGGCGAACGGTTCGACACCTACATCATCAAGGGACCACGCGAGAGCGGCTGCATCTGCCTCAACGGCGCAGCAGCACGAAAAGTGCAAGTGGGCGACGTGGTTATCATCATGTCATACGCCCACATGGACCTTGAGGAGGCCAAAGTCTTTCAGCCGAAAGTCATCTTCCCCGATGAGCACAACAGGGTCTAAAGCATAAGCCCCGGCAAAGGACTGATCCTATCCGTACATAGGACATTAAATAATTCAACTGTTCAGGGCATCAGGTCATACTTCGACACTTAGGTCTCTTGAACCAACACATCCATTCCAAGGTCATGGAAAAATTATTCCAAGGTCTTGGAATGATTGTTCCATGGCCTTGGAATAATAAAAGATGAGGATATAAAAAGGATTACGGTCTATAATAATCCGCCCCTGTCAATCGACATGAGGCGCCGTATGCCTTACTTGTTGGGATCCTCGCAAAGCTCAGTCAGGATGCCGACCGTCGATTTCGGATGCAGGAAGGCGATGTCCAGACCATCAGCGCCCTTGCGGGTCTTTTCGTCGATGAGGCGGATACCCTTCTCGCTGACTTCGGCCAGCGCATTGTCCACACCGTCCTCAATGCAGAATGCCATGTGGTGGATGCCCTTATTGCCCTTGTCCAGCCACTTCTGGATGGTGCTCTCGGGGCAGGTGGGCTCCAGCAGTTCAAGCTTCACCTCACCGACCTTCATGAAAGCGGTCTTCACCTTCTGGTCTTCGACGACCTCAGTCTTGTAACATTTCAGTCCCAGAACGTTCTCGAAATACGGTAGCACCTCGTCAATGCTCTGCACGGCAATGCCCAGATGCTCAATCTTAGAAATTTTCATTGTTGAAAGAATAGTTTTATGGGGTTAATAAATACGATTGCATGGCTATCGATTGCCTATGGTGCCGCAAAATTAGCAGTATTTCCTGAAACGACCAAAGAAAACAGATAAAATCCGCCTTTCAGCCGAACTGCTGTAGCCAAAGACGCATCCGCTGAAGTCCTTCCTCGCCAAAGCGTTGCAGGCTGGCCAGCACCTGCTCGGGCGTGCGCACCCTGTCTAAATGGGTTTTCGAGAAGAACTTGTCGGCGTAGCAGACGACTTGCTCCTCCAACGTTTCCGGAGAGAAGTCTTGTGGCGGCAGAGGCAGATGCTGACTGAGGATGGTCTCCACTGTCAATCCCGTTCCTGTATGGCGTTCAGCGACTCTGGCATGACGCGGCAGGCCCTCGGAACGAAGGAGCTGTCCGCCAAGCAGGCCATGACGCATGTAATGTTCGGTTCCGTGACAATAAATGCCAGGAGCATCGGTTTGAAAGATACCTATGTCATGAAGCATGGAAGCCTCATAGAGGAAGGCCTCGTCCAGCCGGAGCTCAGGGTGCCGGCGAGCTACGTCCAACGCTTTCTCTGCCACGCTCTCGCTATGCGTCAGAAGGATCTGATGCAGCGGAGGGTTGTCCGCGTAATACTTATTGATAAGCTGTTTTACGTCCATCCTGAATGAGAATACCTTTAGTACGCACCGAGCGACGACCGCCGAGGTCATAGCGCACAGATGAATGGGAACCGCCTGCAGTCGACACGGCATCCACCGCACTGACCTTGGGCGTATCGAACTCGACCTCGGCCTGTATCGCCCACGGGCAGCGGACCAGCAGTCGGTAATGAGAAGCAGGGTTCAGATGCGTGTAGGTTACTGACACGGTTTCCGTCTGTCCGGCCGCAGTCGACAAGACTTTGTAGTGGCGTTGGTCGGTGGTGGCGCCCTCTTCGCGCAGGCAGAACGTCACAAGCGAACCGGCAAAGCCACTCGTAGCAACGTTTGTCACTGGAATAGTGGCCGTAATTTCAAACGTCTCCGGCACTGCAGAGGACGAGACGAGGGGGAGGTACTCTAACGATCCCCACTGCAATTGAGGCACAGTGCCACGAGTCACACTGACAGGCATCGAGAAGGGAATAGTCTCATCGTCATCGGAGATGCCGAGAATGCGCTCCCCCACCTCGCTGAACTGCAGATAGACGCGCTGCGTCAGCCGCTCGCCAGGAGCGATGTTGAAACCCGAAAGTCCGACGTAGTCGGCTTGCATGAAGACAGCTGTGTCCGTAGGCAGATAGCTCATCACCTCGAAAGTATAGGTGACGCTGTCCTGACTCTTATTCACGAAGTCGAAGTCAGCCATCACATAGCCCTGCACGTCAGGCTGACGCAGCAGGCGGACAGCTTCCAGTTCCACGCCGATGTCGGCAAGTGTCAGCGTGTCCGGCTCCAAAGGCCGCGCTTCTTCCGAGGGATGCATGAAGAGTGCACTCTGATTGCAGAAGAAGCCTTCGGCAAAGCCTTGCGGGTCCAAGTCGATCTGTTCCCAGGGATTCAGCCAGTCCAAATCATACCAGCCATCGTAGCGACCGTTATAGCCCCAGTTGACATGGTAATAACCTGAAGCGTCGTAGCCGTCAATATTGAAGGCATGTCCGCCCATGGCCATGTTGTGTCCGGTATAGACGATAGGTCGTCCTTCATCCAGTTCATGGCGCAACATCGCGTGCCACCGGGCAGGAGTGTAGAGCACGCGCTCGTAATAGCGTGCCATTCCATAGCCGAAAGCGCGCTGCAAGGGTTCCAGTGCACGATAGACATTGGCACCGGAAGCGCTCAGGCCATAATCCATGTGCACTGCCATACCACAAGCCAACGACGTCAGCGCGATGGCCGCTCCCTGTGCTTCTGTCCAGCCATCCCGGTAATCATTCAGATAGTTTTCCCAATCGAAACGTGTGCCGGGCAAGAGGTCTTCCAGTGCATAGTTGTCCGTAGCCCAGCCATGGAGCGTGTCCGCAAGGGCCTCGGGATAACGGTAGTAAGCCATTACCTGTTCGATGGCCGTGGCTACGCAGCCTGAGAGGCAGCGTTCCTGGCTCACGGTCCCATCCGCATCGGTCCAGAAGGGGCACATGAGGTTGTAGGGTGCCTCTTGGTCGCGAATGGACGACAGCAGCGGCCCCACGGTCTGAGCATCGGCCGGCACGTAGTTCTTTATAAAGGAACGTGCGCGAGGACGAGTGCGAGAAGCGGCGGTTTCATCGGCGATGCGCAGGGGGCGCAAAGCGAGCATCGCTTTCAGCGCCTCCGGCATATCGCCGCAACGCTGCACGCCATGGGCTACGACCTCGCCATCCGAGATCAACTGGTACTGAGCTCTCACAGCCACAGGGCTCAAGAGCAGGAAGAGCAGAAGAAGGGAAAAGAAGGGTCGTCTCATAGGTGCAGGTTATAAATGCTCGTCACTACAGGCCGGCCCACTACAGGCCGAGCAGTTCACGCCCCTCGGCAGAGAGCAAGGGTGCGATGACATCAAAGGGGATAGTTACCATCGGCAGACCAAGAGCATAGGGAGCAATCTCGTACTGCTGATAGCAGAAGAACATGCCGTCGGACAACAGACAGGGCGGCGTAGCGGGCAGCGGCAGTCCGAACTCCAGTTCATTTTCCGGAGTCTCCGGGTCGTCCCACAGCATCAGGCTCTCGAAGAGCTGCTCGTCGGTCTTGACCTCGTTATCCGCGGTGCTTACATACTCCTTGATTCCTTCTTTGAGAAGCCCGACAATCTTAGCCTTCTGTGAGAGGTCGAGCATATTCCACCCCATCTCGGCGCCGTCGCTGCGGCGGAAAGTGGTAGCCTTGTAGAAGTATGCTCCATGTGCGCCGCCGGTATAGATGTCATACTTCGTCTGCATCGTAGCAAAGCGGTCAGTCTGATAACAGAGTCTGGCCTCGAAGTCGTTGCTGTACTCTGTCTCGAATCCTTCGCCGGCCATCTCCTTTAATTCGTCCGACATCCGTGTCACGCCCGTCTTGCCAGCGTCTTTGACGACCTTGGCAAGGTCGCGGCGGTCGCCGGAATAGTGGAAAAATTCGGGGCTGTCACCCAGCAAAGGCATATAATGATCTTCCACAGACTTCACCAGCCATTCGCGCAGCGAGTCGGCCAAGACGGTCGTATCGTTTTGCACAGGGCACTCCACATCCAGACGTTGATAGACATGACAGGAGATGACGGACACGGTATCCACATAGGAAAAGGACTCCATCACCAGCGTGTCTGCGGTTTCCGTCGTGCCGCCAGAAGGATTTTGGCACGACTGACATGATGAAAAGAGGGCGCACGCCCCCACCAGGGTGGCGGCGACCCCATATAGATTACGCTTATTCATCGCTGATTACCCTCGTACTTGAGCAATAATATCCAAGCACTCGCGGCACTTATCGGTGACGTACTGCCAGTCCTCAGCCTGTACCTTATCCTTCGGGAATAACTTGGAACCCATGCCCACACAGAAGACGCCGGCCTTGAACCAGCCTTTGAGATTCTCGGCTTCAGGGGCCACGCCGCCCGTCACCATGATCTTAGACCAAGGCATCGGAGCCATCAGACCCTTCACCATGTTGGGGCCGTAGACGTCGCCGGGGAAGAGCTTCGTGAGGTCGCAGCCCAGCTCCTGAGCTTTTCCGATCTCGCTGACACTGCCGCAACCAGGGCAATAGGGCACCAACCGACGATTGCAGACAGGAGCAATGTCGGGGTTGAACAGCGGACCGACAACGAAGCATGCGCCCAGCTGCAAGTACATGGCAGCCGTAGGAGCATCGACGACAGAGCCGATACCCAGAGCCAACTCGGGACATTCCTTAGCGGCGAACTTCACGCATTCAGCGAACACCTCCTGGGCGAAGTCGCCGCGGTTCGTGAACTCAAAGGCGCGTACACCGCCGTCATAACATGCCTTGATGACCTTCTTGGCCACCTCTGCATCTTTGTGATAGAACACGGGAACCATTCCCGTCTCGCCGATTTTCTTCAGTACGGCGATCTTATCGAATCTTGCCATAGTCGTTTATCGCTGCACACGTCCGTTGGCATTGCCGCCGGCGAGTGCTTCTACTTCTTCGGTTGACACTAAATTGAAATCTCCATTAATGGTGTGCTTCAGTGCACTGGCTGCCACGGCGAACTCCAGTGCCTCGCCCTGCGTGGCCTTGGTGAGCAGACCGTGGATGAGACCTCCGGAGAACGAGTCGCCGCCGCCCACGCGGTCGATGATGGGGTCGATGTCGTAACGCTTGCTCTGGTAGAACTCCTTGCCGTCGAAGATAAGGGCTTTCCATCCATTGTGCGTTGCCGAGAAGCTCTCGCGAAGCGTCGAGACGACGTACTTGAAGCCAAACTCCTCGCGCATCTGGCGGAAGATGCCTTCGTAGCCGGCAGCATCGGTCTTACCGCCTTCGACATCAGCATCGGGTTTGAAACCGAGACAGAGTTCGGCATCCTCTTCGTTGCCTATACACACATCGACATATTTCATCAAGGGGCGCATCACGCTGATGGCCTTCTCGCTGGTCCACAGTTTTTTGCGGAAGTTGAGATCGACACTCACGGTAACGCCATGACGCTTCGCAGCCTCACAGGCCAGGCGTGTCAGCTCGGCAGCCTTGTCACTGATGGCGGGGGTGATGCCGCTCCAGTGGAACCACTGTGCGCCTTCCATCACTGCATCGAAGTCGAAGTCCGAGGGGTCAGCTTCTGCGATGCTGGAATGAGCACGGTCGTAAATGACTTTCGAGGGGCGCATCGAAGCCCCGGTTTCAGCGTAATAAAGTCCTACGCGGTCGCCGCCGCGAGCCACGAAGCGCGTGTCTACACCATAGCGGCGCAGGGCATTGACAGCGATCTGCCCAATCTCATGTTTGGGCAGTTTCGAAACGAAATAAGCCTCGTGGCCATAGTTGGCCAGCGAAATGGCGACATTCGCTTCGCCGCCACCGGGAATGATGCGGAAGCTCTCGCTCTGAATGAAACGGTCGTTACCCTGGGGTGAGAGGCGAAGCATGATCTCGCCTAAAGTGACAATCTTAGCCATAATGGTATCTTGGAATGTGATTAAGTTAAGATGATTCTGCCTGCAAATATAGTGAGATTCTCTGATATTTCGTGCTTCATCATCCATTTTTATCGCAAAATACAGCATAATTTGCACGATTCTTACCCTAATAGTAGGTTTATCTCGCAGAAAAAGCTTACCTTCGCAGCCAATGAAGAAAGGTCTTCTCGCCCTCAGCCCCATTGCCGTCTTCCTGACGGTGTACGTCGTTGCCAGCCTGTTGGCGGGCGACTTCTACCGCGTGCCCATCAGTGTGGCGTTTCTCGTGGCCAGCATCTATGCCATCGCCATCGTGCCGGAACCTCCGCTGCGCGAGCGCATCACCCTTTTTTCCCGCGGCGCCGGACAGCCCGACATGATGCTGATGATCTGGATTTTCATCCTCGCAGGTGCTTTTGCGAGCTCCGCCAAAGCCATGGGAGCCATCGACGCGACGGTTCATCTCGCACTTCAACTTCTACCCGATAACTTGCTGTTAGCCGGACTGTTTCTCGCCGCCTGCTTCATTTCCCTAAGCATTGGGACAAGCGTCGGCACGGTCGTAGCGCTGACACCCATTGCAGCCGGTATCGCCGACGCGACAGAAGCCACGACGCCCTTCGTGGTGGGCGTCGTGGTGGGCGGAGCGTTCTTCGGTGACAACCTCAGTTTCATCTCCGACACCACCATCATCGCCACCCGCACACAAGGGTGCCGGATGAGCGACAAGTTTCGGGTCAACTCGATGATTGTCGTGCCCGCTGCCGCCCTTGTCCTGCTGGCCTACATCATTCTGGGCACAGAGATTCACTCACCGCAAGACATTCCATCGGTCGACATGCTGCGCGTGCTGCCTTACATCGTGGTGCTGATCACTGCCATTGCCGGCCTGGACGTCATGGTCGTGCTCGTCATCGGCATCGTGCTGAGCGGCATCATCGGCATCGCCTACGGCAGTTACGACATCTTCGGATGGCTCTCGAACATGGGCGACGGCATCGTAGGCATGGGCGAGCTGATTATCGTTACGATGCTTGCCGGCGGCCTCATGGCGCTCATCCGCCACTATGGAGGCCTCGACTTCCTTATCCGCCACCTGACACGCCGCATCCACGGCCGCCGCGGCGCTGAGCTGACCATCGGCGGCATTGTGGCGCTGACGGATTTCTGCACGGCCAACAATACCGTCGCCATCCTGACGGTGGGTCCCATAGCCAAAGAGATCGCCCAAAGATACGGTATCGACCCACGCAAGAGCGCCAGCCTGCTCGACACTTTCTCCTGCCTGGCACAGGCCATCATCCCCTATGGCGCCCAGCTGCTCATGGCAGCATCGCTGGCTGCACTCTCGCCCGTGGAAATTATCCCCTATCTGTTCTACCCCTTCACGATGGGGGCTTTCGCCCTGCTCGCCATCCTGTTTCGCTATCCCAGAAAATACTCTTAACATAAAGATGCAACTCATCAATCACTACTTCCCCACCCTCACCGACGAACAGCGTGAGCGATTCGCAGCCCTCGACGAGCTCTACCACGACTGGAACGCCAAGATCAACGTGATCAGCCGCAAGGACATCGACAACCTCTATGAACACCACGTGCTGCACTCGCTGGGCATCGCAGAGGTCATCCAGTTCCGCCCCGGCACACGTGTCATGGACCTCGGCACCGGCGGAGGCTTCCCCGGCATCCCCCTGGCCATCATGTTCCCGGAAGTGCAGTTCCACCTTGTCGATTCCATCGGCAAGAAGATCCGGGTCTGCAACGAGGTCATTCAGGCTCTCGGGCTGACCAACGTGACTACCCAGCACGCCCGAGCCGAGGAGGTCCACTACGTCAAGAGCACCAAGAAACTCAAGAAAGGAGAAGAGGCGGCCCCGACGGAAGGCCTGCAACCGTCGCGCTTCAACTTCATCGTGTCACGGGCTGTCATGCCACTGGCCGACCTGGTGAAGATTGCACGCCCGCACGTCGCGCAGCAACAGCTGAATGCCCTCCCCAACGGACTGATAGCCCTCAAGGGAGGAGAGCTGGAGCATGAGGCCAACACCATCCGCGGCACAAAGATCATCACCCCTCTGTCCGACTTCTTTTCCGAGGACTATTTCACCACCAAGAAAATCGTTTACGTACCCCTATGATACACGTAGAGACCTTTCCCGTCAACCCTCTTTCTGAAAACACCTACGTGGTGAGCGATGAGACTCGGGAAGCCGTGATCATCGACTGCGGAGCCTTCACCGCCAAAGAGCAGGAGGCCATCGCCAGCTACATTGATACAAATCAGTTAAATCCTGTTTCCCACATACTTACACACGCACACTTCGACCACTGCTTCGGGGCCGTATTCATCAACGAGCGCTATGGCATAGCGCCGCGTTGCCATACGGCCGACCGTCCCCTCTTAGACGATCTGCAGGGGCAGATGCGGCAGATTCTGGGGCACGCCCTTCGCTGTGCGCAGCCCACGGCAGGCGAAGACCTGACGGCGCAGAGCGTCATCACCTTCGGCACGCACCGTCTGACCGTCATCGAGATGCCCGGACACAGTCCCGGCGGCGTCTGTTTCTACTGCGAAGAGGAAGGCATTCTCTTCTCCGGCGACAGCCTCTTTCTCTTAAGCATCGGACGTACGGACTTCCCCGGCGGCGACTTGTGGAAGCTCATCAGCGGCCTGCAACGCCTGTTGCGTACGCTGCCGCCACAGACACGCATTTATCCCGGACACGGCCCTGCCACCGATGCCGCCACCGAACGCCAAAGTAACCCACACTTATCCCTATGAACGACCCTCTCAACCCCATCTCGCCCGAAGAAAAAGAGCAGTTCACACCCATGACTTCCGCCGATGCTCCGCCATCGCAGTGGCGGCGTTGGCACATTCCCGTGCTGCTCATTCTGGCCATCGCCTCCTTTATCATCGTGAAACGGCACAACGCTCCCGACCCCTATCAGAAGAATGCCGGGGCTGTGTTCGGAACGTTCTACCACATGACCTACCAGTCGAAGGACGACCTTCAGAAAGAGATCATGGCCGCCCTTATGCAGGTGGACTCCTCCCTGTCCATGTTCAATCCGCAGAGCACCCTGAGCCGCATGAACCGGGGCGAGGCCGTAGTGGCCGACTCGTTCTTCCGCCACGTCTTTCAGCTGTCCGAGCGCGTCTCCGCAGCCACTGACGGCGCCTTCGACATCACCGTGGCACCACTGGTCAATGCCTGGGGCTTCGGCTTCAAGCAGGGCGCTCTTCCCGACAGCGCCGCCGTGGATTCTCTCCGTCGGATGGTAGGCTACCGCCGCATCCACCTGGACGCTGAGGGCCGTCTCCACAAAGAGGACCCGAGGATGGTCTTAGACTGCAGCGCCATCGCCAAGGGATTTGGCGTCGATGCCGCAGCCGCTGTCCTTCGCGCCCACGGAGTGACGAACTTCATGGTCGATATCGGCGGCGAGGTCGTGGTCAGCGGAATGAACCCCAAAGGCAAGATGTGGCGCGTGGGCGTGAACAGCCCCACGGACGATCCGGAAAGCAACAGTACGGCGCTCGACACCGTGCTTGCACTGACAGACTGTGCCATGGCCACCAGTGGCAACTACCGTAACTTCTACACGACAGACGACGGACGACGCGTAGCGCATACCATCGACCCTGCCACAGGCTACCCTGTGCAGCACAACATCCTCTCGGCCACGGTGCTGGCACCTACATGTGCCGAAGCCGACGCCTTCGCCACGAGTTTCATGGTGATGGGGTTGGAGCGGGCCAAGAACGTGCTGCTAAGGCATCCCGAGCTGCAAGTCTACTTCATCACGGACGACAACGGAGGCTACGCCACCTACTCTACCCTCAAAAATTCGCAGGCGGAATGACGCCCAAGCCCCACCGAGCCCTGAGCGTCCATCTGAGCTTTCTGCCCTCAAGTCTCCTCCTAATCCGTTTGCTTACAATTAGATACAGCCGGATACGGCTATACATTTGCGGGCAAAGCTGTTGGTTTTACCCGCAAATCTTTTTTTGGGGAATAGCGAAAAGTTCCACCTTGAGTTCACTTTGACCCAGTCATAAAAGCCTGTAAATCCGTCGGTTCCTCAATGGAAAGTTGACGGGAAAAGGCAGGACTCCAAGGCTCTCACCCGCCACGCCCAACCCTTATGCTCAAAACTCCCTTAAGTTTTGCACGAAACTCCCTTGAGTTTTGCTCAAAACTCCCTTAAGATTTACCCGAAACTCCCTTAACTTTTGCTCAAAACTCCCTTGAGTTTTTCTCACCATGCCTGTTAAGAGAAAAATCTACGTCCAGAGGTGCCGCCTGTTCACGGGGCACACGCCTCAATGTCAGCCCTAATCGTGCGGCGTCAACTTCTCCAATATAATGAAAGTGACTCCATGTTTAGCGGACAGTAACAACAGGGAATAAAGCCAACTGACGTCGACAGTCTTGGCTATGGGCCGATTGGTCGACGGGAATTACCCCTTGAAGACAGAACGCAGACAGCCGTAGTCATCGAAGGCGCGACGCGACGACAGCCACAGGGCCAGGATAAGCGAAAGCATGGAAGCGGACATGGTGATGATGACAATCATCATCTGGTACTTCACAGCTACATCGGGCGACGAGCCTCCGAGGATCTGACCTATCATGGTGCCGGGCAGGGCGACAATGCCCATCACGGCCATATTGGCAATGCAGGGCGTGAAGCTCTTTATCACGGCCTCGCGCAGGAAGGGTGCCCAGGCTTCCAGACGGGACGCACCGTTGCCCAAGAGATAATAATAAGTGGCCTGTTCACGCTCGATACGACTGTAGAACGTGCTTAGCGTCAGCACGTTTACACCAAGCATATTGCCCATCAGGATGCCCATGACGGGGATGAAATAACGAGCCTCGAAAGGATGGTCGAGACGGAGCACAAAACAGAGGAAGAAGAAGCCGACCAGCAACGCTGCCACGAAGAAGCTGATGAAGGCGGGCAAAGCTACGACGGAGGATCGCATCCGCGTGCGCTCGCCTAAGGTGTGCGTGGCGATGATGGCCATGATAATCACCCAAAGCGTGTTCAGCCAGGGATAGTCCCATTCGAAGAGATAGCGCAGGTAGATGCTTATCAGGAACAACTGCACAATCATGCGTCCGGCTGCCACAAGCGTAGCACGGACGAGGCCCGTCTTCAGTTTCCAAAGAAAGAAGAGGGGGATGAGCAGAAGCAAAAGACCTATGGCGAGGGAGGAAAGGGAGATATCCATGGGGAATGACGAATGACGAGTGACGAATGATGAATGACGAGTGACGAATGATGAATGACGAATGCGTATGGGATGAATGACGAGTGACAAGTGACGAATGACGAATTCGGAGGGAGGAACGGCGAAAAGTGCGAACCCCGGGCGCAGGAGGAAGCGACCTCAGCGTGATTATGCGCCCGGCGAGTTCTCGCTCTTTTCCTTTTTCATCACCCCTATGGGGTACTGCATGGTGGAGCAATGGAGCGAGCCGTGCTGACGAATGAGCACCCGGCAATCTACGGGAACGATATCGTAGCGGGGGAAAGCTTTCTGAAGTTGACGACGGGCGAGTTCGTCGTTGTCGGGCTGTCCGTAGGTGGGCATGAGGACAGCGCCGTTGATGACCAGGAAATTGGCATAGGTGGCAGGCAAGCGATGGCCGTCATCCGGATCATAAACGGGAGCCGGAAGGGGCAGAGGGACGAGGCGGTAGGCACTCTCCCCTGCGGGAGAGGCGCCGAGCACGCTGAAGGAAGCGAGCTGCTGCTCCATCTTCTTCAACTCTTCGTAATGCTCATCAGAAGGGTCCGTACACTGGACATAAGCGATGGTATCGTTAGGGCAGAAACGGGCGAGGGTGTCGATATGGCTATCGGTGTCATCGCCGGCCAAGTAACCATGGTCGAGCCAAAGGACACGACGCGCGTGGAAACAATGCAGCAAGTGGGACTCGATGTCCTGCTGCGTGAGGTGGGGATTACGGTTGGGCGAAAGGAGGCACTCCGTAGTGGTCAGGAGCGTGCCGCGCCCGTCGCTCTCGATGCTTCCGCCTTCAAAGACGAAGGAGAGGTGGGGTTCATAGGCACCACGGAGCGGTGAGGCTGCAGACACCTCGACAGGACAAGAGGGCGCGCCGTCGGTGGAAGAGGGGAAGGCAAGGCGCCGGCAGATCTGATTGTCCAGAGCCGACGGGAATTTCATGCCCCAGCCATTGAACTGGAAGTCAAGAAGGCGAGGGCCGTCCTCGGTGAGCAGCGTGAGGAAAGCATGATCGCGGGCCCAAGTGTCGTTTGTCGGGCATTCAAAATAGCGGACATTCGGCAGCAGACGGGCTGGGATGCGTTCGTGCAAAAGCGTCTGCACGCGCTCGGGGTCGGGGGTAACAATCAGCACGAGTTCGCCATGGACCAGGATTTCCAAGGCTATACTGACGAAGCAGTTGTCGGCCTCGGAGAGCAAGGGAGCCCAATCGGTATCGGCATGGGGCCATGTGAGCTGGACGCCGCTCTGCGGATGCCACTCGGCCGGAAAGAAAGTGCCGCGGACCTCCGTCTGTGCTTCCTGCGGCAAGTCTGTAAGATTGAGATGGAGGGTAAGGTCACTGATGACCGGCGTCGTGGGAGTAAAATGCAGTGCCATAGGCTAATCACGGAAGCGAAGGGTGAGGTCTTCGTAAGCATCGATGCGGCGGTCGCGCAGGAAAGGCCACCAGCGGCGCACCTGCTCGGAGCGATGCAGGTCGATGTCGACCAGCAGGTCTTCGGCATCGGTGGACGAGGCTTCTGCAAGGAGTTCGCCCTGCGGCCCTGCCACGAAACTGGTGCCCCAGAAGAGGATGCCCTGCGTCTGTCCGCTGGGATCGGGTTCATGCCCTACCCTATTCACAGCCACGACGGGCAGACCGTTGGCCACGGCATGACCACGCTGGACAAGCTGCCACGCCTGTCGTTGGCGAGCCTGCTCCTCGGGCGTGTCACTGCTCTCGTAGCCTATCGCCGTAGGATAAATGAGAAGGTCGGCACCTGCCAGGGCCATCAGGCGGGCACCTTCGGGATACCACTGATCCCAGCACACCTGCACGCCAAGCTTACCTACAGACGTGGCGATGGGACGGAAGCCCAAATCGCCCGGTGTGAAATAGAATTTCTCGTAATAGGCCGGGTCGTCCGGGATGTGCATCTTGCGCTGTACACCGGCTATCGAGCCGTCGTTCTCGAAGACGACCGCGGTATTGTGATAGAGTCCCGGTGCGCGGCGCTCGAACAGGCTGGTGACAAGGACGACATGGTGCTCGCGCGCCAGACGGCCAAAGAAGTCTGTGCTGGGTCCCGGGATGGGCTCAGCCAGGTCGAAGTTGTCGACAGACTCTACCTGACAGAAGTAAGGAGTGTTGTGCAGTTCCTGAAGAACGACCAGTTCTGCACCGCGGGCGGCCACATCAGCAATATGGGAGGCGAGGGCGGCACGGTTGTCTTCCGGAGACGAGGTGCAGGATAGTTGTATGAGCGCTGTGAGCATAAAAGATCAGAATGACGAATGATGAGTGACGAGTGACGAATGATGAGTGACGAATGGCGAAAGACGAATGAATGTCTTTGCCCGCCGAGGCGGGGGAAGTGCGAAGGCCTGCTATGGGAGCGTAACGACGCTGTCGCAGAAAGACAGCAGCAGAGGGTCGTGGGAAACGACAAGGGCGGCTCGCTTCTCTTCATGGCAAGCCCGGAGCAGAGCCTTAGCTACACGCTGGGTACTGTCCTCGTCGAGGGCCGATGTCGGCTCGTCGAGCAGGAGCAAAGGCTTCGGGAGGGTCAGCGCGGCCGCCAGGAGGAGACGCTGACGCTGCCCTCCAGAGAGTTTGGAGGCTTCGAGGTCGAGCAAGGAAGCGTCGATGGCCAAGGCTTTCAGAAGAGCAGGAACAGAGTGCGACGCGCCTGACGACGAGGATAAGGCAGCACTGTTATACTCCAAACCGTGGGTCAGACGAATAAGGTCGCCCCCCGTAGCAGCAGGAGGTTGCAGTTCTTGAGGGACATAAGCGACCTGGCGACGAATGGCGGAGATATGGGCGGCAACCAGAGGAAGCCCGCAGATTTCTGCAGAACCCTCGGAGAATGGGACAAAACCAAGCAGCGCACGCAGCAAAGAGGTCTTTCCGCATCCGCTCTCGCCCGAGAGCCCGACGAACTGCCCTCCCGCCACCTGAAGGTCGAGCCCACGGAACAGAGGCGGACCGCCAAAAGCGATGGAGACAGAACGAAGGGACAGCATGAATTCTTGGTCTATACGGTTGAACGCCTCACCGTCAATTGGCTGCGGTGAACTCTTCCAGGAAACGGACATCGTTCTCGGAGAACATGCGCAGGTCCTTTACCTGATACTTCAGGTTGGCAATGCGCTCTATACCCATACCGAAGGCATATCCGCTATAGACCGTACTGTCAATGCCATTGGCCTCCAAGACTGCGGGGTCGACCATGCCGCAACCGAGAATCTCGAGCCAGCCCGAACCCTTACACATGGAGCAACCCTTACCGCCACAGATGGTGCAGCTGACGTCCATCTCTGCCGAAGGTTCGGTGAAGGGGAAGAAGCTGGGACGCAGACGAATCTTGGTGTCCGAACCGAACATCTCCTGCGCGAAGAGCAAGAGGACCTGCTTTAGATCCTTGAAACTGACATTCTTGTCTACATAAAGGCCTTCCACCTGATGGAAGAAGCAGTGGGCACGGGCGCTGACTGCCTCGTTACGATAGACGCGTCCCGGGCAGATGACACGAATGGGAGGCTGCTGTCTCTCCATGACACGAGCCTGGACAGAAGAGGTATGCGAGCGCAGGATAATGTCGGGATGTGCTTCCACGAAGAAGGTGTCCTGCATGTCACGTGCCGGATGATCGTCGGCAAAGTTCATGGAACTATAGACGTGCCAGTCATCCTCGACCTCGGGACCTTCAGCCAACGTGAAGCCCAGACGCGAGAAGATATCCACAATCTCGTTCTTCACGATGGTGAGAGGATGGCGCGTACCCAAGGAAATAGGATAAGGTGTGCGCGTAAGATCCACATCGTCCGCCACCGTGTCCAGCACGGCCACGCCGGCCTTGAGCTCATTGATGCGCTCCGTGGCACGGCTCTTGAGTTCATTGATGCGCTTACCCAGTTCTTTCTTCATCTCGGCAGGCACCGTGCGGAAATCATCCATCAGCTGGCTGATCTCACCTTTTTTACTGAGATACTTGATGCGCAAGGCCTCAACTTCCTCCGGCGAAGCGGCATGAAGTTGTTCGACTTCGTCGAGCAGTTGCTTGATTCTTTCAATCATATTTATTTTGCCTTTCTATTGATTTATCTTCAAAAAACTGCGCAAAGGTAATGATTTCTTGCCGAAAAAAGAGCGCAGGATGGAAAGAAAAGCGTATTTTTGCACGAATTTATCACGAAGAGGATGTTCAAACGCCTATTTCACAGCCCGGCAAAAGGGATTTTGGTCACGCTGCTCACAGCGATGAGCACCCTCACGGCCTGTCAGCAAAAGCAGAAAAGTTCTGCCGAAGAGATGTCTGTTCTCGAAAACATTATCGAGGACTTTTGGGAAGAAGACTCTGTCAAGTCGGCGACAGACGACGCCGACGTGGAAGAGGACGAATTAGAGAGCACGGAAACACCCGTAGCACAGACGGTGGACGAGGTGTTCGACGACTTTGCCTTTGCCTTCGACTCCAACCGCTCCATGCAGCGCCGAAGGGTGCATTTTCCTCTCACTGTCATTCACCAGACAGACACCACGCTGCTGACAAAGAAAGAATGGAAGAGTCCGGCACTGTTCATGGGACGGGACTTCTACACCATCTTATGGACATCTGCCGCTGAGATGAAGACGACGCAGGACTCCGTCCTCACGGAAGCTGCCGTGGAACACATCAATCTGGAAGAAAGGGAGATTGTCTCGTTCGACTTCGAGCGCGACCAGGCGACCAGGCATTGGATGCTTGTGCGCCAACGCACCTACCCGTTTGAGGCCTCAGATCTCGGCGACTTCCTTGATTTCTATCGGCAATGGTCGGAAGACTCGGCCTACCAGATGCGCCACATCGCCCACACGCTACGCTTCACTATGCCGGGCGAGAACAGCGAGGAGAATGTAGAAGGCTTCATCGATGCTGAGCAATGGCCGGAGTTTGCGCCGGAAATGCCACAGCATGTACTGACGAATATACGATACGGTCAGAACTATGCGAAGCGGCGAACGATGCTGCTACAAATCAGAGGCCTCAGCAATGGCCTGCAAAATGTGTTCACCTTCCGCCACGATGGCAACCGCTGGCTGCTTACCGAGTTTGAAAACTGAAAAGCCCGACTCATGAACGATATCAGACCCTGCTCCCTAAGAAACTACAACACTTTCGGCATCGAAGCCACCGCTGCACGCCTGGTGGAATATGACACGGTAGAAGAACTGCAGACGCTTCTGGACGACCGTAAGGCGAAAGGCATAACGACTCCACTGCTCCATCTGGGCGGTGGCTCCAACCTTCTTTTCACGCGAGCACGCTATGACGACTGCGTATTCCTGCATTCCCGCATCCGTGACTTACATGTGATGGAAGAGAGCGAAGATACGGTGTGCGTCCGTGTCGGCGCAGGTGTCGTCTGGGACGAATGGGTGCAGTATGCTGTCGAGCGCCATTGGTACGGATTGGAAAACCTTTCAAACATTCCCGGCGAGGTCGGCGCAAGTGCCGTGCAGAACATAGGGGCATACGGCGCCGAAGCGAAAGATACCATTGTGCGGGTGGACACCATCGACTTACAGACGGGCGCACCCCGACAGTTCGGCGCAGAAGAATGCCGATATGGCTATCGCGACAGTATCTTCAAGCACGAACTGCGCGGACGCTACGCTGTGACGCACGTCAGTTTCCGCCTGACTCGACACTTCCGCCCGCAGCTGAACTACGGCGGCATTCGCCTGGCGCTGCAGACGCGCGGCATCCGGGAAGAGGAAATCACGGCAGAAGCGCTGCGACAAACCATCATCGACATCCGACGAGCCAAGTTGCCCGACCCACAGGTAATGGGCAATGCTGGCAGTTTCTTCACCAACCCTGTTGTCACGCGAAGTGTCTACGAAAGAATAGCGCAAGCCTACCCTGACGCTCCCCACTTCGACGTCGACAACGACCACGTCAAGATTCCGGCCGGATGGATGATTGAGCAATGCGGATGGAAGGGCCGTAGCCTCGGACGAGCCCAGGTTTATGAGAAACAAGCACTTGTTCTCGTCAATTTAGGCGGTGCCTGCGGCGAGGACATCGTGCGACTGTGCGAGAAGGTACAGCAAGCGGTCTACGAGAAGTTCCAAATCAGGATAGAGCCCGAGGTGAACTTCATCGGCTAACCTGTGCGTCAATGCCAAAGGAAACGTTTCAACAGGAAACGTGGATTCATACGCAGATAGACGCCGAAAGAGAAGTTGTTGGCAAAAGTGGCAGGCTGGACTTGCCCGTCTGACAGCGTCAGCCGGCCTGCATGCATAGGATAGACATCGGCTTTCACCCCAAGTGCATAACCTTTCATGAAATGGTGGCTCCACTCAAAACCGAAATGGGGCGTGACAAAGTGAGAGAAACGACCTCCCTCGTTCTTCTGCGACAATGTGGAATAAAAGGGAGCGCCATAGAGAGAGGCGAACTGCCCCGAAGCCACAAGGCCCCCGAACACACGAAATTCCCGCCCGAGTTCTGCATCGACAGACAAGGCCCCTGCCACCCCACGATCGAAAGGCCATAAACGACCACTCTGCTGCCAGCAAGCCAGCACGGCAGCCTCGCCCGTCACACGACGAAGCACCCGCCCACCGACATTCCAGCTCAGCCCCAAGCCTACGCCTCCGTTCACAAGGGTTTGGACGCCCATGTCGGTATCATCCTGCTCGCCTCCACGATGCTGGGCCAGGATGCTGAGGGGAATATAATAATGTACGGGAGACGAGGAAGCATTTAACTGAAGACGCTGCGAGAGGCCCACGGTGAAGGCCTCCTGATGCGTGTCTGTCTCGAAGATATAGCTCTGCCAGTTCACCCACGCATCCAACCAATATCCCGGCAAATCCACAAGAAGTTGGAAGCCCATTTCCGGATCCTGCGTCAGGTTCACCTCCGGATTCATCAATGGCTCCATCACGCGGTGGTTGACCCCGCCAAAGATGTCGCCAAAGACAAACTGCACACGCCCCACCTGGGCCTGAGCACGAAAGAAGGGCAGCAGATGAGCACCGCTCTGATATTGGTTGCCTTTCCAACGCCCGATGTCATGATAGGCATAACAAGGATACTTATTGGCACCGTCGAAGACCATAGCGTGGAAGCCTGCCTCGAAGCGCAGGGATGTAAAAGGCTGATACGTCAGCCGGGGCTGAATCCAAAGCCCCGGAAGCGTGTAACCTTTTGCTTGTTCGCCCTCAAACTCATTGTCCTTGAAGAAGGAGAGGTGATCGAACGTGAAAGCCAGATCGCCCGTCTCCATCACGCGAATCTCAGGGTCCGACATCGCTATGCGAGACGGCAAATCCTGAGCAAAGGCGACAGCCGAGAGGCACAAGGCACTGAGTAGAAAGGTAGCTTTAGGATGCATGGGCCAACGTTTTTCGCCTGCAAAATTAAGCAATGTTCGCCAATCATCAGCATTTTCCCGCCAGATATTTTGTCGCCGTGGGTAAAAAACAATAACTTTGCGCCACCTATAAGAAAGCAGAATGAACAGAATGACAAAGAAAGAACGATACGAGGCCGCCATAGCTTACTTTCAAGAGACGATGCCCATCGCAGAAACAGAGCTGCACTACGGCAACGCATTTCAGCTGCTGGTGGCCGTCATCCTGAGCGCTCAATGCACAGACAAGCGCATCAACCAGGTGACACCCGCCCTCTTTGAGGCTTATCCGACGGCACAGGATATGGCAGCAGCGACAGAAGAAGAGGTGCTGGCCTACGTCAAGAGCGTCAGTTACCCCAATTCGAAAGCCCGTCACTTGGTGGAAACAGCACGGAAACTCACGACCGATTTTCAGGGTGAGGTGCCCTCGACGATGAAAGAACTGACGAGCCTCCCCGGCGTAGGACGGAAGACGGCCAACGTCGTCATGAGCGTCGTCTTCCAGAAAGCGGCGATGGCCGTGGATACACACGTCTTCCGCGTCAGCCACCGCTTAGGCCTGGTGGACGCCACGGACAAGACGCCCCTGGCCGTCGAACAGAAGCTGACACGTCACTTTCCCGAAGAGCTCATTCCCAAAGCACATCACTGGCTGATCCTGCACGGGCGATACGTCTGCACCTCGCAGAAGCCACATTGCCTGGAATGCGGCCTGCGTTCTTCGTGCGCGTACTATAATAAAAAAGCTTAATTGCTTGCACGCATCAGGAGAAAAGTGTACTTTTGCACACGAAAAAACAGATATCCCAATAACAAATTCAAAAAACAAATTACAATGACCATTCACGATTACAAGTTCGCTGGCAAAAAGGCCATCGTACGCGTTGACTTCAACGTACCCCTCGACGGAAACGGGAACATCACCGACGACACCCGTATCCGTGGCGCTCTGCCCACCCTGAAGAAGATTCTCGCAGACGGTGGTGCTCTCATTATCATGAGCCACATGGGCAAGCCCAAAGGAAAGGTGAACCCCAAGCTTTCTCTGAAGCAGATTGTTCCTGCCGTGAGCGCCGCTCTGGGCGTAGACGTTCAGTTCGCCCCCGACTGTGCCAAGGCCGCTGAGCAGGCTGCTGCCCTGAAGATGGGCGAGGTGCTGCTGCTGGAGAACCTGCGCTACTACCCCGAAGAGGAAGGCAAACCCGTAGGTATCGACAAGGAAGATCCCGCTTACGACGCAGCCAAGAAAGCCATGAAGGAGAGCCAGAAGACCTTCGCCAAGACGCTGGCCAGCTATGCAGACTGCTATGTGATGGACGCCTTCGGCACGGCTCACCGCCGCCATGCTTCCACCGCTGTCATCGCCGACTACTTCGATGCTGACAATAAGATGCTCGGCCTGCTCATGGAGAAGGAAGTGCAGGCTGTCGACAACGTCCTGAACAACATTAAGCGTCCCTTCGTGGCCATCATGGGTGGCTCTAAGGTGAGCACCAAGATCGGTATCATCGAGAACCTGCTGGGCAAGGTGGACAAGCTCATCCTCTGTGGCGGTATGACCTACACCTTCATGAAAGCTCATGGAGGCGAAATCGGCAACTCCATCGTCGAGCTGGACAAACTGGACGTCGCTCTCGGTGTCGAGGAAATGGCAAAGAAGAACGGCGTAGAGCTGGTTCTCGCCGAGGACAGCGTATGCTGCACGGGCTACGATTTCAGCAACTTCTGCGTGAAGCCCGGTGCTGAAGTCAAGACGTTCCCCTCCAACGCTATCGAAGAGGGCTGGGACGGCCTCGATGTCGGCCCCAAGAGCCAGGCTAAGTTTGCGAAGGCCATCGAAGGTGCCAAGACCATCCTGTGGAACGGTCCTGCCGGCTGCTTCGAGTGCGACGACTTTACCGCAGGCAGCCGTGCTATCGGCGACGCAGTGGCCAAGGCTACTGCTGAGGGTGCCTTCTCGCTCATCGGCGGCGGCGACAGCGTGGCTTGTGTCCACAAGTTCGGTCTCGAAGACAAAGTCAGCTACATCAGCACCGGCGGCGGCGCTCTTCTCGAAGCCATCGAGGGCAAGGTGCTTCCCGGCGTAGCTGCCATTAAGGGTTAAAAAAGAGTACCACCTTTCCAGAAAAGGCTGGTCACAGAATGAGGGCAGTCGCCGAGTGTGGCTGTCCTCTTCTTTTTCAAAAGAATCCTTATATGACCTCCCTGAAAGAATACATTAACAAGTTTGAGCCTTGGTATAAACAGCACCCTTACCTCTTGGTAACAGGCATTCTCGTTGCCGTCGGCATCCTGGTCGGAATAGTACTGGCATCTATGCCTCGCCAGCCCAAGGACCTCCCGACAGCCGAAGAGATAGCACGACGCGACTCTGCCGCACTGCACGTGGCACTGATGCCAGTCCATGACTGTCTGCCTTTTTACGTCGCCGAGCAGTTAGGCTATTACGACAGCCTCGGCCTCGACTTGCGCATCCTTACGCTTCAGGCGCAGCTCGATACCGACACCGCTCTGCTGCGCCGACGTGCAGAACTGGTGTATAGCGACCTGGCCCGGGCCATCATGATACAGCAGACGGACACATCCGACCTGCGCGTCATCGCTACCTGCGAAGGGCGTCTCCGTCTGCTCACGGCCTACCGAGGCCGAGTCCGCCAGATCAGACAATTAAAGGAGAGAATGGTCGCCGTGGCTCGCCATAGCATCACCGACTACTGGAGCGACCGCCTCATGGACACGGCCTCAATGGCTCAGACGGATATCTTCCGTCCGCAAATCAATAATGTTCGCGTACGCACGGACATGCTGTGCAATGGCACCATGGATGCCGCGCTGCTCCCCGAACCATACGCCACCGAAGCTCAACTGCGCGGAAACAAGGTGAATTTCTCCACAAAAAAGCTGAAACCACAACTGGCCGCTTTGGTGGTCCCTGCGCAGGTGATAAGTGACAGCAGCAGAGTCCACCAGATAGCATTATTACTGAAAGGCTATCAGCTCGCCTGCGAAAAGATGAATGCTCAACAAGCCGACTGCCTGCCCGAACTACTGCGTTCACTCTGCTCGGTGCCCGATACACTTATTGATTCTGTCTGTCACACCCTACCCTCCTTCCAAAGTCTGCTGCCACCGCAGCAGGCGGATGCCGAAGCAGCACTGGCTTGGTTGCGCGGACGCGGCAAAGTGCGCAAATCATACCATATTGATTCACTCTTTTACACCCCGCAGGACACGACACTATGGATCTTAAAGCTTTCAGGAAGATAGTAGAAGAAGCCGAAGAGGCCTTCGCTGAACGTCGTCTTGCAGATGCTATCACGCTGACGAATGCCATCCTGCACGACTGCAAGGACAGGTGGTTGATGGAAAAGACGGAAGGACTGCGCTCCGACTACGACGCGCTGCTGCAATACTTCAGCCAAGGACAACCTGACGAACAGCGCGGGATGGTTCTGAATCATCTGTTCAGATCGGCCATTGAGACGCTGCAGGCGGCCCAAAGTCTGTGGCAACAAGAGCACCTGCTGACATCGTATGGGCGCATTCGCACACAGCTCCATGGCATCGGCACGAAAGACCTTATCGACCAAATCAGCCGGACGACACGCTCCAAAGTGGGTGAGCGCGCCTATCACGAAGCTCTGGATGCAGCATTCGGGATATGCTGCTTTCTCGAGGCAGACGCCCATCAGCAAGAGGCTTTACTGAAGGCCCTGTCACAGGCAGACCCGTTTGCGAGACGTACCCTCGTCGCCGGACTCATGGTCGGCACACTCTATTCTTTCTCTTCCACTAAGCTTCATCTGCTGGTGGCACTGGGCAGTGGAACCCAGGAGGGAGAGACGGAGGAGGACAAGCGAGACTTGCAAAGCCGAGTCGCGGTCGCACTGACGCTATGTCTTCAGCGGTACGAGGCTTTCTTCACTTTCTACCCTGAGCTCTACCAGGCGTGTCAATCATTCTTCGCTTCAGAGGACGTACAGGGACTGCTGCCCGCCCTACTCCACTCCACCATCTGCCAGAGCCTCACCAACAAAGTGGGGCAACGGGTAGAAGACATCCTGCCAATAATCAAGGAGGCAATGGAGAAGCAGCAGCCCAGGTTAGGACAAGAGTCCCAAGAGGAAAAGGATGAAGACGCGAAAGACAAGGAATCCACTCCTTTTGAAATACGACTGACGCGGCTGGACACAAAGGAGAACCGCAAATGGTTGGGCAAACTCAGCCACCATGCCCGCCAGGTGGACATGATGCGGCAAGGCGACTTCGACGTCAACTATTCCAGTTTTGCCCACATGAAGCGGTTCGATTTCTTCAGCCATCCGGCCCACTGGTTTTATCCTTTCTGCGAAGAAGTCCCCATCGCACAAGACGTACTCTTCTCGCATCAGAAGCGCGACAACATGACCCTCAACATCATGAAGCACAACCGCTTCTGCGACAGCGACTGCTACTCTTACCTTTGCATGATGGCGTTCATTCATCACGACGGCATGCCCTCGCTGATCGACCAGATCAGGAATCAGATGGACGAAGACGACCTGGAGGCTATGGAGTCTATGGAAGGTTTTCTCCCTGAAGGACAAGGGCAACAACTGACACTCGATCCAATCACCGCATTCTGCCAGTCGTGCTACCGTTTCTTCAGGCTGCAAGGCGATGTGGACAACTTCGAGCGCTGCTTCGCCCAGACCGACGCGCTGCTGCTGCCGCGTATTCCCATGTTCAAAGGGCTGTTCACTCAGTTCTCGGACATCTCTGACGCTGCCGAGGCGCTCATCGAAATGGGTGCTTACGAGCTCGCCATCGCCTTGCTGGACGACAGCCTTGAGCGGACGGGAAGCTGCGCTGCCCTGCAGAGGAAACGCGGCTATGCTTTCATGCAACTGCAGCTTTGGAACCGCGCTCTGAGCGCCTTCCAGCAAGCTCAACTCATCGAAGAAGATATCGACACCTGCCTGCTGATGGCGCGATGCCACGAGGCGCTCAAGCAATGGGAAGATGCGCTGCCCCTGCTGCGGAGCTACGCCGAACAACTGCCCGAGAAAGATGCAGAAATCATTGAGGAGACGGGGCGGTGTCTCATCCAGTTAGAGCGATGGGACGATGCCGTACAACAGTTCTTCGAGTTAGAGTTCCTCGGCAAAAGCATCACCGTAGCGCAACGCGGCATTGCGTGGTGCTCAATCCACCAAGGCAAATATGCGCGTGCAGAACAATACTACAGGAAACTCACAGAGAGCAACAAGTCTTCATGGGAAGATTACCTCAACCTGGGGCATGCCCTCTGGCTGCAAGCGCGCACGGCAGAAGCCCTTGCCGCTTATCGCCGCTTTGCAGAGAGCTTCACACAAGCGAAGCCTGAGCGGCGCCAGCATTTTGCATTTTGGACAGAAGCCTTCGCCGAAGATGCACGCCAACTGCTGTCGGAACACTTCAGCAAGGAAGAGACGTCCCTGATGCAAGATGCCATCAGCAACGCTCTTTAGAAGACGCTTCGGAACAGGCTGAAGAAATGTCCGGTGAGACGGTGGCCGAAGGAGTTGAGCCGCCGATAGTCATCGGCATAGAAGCGCGTACAGTTTTGCTTGTCCTTCTCAAAGATACGCTGTAGCTGAGCCGTCGTTTCGCGATCGAAGACAAAGCTGTTCACCTCATAATCAAAGAGAAAGCTCCGCCCGTCGAGATTCGTACTGCCGATGGTGCAGAAACTTCCGTCCACCATCATGACCTTCGAGTGGTGGAACCCTGTCTGGTTATAATAGATTTCCGCGCCGCGCTTGGCCAGCTTACGCATCTCCAAAGCCACGACATCCGGCGTCACCGGAACGTCGCTCTTCGCCGACACCATCACCTCGACGCGCACTCCGCGCTTCAGCGCACGGCGCAACGCCCGGCGCACGCTGCGTACGTTTGTCGGGTAGGGATTAACTATCTGCACATGCTCGCGGGCGGCATCGATGGCCGCGGTGTAGGCCTCGCGCATGTCCTTATTATGAACCCGGGGAGAGCGCTGCACAATTCCTATGGTCTTACGTCCAGCCGTCGCAGAATGGTCTGTAAGCAACTGAAACTCGCTGGCATCCCGTACGATAGGCGCGATGGGCGGATACGCTGCAGCCTTGGGAGCATAGCGCTCGTTGAGCAAGACTTCACCCGTCTGCTGCCACCACATCCGCGCAAAGAGCGCTTCGTACTGCGCCACAGCGTCGCCCGTGATTTCCATGTGCATATCGCGCCATTCGCCATACTCCGGGCGACCATGAATGTAATAGTCTGCCACGTTCATGCCACCCGTGTAGCACACGGCGCCGTCAATGACGACAATCTTCCGATGGTCCCGGTGATAAGCATGGTTAATCCAAGGGAACTTGATAGGGTCGAACTCCTCTACCTGCACCCCTGAGGCACGAATCGCAGCCAGGTGGCGGTTCTTCAGGGGAGAATCGTTGCTGCTGTTGCCGAAACTGTCGAACATGGCACGCACCTCCACGCCCTCGCGCGCTTTTTCTCCGAGAAGATGGAACAGGGCGTAGCCGATGCTGTCGTTGCGGAAGTTGAAATACTCCAGGTGAACGTAGTGCTTTGCCTGGCGAATGGCAGAGAACATCGCATCGAACTTCTCCCGCCCGGTATGCAGCAGGACGATGCTGTTGTTCGACGTCAGCGTGACGCCCAAATCGCGCTCCAGCACCTGCCGAAACCGCACCTCGGCAGAGGCCGTGTCGGCTGTTTCCCCTTCGCCCACAAGGACATAGGTATGGCCAGACATCGGAAGGGCCATCAGTAAGAAAAGTATCAGAAGCAGGTTCCTGCTGCCACTCCGCATCTCCTTCATCATAACATGCAACTGAAGGAATCCACGATACCGACGAGGTGGCGTTCTGCATCGACGACGAGCACTGCGTGTATCTTGTTCTGGTGCATAATACGCTGTATCTCGCTGATCTTTGTCTCCTCGGACACGCACTTCGGCGTGCGCGTCATCACCTCCTCCACCGTCACGCTGAAGAAGCGTTGCTGCAGGCGCTCCATGGCACGCCGCACGTCGCCGTCCGTGATGATACCCTGCACCTGGCCGTCTTTCACGGGGACGACGAGGCCGAGTCGAGAGCGACTCACCAGTATCACAGCTTCCGACAGCGGTGTCTGCAACTCACATACGGGAAGATCTTCGGTGCGCATGACGTCGCGCGCCTTCATCAGCAGACGTCGTCCCAGTGAGCCTCCGGGGTGAAACTGCGCGAAGTCACGGGCCCGGAAATGGCGCACTTGCATCAGGGCCACGGCCAGCGCATCGCCAAAAGCCAGCTGCGCGGTGGTGGAGCTGGTCGGTGCGAGGTTCAGGGGGCATGCTTCGTGCTCGACGTGCACCAGCAGATGATAGTCACTGTTGCGCGCCAACAACGAATCGGCGTTGCCCGAGATGCCCACCAGCGTAATGCCCTGCTCGCGGAGCTGGGGAATGAAACGCAGGAGTTCGTCGGTCTGTCCGCTGTTAGACAGGGCCAGCACGATGTCCGAACGTGTGATCATGCCCAGGTCACCGTGGTAAGCATCGAGGGGGTTCAAATAGAAAGCGGGCGTACCCGTGCTGGCCAGTGTCGCTGCAATCTTTGCACCGACATGTCCGCTCTTGCCCACTCCCGTCACAATGACTTTTCCCTGGCAGTGGAGAATGAGGTCTACCACACGCCCGAAGGTATCGTCCAGCTGGGGAATGAGAGCAAGAATCGCCTCCGCCTCATCGCGCAGGCATCGTTCGGCCACAGCATGGGTGTCTATATCATTAACCGTCATACACTTTTTCCGTATTATTATATCAGAGCACGCGCCACCGTCTCCAAATCCTCCAGGCGCAACATGTTCGGGCCGTCGCTCAGCGCATGGTCGGGGTCGGGATGCGTCTCAAAGAAGTAGCCCGTAGCGCCGAAGGCCTTAGCCGCCAGTGCCATGGCCGGCACGAACTCACGATTGCCGCCCGTCTTACCTCCGGCAGCGCCCGGACGCTGAACGCTGTGCGTACAGTCCATGATGACGCGCGGCGTCCACCGAAGCATATCGGGGATATTCCGGAAATCGACGACCAGATTGTTGTAGCCAAAGGAGTTGCCGCGCTCAGTCAGCCAGACGTCGGAGCATCCGCTCTCGCGGCATTTCTGCACGGGGTACTGCATATCGACTCCCGAGAGGAACTGCGCTTTCTTCACGTTGACAGTCTTTCCTGTGCGTGCGGCCGCCACGAGGAGGTCGGTCTGCCGGCAGAGGAAAGCAGGAATCTGCAAGACATCAACGACTTCGGCTGCGGGCTGGGCCTGCCACGACTCGTGGATATCTGTGAGCAGGGGCAGGCCGTGTTTGCTGCGGACGTCATCCAGCATCTGCAGGCCTCGCTCCAGGCCCGGACCGCGGAACGAGGACAGACTGGTGCGGTTGGCCTTGTCAAAGGATGCCTTGAAATAGATCTCAAGCCCATACTTTTCCCGCAGGCGTACCAGCTCTGCCGCCACTTCGTCCAGCAATCCTGCGCTTTCGATGACACAGGGACCGGCAATGAACAAAGGCTTTATTTTTTGCTCCATAAGAGGTATCATTAACACTTTTGGACTGCAAAAATACGTGAAAACAAGCAGGCACGCAAGTTTTCACGCAAAAAAGCGTAAAGATTGTAGAGGATTCGGTCAAAAAATTGTACTTTTGCAGCGGATTTGACAGAAACATACATCGCTATATCGCAATATAAACAGTTTATGAACCCCGTTATCATCAATTGCTACGAGGACTTTGAGCAGCTCCTGGGAAAGGAGATCGGTGTCTCAGACTACCTGCAAATCGACCAGGCACGCATCAATCTTTTTGCCGACGCCACACTGGACCACCAATGGATTCACGTCGATGAGGAGCGCTGCAAACAGGAAAGTCCCTTCAAACAGACCATCGTCCACGGCTATCTGACGCTCTCTCTGCTGCCCTATCTGTGGGGACAGATCATTCAGGTGAACAACCTGGAACGGCTGGTCAACTACGGCATGGACGACATGAAGTTCGGGCAACCCGTCCTGAGCGGCCAGAGCGTACGCATGTCCACCTCCATGAAAGCACTGGCGAACCTGAGAGGTGCCATCCGGATGAGCATACGTTTTAAGATCGAGATTAAGGAAACCGAAAAGACTGCGTTGGAGGGCACCGCCACATTCGTGTACTTCTTCAAGAAATAACCCCAAGCCCCTACTTGCACACAAACACCTCGAACCACATGGCACAGAACAAATTCCGAGGCTTGGGCATCGCCCTCATCACTCCCTTCCGCGCAGACGGCAGCATCGACGAGCAGGCGCTGGTGCGACTGGTGGAATACCAGATTCGCAGCGGTGCCGATTTCCTTTGCATCATGGGCACGACAGCCGAGACGCCCACGCTGACGCCCGATGAAAAACGATGGCTGAAGACGACGCTCGTAGAGAGAGTGGCTGGGCGCGTGCCGCTCTTGATGGGCTGCGGAGGCAACTGCACGGCAGCCGTCGTCCGCGAGCTGCAGGAGACAGACTGGACAGGCATCGACGGCGTACTGTCGGTATGTCCCATGTACAACAAGCCTTCGCAGGAAGGGCTCTACCAGCATTTCCGCGCCATCGCCGAAGCATCGCCCGTGCCCGTAGTATTATATAATGTACCCGGGCGCACGGGCGTAAACATGACGGCCGAGACCACACTCCGCCTGGCACGCGACATGGAGAACATCGTCGCCATCAAGGAAGCCAGCGGCAACATCACCCAGATGGACGACATCATCAAGAACAAGCCCGAGGGCTTCGACGTCATTTCGGGCGACGACGGCATCACCTTCCCGCTGATCACGCTGGGAGCCGTCGGCGTCATCTCCGTCATCGGCAACGCCCTGCCCAGAGAGTTTTCGCGCATGGTGCGCCTGGCCCTGCAGGGCGACTATGCATCGGCGCTGCACATCCACCACCAGTTCACGGAGCTCTTCAAGCTGCTCTTTGTCGACGGCAACCCCGCCGGCGTGAAAGCCATGCTTCATGCGATGGGGATGATAGAGAACCAGTTGCGCCTGCCCCTCGTGCCCACACGCCTCACCACGATGGAAAAGATCTCCGAAATCGTCCATCGGCTGGGCATCAAGTACTGACGCTCCGCCAAGACTCCCCTCAGAAAAGCCTCCCAGAGAGTTTTTATGGGCAGACCAAGCACTTTTTTGCTGAAAAAATTTGGTCATGTGGCAAGAAAGCATTACCTTTGCACCCGCAAAACTCAGAAAGCACACCACGAGGAGAGATGCTCGAGTGGCTGAAGAGGCACGCCTGGAAAGCGTGTAACCGTCCAAAGCGGTTCCGGGGTTCGAATCCCCGTCTCTCCGCGAACAGCGTGCCTTAACGAGTAGAGCGCTATGTACAGTGACATGGGAAAGTCCTGTACGGCCAGCTCCCTTCGAATCCCCCAGGGCTTGACCG
>CAMVFC010000024.1 GCA_947166655.1 uncultured Prevotellaceae bacterium
CTCGAACCCAAGACCCACAGCTTAGAAGGCTGTTGCTCTATCCAGCTGAGCTACGAGACCAACCTATTTATACGCGTAAGCGTGAGAAGCAATTCCCTTTTTTACGGGATAATTCTTTTCAGTCTTCGGCTTACATCGCTAAGCGGGCGCAAAGTTACGCATTTTTCTGGAAACAACGTGCACCGAAGGAAGATTTTTTTACTGATGTTCCTTTCGAAGGAGGTCGTTGACCGTCTTGACGGGGTTGAAAGTTTCCAAGGGTACCTGCACGAAAAGCGTGTTCCAATCGGACATGGCTCCGTTCCACAAGCCCGGCAGTTCGAGGGCCTTCAATTCCTTGCCGCCTTTACTCTTGGAAGAGATGAAACCAGTGGCGGGATCGACATAGCGGGGGAGGTCGAAGCGTCGGCCCTGATAGTCGCGGATGGCGCAGACGAGGTCAACGGGATTGAAGTGGGTGCCGCTCTTGAACATGGCCATGTAGGCAGGATTGTGGCTGTCGATCTGTGAGCTCTCGAGAATCTGAGGGCTGACGCTGTCGTCGGGATTGAAGGCGAGGAAGGGGCCGCCGCCAGGCTCGCCAACGTTCTTCACCATGCCGCAGACACGGATGGGGCGGTTCAGCTTCTTGTGGAGCACCGCTGCCTGCTGGTCGGAGGACATGTCGGTCAGGCCCGGCACTTCGCAGCAGAGGTCTTCACGTAAGAAACGGCACATCTCCTGCAAATCAGCCTGCCCGTAAGTGCCGCTGTCGAGACGGTGCAGATAGTCAAAGCATTGACGCTGAAGGGTGACAAGTGCGCCGGCAATGATCTGCTTCCAAAGGGTGGTAGCGGGTTTCAGGCGATCGGGGACGACATTATCAATGTTCTTGATGAAAACGATGTCGCTGTCCAGGTCGCCCAGGTTCTGGATAAGGGCTCCGTGTCCGCCCGGACGGAAGAGCAGACTGCCATCATCGTTGCGGAAGGGCTCGTTGTCCTGAGTGGCAGCAATGGTGTCGGTGGAAGGCTTCTGTTCGCTGAAAGAGACGTGGTAGTGAATGCCGAACTTCTCCTCGTAGAAGGGCAGTACACGTGCGACAAGTTCTTCGAAGAGTTTACGATGTTCGGCGGAGACGGTAAAATGTACGTCGGCCACGCCTCCGCTGGTGGCGTAGAGGGCTGCTTCGACGAGATGTTCTTCGAGGGGGGTGCGTGTGGAGTCGTCGTAGGCATGGAACTGCAGCAACCCTTTCGGTAGCTGACCATAGTTCAGCCCCTCCTCGTCGAGCATGGCGCTGACAACGTCCTTATAGCGACCCTCGTCGATGAGAGCATCGGTGCCGGCACCATAGAGCACCTGACAGGCATCGTCCAGGGCTGGGAAGAAAGCGAAGTCGTGCAGGCGGTCGAAGTAGGTCTTCTCGAAGTCAGAAGCAGGGGTTTCATGGTCACCGTCGCGGAACTCGAACATATTCTTAAACATACGCGAAGCGGCACCGCTGGCGGGGACGAACTTCGTGATGTGATGGCCTTCAGCCTTATAGGCTTCCCAAGCCTTTACCAGGGCCTGACACTCAGCATCGGAGGGAGCGGAGATGCCGTTGTCTATCGCAGCAGCTGCACGGAGACGAAGGTAGGGAAATCCTTCACGGAACTGCGCCAATTGCTGTTCAACCTGAGTTTCTGTAATTCCACGTGCGGATAGCTGTTTCTTGTCTTCTTTTGTTAACATAGCTCTCTTTTTTATGTTATTTAGTTCAAAATGCAGCTCAAAAGTAGTAAAAAAGGTTGAAAGAGCAACTATAATTCAAGGAAAATCGTTACCTTCGCATGGTTTTCTTAACGAAACAGACGTTTTTTATGACCTATGAAATAGAACTCACGGCCTCGGAACGTACCGAACTGACCAGCTTGCACCGTCAGCTGTCGCAGTTGGCCAGTTCGGGGCTTCGTGACGACGATTATAATAAGGTTAAGAGCTATCTGACCCGTGGCGCACAGACGCGGGCCATGCAGCGTGACCTCTTCGGTCTGCACCCACTGCTGAACGATCTGAAGACAGCAATTATCGTGGCAACGGAGATTGGCATGTCTCGAGGGTCCATTCTGGGTGTCCTGCTGAACGGATTGGTGATTTCGGGCGATGTGACACTGGACGAGATTCGTCATGACTTCGGCGACGACGTGGCACTCATCATTCGAGGGCTGCTCCGCATTCATGAGCTTTATGAGAAGAACCCCGTCGTAGAGAGCGAGAATTTCCGTCAGTTGCTCCTGTCGTTCGCAGAGGATATGCGCGTCATCCTCATCGTCATTGCCTCGCGCGTATGCATTATGCGTCAGATAAAGGATGTGGAGAACGACGAGGCTCGCAGACGCATGTCCATGGAAGCCGCTTATCTGTATGCACCGCTGGCACACAAGCTGGGCCTGTACAAGCTGAAATCCGAGCTGGAGGACCTCTCGCTGAAGTATCTGGAGCACGATGCTTACTACCATATCAAAGAAAAGTTGAACGCGACGAAGAAGAGCCGCGACGCCTACATAGAACGTTTTATCGGCCCTATAGATGAGAAACTTAAAGCTGCAGGATTAAAGTTCCACATGAAAGGCCGTACGAAGTCGATTCACAGCATTTGGCAGAAGATGAAGAAACAGCGTTGCCCTTTCGAAGGGGTGTACGACCTGTTTGCCATCCGCATCATTCTCGACGCTCCTCCTGAACGTGAGAAGCAGGACTGCTGGCAGGTGTTCTCTATCATCACGGACATGTACCAACCTAATCCCAAGCGTATGCGCGACTGGCTCTCCATACCGAAGTCCAACGGCTATGAGAGCCTGCACATCACCGTCCTCGGCCCCGAACAGAAATGGGTGGAGGTGCAGATTCGCACGGAACGCATGGACGAGATTGCTGAGCGGGGCCTGGCTGCCCATTGGCGCTACAAAGGTATCAAAGGTGGTGAAGCCTCTGTGGAGACCTGGCTTCAAAGCATTCGGAATGCCCTGGAGGCAGGCGACGACATGCAGCTGATGGATCAGTTCAAGATGGACTTGTACGAGGACGAAGTCTTCGTGTTCACACCTCATGGCGACCTCTTCAAGCTGCCACAAGGAGCTACGGTGCTGGACTTTGCCTATGCGATTCACACGAAAATAGGTAACCACTGCACCGGCGGACGCATTGGAGGTAAGATGGTTACGCTGCGTCAGGTGCTGCAGAGCGGAGATCAAGTTGAGATTCTGACGCATAACAACCAGGTGCCCAAGCAAGACTGGCTGAATGTTGCCAAGACCAGTCGCGCACGCTCTAAGATACGTCAGGCGCTGAAGGAGATGGCTGCCACGCAGGCGGCCTTTGCCAAGGAAGAGTTGGAGCGGAAATTCAAGAACCGCAAGATTGACATCGACGAGGCGACACTTATGCACGTGATGACCCGCCTGGGTTATCGTGTCGTCACCGATTTCTATAAGGCACTGGCCGAGGGGACATTGGAAATCAACCAGGTACTCGACACCTATGTTCAGCAACAGCGCTACGACCGGGGCGAGCTGGTGCAGCAACCCAGCCAGAGCGCCGAAGCCTACGCCCTGAAGAATGGCGCTGAAACGAGTACACCGGCCAAAAGTGATGTCCTTGTCATTGACCAGAACCTCAGTGGCATCGACTACTCTCTGGCCCGCTGCTGTTCGCCTGTCTATGGTGACGAGGTCTTCGGTTTCCTGACGGCAGGCGGAGGCATCAAGATTCACCGCTGCAACTGTCCGAATGCTCCGGCTCTGAGGCAACGCTACGGCTACCGCATCATCGATGCGCGCTGGGCCGGTAAGGGTGCCAGCCAGTATGCCATTACCCTCCGCGTCGTAGGACAGGACGACCTTGGCATTGTTAACAATATCACCAGCATCATCTCGAAAGATGAGAAACTCCTGCTGCGGAGCATTAGCATCGATTCCCATGACGGATTGTTCAGCGGCACACTGACGATTATGCTGGAGGACAACAACCGATTGAAGCAGCTGATTCAGAAGCTGGAAAACGTGCGCGGCGTAAAGGCCGTGACAAGATTATAAAGCAGACAACATGCAGAAAACAAATATCATACTACTATACCTCATGTTCTTCGCCTTCGGCGACGTACCCCTTCATGCACAGCAACTGACTTTGGGCGTGTACAAGTTCAAGGACGGCAGCGAATACCAGGGCGAACTGATCAAGGGAAAACCCAACGGCAAGGGACGGACGGTCTTTCCTTCGGGTGACGTTTATGAGGGTGACTATGTTAAAGGCAAACGCCAGGGATATGGTACATACAGTTTCGTAGACGGCGAACGCTACGAAGGGGAATGGTTCCAGGATCAGCAACACGGCACGGGGACGTTCTATTTTAAAAATAACAATAGGTACGTAGGGAAGTGGTACCGAGACTTCCAGCACGGAGAAGGCATCCTATATTATTATAATGGAGACCGATACGAAGGATCATGGGAAGAAGATAAACGCACGGGCCAGGGAACTTATACCTTTGCCCGCGGCGACTACTATCGCGGTGAATGGAAGAACGACCAACGCGATGGGACAGGAACCTTCGTTTGGGCTAATGGCGAGAGGTATGATGGCCAGTGGCGCAACGGAAAGATGAATGGGCAGGGCACCTATATGTATGCCAACGGCGACGTCTACCGCGGCCATTTCGTTAACGATTCGCTCGAAGGCCGTGGTATCTACACCTTCAACAACGGAGACCGCTATGAGGGGCAATACCGCCGGAGTCAGCGTGAGGGAGAAGGTATCTTCGTCTATGCCAATGGTAACAAGTATGTCGGACAGTTTAAGGCGGGCCTGAAGCATGGGGTCGGAACTTTCACTTCGGCACAAGGCGCGTCCTATGCAGGACAGTGGCGCAACGACATTAAGCATGGACGCGGAAAGTACATCTGGAGCAACGGTGATGTTTACGACGGAGAATGGAAAAACGGAATGATGGACGGCGTAGGCATCCTGCGGCAAAGCGACGGCACAAAGTTCAAAGGTACCTTCTCGCAGGGCGAGAAAAACGGCATGTGCATCATGGAAACACCTGACGGGATTCGTTTCGAGGGCTCATTCCGGAATAATGAACGCGACGGAGATTTCGTGGAAAAAGACAAAAGCGGCAAAGTTCTCCGGAGGGGGCATTACACGCGAGGGCAACTGGATAAATAAACATCAGCGGACCCTATTTGGCCTTCTCGGGACAGTTCTTTGACCGAAAGGGTGGGATTCCTGTTGAAGAAGAGCATTTTTTCTGGCAAATATTTCTTTGATTCATAAGTTTTGTGTATCTTTGTGGCCGTTAAAAACATAGTTATCATATCAGAAATGATTATCGATTCTATTGAAAATTTGGGCCGCTATGCATCGCTCAATCCACGTTTCGCTACAGTAGCGGAGTTCTTACGAGAGAATGATTTGTCTAAGCTTACTGTTGGAAAACATACCATACAGGGTGATGACATATTTGTAAATATCCAGGATGCACCCGTCAAGAGTCGCCTTCAAGCACGTTTTGAGACTCATTGCAATATGGTGGACATCCAAATTCCTATCTCTGCAGAAGAAGATCACGGGTGGACCCCTCGGAAGGACCTTCCCGAGGCAGCGTACGATGCAGCCAAAGACATGACGTTGCACGACCCTGCGGATAATGCTTCGCCAGAGACGCTGGCTTCTACTTATTTTACACTTCGCCCAGGCCAGTTTGCTATCTATTTCCCTACAGATGGCCATGCACCGGCTGTCACGCCGACAGGTCTGCGTAAAGCTATTTTCAAAGTAAGGAACTAACACACGTTATACATGGCTAAGAAAACAACGTCTACAACAGCTGAAACGAAAAAAACGCCCAGCAAAAAGACAACGACCAAGGCCACCAAGAAAGTTAGTAAGACTGCGACGGCCAAGACCCCGGTTCCGTCGCAGTTGAAGCTTGTGCGCAACGATGAATGGCTAGCTCCCTTCGAGCCCGCCATTGTAGGGCGTCACCAGCACGTTCTTGACAAAATGGCCGAACTCACGAATGGTGGCAAACAGAAACTTTCCGACTTCGCTACTGGCTATTTATACTTCGGTCTGCATCGCGAAGAGAAGAAATGGGTACTGAGAGAATGGGCTCCGAACGCTACAGAGATTTATGTCATCGGTGACTTCAACGACTGGAAGGAAGAGAATGCCTATGCCATGAAGCGTCTTGTACGCAGCAACGGCACCTGGGAAATCAAGCTTCCTGCCAAGGCCATGAAGCACGGACAGCTTTTCAAACTCTCTGTCCATTGGGACGGCGGACAGGGCGAACGCATACCCGCCTGGGCTACGCGAGTCGTGCAAGACGATCAGACCAAGATATTCTCGGCACAGGTATGGTGTCCGGAGGAACCTTACAGCTGGAAGGTGCAGAAGTTCAAGCCTAATACCTCTCCGCTGCTCATCTACGAATGCCATATTGGTATGGCACAGGATAAGGAGGGCATTGGCACGTACGATGAATTTCGAGAGAACATCCTGCCGCGCATCAAGAAAGATGGCTACAACTGCATTCAGATTATGGCCATTCAAGAACATCCTTATTATGGATCCTTCGGTTACCATGTGAGCAGTTTCTTTGCTGCCAGCTCACGTTTCGGTACGCCCGAGCAGTTGAAAGCTCTCATTGATGCTGCCCATGAGATGGGTATTGCTGTCATAATGGATATCGTTCACAGCCATGCCGTCAAGAATGAAAACGAGGGTTTAGGCAACTTTGCAGGCGATCCCAACCAGTATTTCTATGCAGGCAGTCGGCGCGAACATCCCGCATGGGACAGTCTGTGCTTCGACTATGGTAAGAACGAGGTACTTCACTTCCTGCTTTCCAATTGCAAGTTCTGGCTTGAAGAATATCATTTTGACGGCTTCCGCTTCGACGGCGTCACTTCAATGCTGTACTACAGCCATGGACTGGGGGACAATTTTACGGGCTACGGTGACTACTATAATGGCAACGAAGATGACAATGCCATCGCCTACCTGACGCTTTCCAACCTGTTGATCCACGAAGTAAATCCCAAGGCGATTACCATAGCCGAGGAAGTATCGGGTATGCCAGGCTTGGCAGCTCCCTTCAAGGACGGTGGCTATGGATTCGATTATCGCATGGCCATGAATGTGCCCGACTATTGGATTAAGATTATCAAGGAACTCCGCGATGAGGACTGGAAGCCGACATCCATGTTCTGGGAGGTGAAAAACCGTCGTGCCGACGAGAAGACAATCAGCTACTGCGAGAGTCACGACCAGGCACTCGTCGGAGACAAGACCATTATCTTCCGCCTGATTGATGCCGACATGTATTGGCACTTCAAGAAAGGCGATGAGAACTATAATGTCGAGCGCGGTATCGCTCTCCATAAGATGATTCGTCTGCTCACAGCTTCCACAATCAATGGTGGTTATCTTAACTTCATGGGTAATGAATGGGGACACCCGGAATGGATTGACTTCCCGCGCCCAGGCAATGGATGGAGCTACAAGTACGCACGTCGTCAATGGAATCTGGTGGACAACAAAGATCTTTGTTTCCACTATCTCGGTGATTTCGACCAGCAGATGCTCAAGGTGCTGAAGTCGCAGAAGGATATTCAAAAGACGCCCGTGGTCGAGATCATGGCTAACGATGGCGACCAAGTGCTGGCTTATCAGCGTGGCGACCTGCTGTTTGTCTTCAACTTCTCCTATAATCGCAGCTATATCGGTTATGGCTTCATGGTTCGCCAAGGAGCCTACAACGTCTTGCTGAACACTGATGATACTGCATTTGGCGGTCATGGTCTGAATGACGATAGTGTGCGCCACTTCACCAACTATGACGCGCAGCTTGCGCGCGAAAATAAAGGTTGGCTGAAGCTCTATCTACCAGCACGTTCTGCACTCGTCCTCGCTCGTACGATAGAGGATTGATTCAGGACAAAATCGCCTAACATATTCCATACTCCCATATTCTTTAGGGATTTTCCCATGCCCCTTTAGGCGTTTCCTCTTGCAGGTCTCGGCTAAAGGGGCTACCTTTGCACCGTCGAAACAAAGCATTGTATAACCCTAAACATCGAATAGCATTATGAAAAAGTTGATTGTTTCCCTCGTTATCACTCTTGCAGCATTCTGCAATGTTTGTGCCATGAGCTATCCCGAAGCCGCAGAGCAAGCTCGTTACCTCACCGATAAGATGGCCTACGAGCTCAATCTCAACGAACAGCAATACAACGATTGCTACGAGATCAACCTGGACTATCTTCTCAGCGTAGAGACGGCCGATGATGCCTTTGGCAATTACTTGGCTTACCGCAATGCTGACCTGCGTCACATCCTGCTCGACTGGCAGTTCACGCTCTTTGCCGCCACCGACTATTTCTTCCATCCGCTCTACTGGCGTGCCGGGGCTTGGTATTATCCTGTCTATCGCCGCTATGCTCCCGACTATTTCTACTACAGCCATCCCACAGTGTACTGGTCGTACCGTGGCGGTCACGGACGTTTCCACTATCAGAACGGCTACTATCTCTCCCGTCGTCCCCAGTGGCGTGGTGGCTTCCGTGGACACGACCGCTCGCCCGTCGTATTCCATGAGTCACATCATGGTAGACATTACGACAACTATCGCGGTCACGGTTCCGATAGCTATCGTAGTCGCTCCGACAATAACCGCGGAGGTGGGTATCGTATCGAAAGCAGTGGACGCAGCGGACGTTCTTCGAATCCTGGTTCAGGCTATCAGCACCCAAGCTCTACACGCACAACGGTACATAGCAGCGCTTCGTCCGATTTCGGTTCCGGGTCTGGTCGTTCATATTCTATTGGCGAAGGACGTTCCTACTCTGTTGGTTCCAGCCGCTCTTCCTCCATGGGCTCCAGCCGTTCTTCCTCCGCAGCTTATGACCGCTCTTCCTCCATGGGCTCCAGCCGTTCTTCCTCCGCAGCTTATGACCGTTCTTCCTCCATGGGCTCCAGCCGTTCTTCCATGGGTTCAGGTCGTTCCTCCTCTGTAGGCGCGAGCCGCTCACAGAGCATGAGTTCACGAGGCGGGGCAGCCACACGCAGTGCAAGTCCTTCGGGCTCTTCCGCAGGAAGCAGTAGCCGTGGTGGCAGTCGCCGAGGCGGACGTTAATCAGCAAAAAGAAGAGTTATCTGTAGATAGTATTTTCTGCCAGACGGTAGCAGAAACGTATTGATTGGAACGCTTAATCCAATCTTTCAAAGGAGTAGAAGGCACGAAGCCCCGCTGTCTGAAGAGTCGGATGGCGGGGTTATTATCATCTGCTACGATGGCATAAAGCTGATGTAGCATGAGTCGATGCGCATATTCTTCCAGGGCTTTGAGTGCACGTTGGCCATGGCCTTGATGTAGAGACTGTGGTAATACCACAATCCCGACTTCTGCCCTTTGGTGCTGAGGGTCAAAATGTGTCAAGTCACACAAGGCATGTGGCGTGCCGTTCGCTTCGGCGACGAGACGTACCTCACCGTCTTGAAACAAATCGTACTTCGCTTCAGCGATGTATTGGCGTAGGACATAACGCGAATAGGGGACTGTCGTCGCTGCATGTTGCCAGAGCGTCATATCATTCTCAATGGCGTAAAGAAGTTCCAGGTCTTCCGGCTCTAAAGCACGCAGGCGGAAATCTGTATTGGAAGTTGGTATCCCTTGAGATGAAGGGATAGAAGTATTTTCAGTGGAAGGTCGCATGTGGAAGAATGAGCGTTTGCGTTTTCGTATTGAATGTGCCAATGTTCACCAAGTGTCCCCTCTTGGAGAGTTGACTCATGCAAATCAAAATGTCAGAATAACCATTCACTTCAGGGTCGGTCTGGAAAACGAGGAACCGAGGCGTGCATCCGTCAGCAAAGGCCTGAAGGATATCGTCTGTAGGCTCCAACTGCTGAAGAGGCTCTAAGCCGGCACACTCCATCAGCGGGTATGCAGCAGCCCAGGCTGTATAGGTACCTACGAAAGCCACTTTCTCCTTGACTTCGGGTGGAAGGTCGCCTTCATGCCCCAACTGATAGAAGAAAATGCGCAATCGACGGGTAAAACGTTGAAGATTCTGTCGAAGCAGTTCCCACGCCCCTAAGGCGGCTACGCCAACGCCCACCACAATGTTCGCTATGCGATAACGCCGCGCAAAGTGCTTACGGAAGAATATAAGCATTGCGTTGTAGAAGTTGTGGACATAGCGGAAACTTGTTTTCTGTGTGCTCTCGCCCTTATAGTGAAGCAAGCGAAAAGGCACATACCAGTTCTGCCATCCTCCTTGCAGAATGCGGTAAGAGAGGTCGACATCCTCGCCATACATAAAGAAGTCTTCGTCGAGCAGTCCCACCTGATCCAAGGCTTCTCGGCGCAGCATCATAAAAGCACCTGAAATGACTTCTATGCGATTAGGCTCATTCTCGTTCAAATATCGCATATAGTATCGTCCGAAGCGACGACTTGTCGGATAGCGGTGAGCCAGACCTACTATCTTATAGAAAGAGGTGAGTGGGGTAGGCAGTCCCCGACGCGACTCAAAGGCAAACGATCCGTCACGGTTAAGCATCTGAGCCCCGAGGGCACCAGCTTCTGGGTGACTATCCATGAAGTCGACACATCCTGCGAGTGTATCCTCGCCCACAATGGTATCGGGATTCAAGAGTAAGACATACTCACCCTGTGAGAGGCGGATAGCCAGGTTGTTTGCCCGGGAGAAACCCACATTCTCCTCATTCTGAATAAAATGAACCTGTGGGTACAAGCGTTGTGCATAGGCCACAGAATCGTCTGTAGAGGCATTGTCAACAACCCAGATGTCCGCCTCCATTCCATTGATGGCTCGAAGGACACTATCAAGACATTGTACAAGATAGTGACAGACATTATAGTTGACTATGACGACGCTAAGTTTCATGCCTCTTCCTGATCATATATGAGTTCGCGTTCCTGCCGCATTCGTCCGTCGCTGGGCCATACGAAGCAGAAAGCGACGAGAACGATGAGAGCAAGATAGCCACAAGTGGGTTCGAATTCGAGGAGATAGTATGCAAGTGTATTGTAAAACAACGGAACCGCAAGTATTGCTATGCGAATAATACTCCAACGGCAGTACTCCTGTTCAGACAACTGAATACGCCGTTTCACAAAGGAAAGTTTCATCATCTTCAAGGCAAAAGGGATGATACCGATAGTTAGCACGATGCCAACCATTTGCATGCAATAGGTCACTAACGCGTCGCTACCCGACAGACTGTCCAGCTCGACCAAGCCCGATTCGAAAATAATGGCAACAAGTATTGGTGCAAGAATTTCAGCAGCGAAGAATAAGCGTAGAATTTTTGTTGTATTCATAAGAATCAATAGTTACCTATTTATATATTTAAGCTTTGAATGGTTTCCTGTCGACGATGCTTCGACCGAGGGTCACTTCGTCCGTATAGTGAAGTTGGTCGTTTTGGGCGACACCACGGGCAAGTGTTGTTACGTTGACGGGTGTTGCAGCGAGCTTTCGATAGATATAGAACGAAGTGGTGTCACCCTCCATCGTGGGACTCAGGGCAAGAATCACCTCACCAATGCCTCCTGCCTTCACACGTTCTACGAGACTTTCCACCTCGAGATCCTGAGGACCTATGCCGTCCATGGGAGAAATCACCCCTCCAAGGACGTGATAAGTACCCCGATACTGGTGGGTAGCTTCTATCGCCATAACATCTTGTATCGTCTCGACGACACACACTGTCGCATGGTCACGGGCAGGATTGGCACAGATGCTACAGGTCTCCTCGTCTGAAATATTATGGCAGACGTGGCAGTAGCGGACGTTCTTTACCAGTTCGGAGAGGCTATCTGCAAATGCTACAACGTCCTGTTGCTCGCGACGCAACAAGTGCAGAACGAGTCGCATCGCTGTTTTCCGTCCGATACCTGGCAGTTGGGCGAAGTGACCTACTGCACGCTCGAGATGTACTGAAGGAATCTCCATGATGGTTCCATTGCTTCAAATAATCAGCCGCAGACCGCCGAACGATGTGATTCAGACGAGCCTGCGGCTGGCATTTCCGTCGGGGCGACCCGACTCGAACGGGCGACCGCCTGGTCCCAAACCAGGAGCGCTACCAACTGCGCTACACCCCGGAAACGGGTGCAAAGGTACTGCTTTCTTCCGACTCTGCCAAATTTTGTGGCAAATAAATGTACGCAGAAGATGAGTTACACTGCAGGAGTCGGCGTTGATTCTGTGGCTGCAGCGTCGCTACTTCCCGGCTTGCGGTGTTTCTTGCCGCCGCGGTGGTTACGCTTGCGCTTTGCGGGAGAGGGTGAGGAAGCGCCCTCAACGGATGGCGAAGGTGCAGCTGCTTCCTTATCTTTGTTGCTCTGGTTGTGGTTACCGCGTCCTTTGCTGCCATGCCCTTTACCGCGCCCCTTGCCATTCCGATTGCGACCATGGCCTCGACTATTGTTGCGGAAACTGTTGCCCCGACCTGTGTAAGCGGGTGTTTCGCCGAGTTCCTCCGGTACGACCTCTTTGGGTACTTCTTTTTCCAGAAAGCGCTCAATGTCTGCAAATAAGGGCTGATCTTTCTCGGATACAAGAGTGACGGCTCGACCGTCACGTCCGGCTCTGGCTGTACGCCCGATGCGGTGCACATAGTCCTCCTCGTCGTGAGGGACATCGTAGTTGATGACCAGTTGTATGTCGTCAATATCAATGCCGCGTGCAACGATATCAGTGGCCACAAGGATATCAATCTGTCCTGTCTTGAAACGATACATCACATCGTCACGCTGTTCTTGCAGCAGGTCGGAATGCATCGCTTCGGCATTATAGCCCTTTCGTTTGAGCGTAATGGCAACATCTTTCGTGTGTACCTTCTTGCCTACAAAGACAATGACGCGTTCGGGCTTGCGCTCTTTGAAGAGATGTTCTATGATACGCATTTTCTGCGCTTCATAACAGATATAAGCACTCTGACTGATACCTTCGGCAGGTTTGTTCAGCGCTATCTTCACTTCCACAGGGTCGGTGAGGATGGTCTTTGCGAGCTCGACTATCTTATCCGGCATTGTTGCCGAGAACATGATGGTTTGTCGCTGCTTAGGCAAGAAACTGACAATTTGCATGATGTCGTCAGAGAAGCCCATATCGAGCATACGGTCGGCCTCGTCGAGAATGAAGAAGCTGACGCGTGAGAGGTCGATATTGCCGAGGCTGAGGTGACTGATGAGTCTGCCTGGTGTAGCAATTACGACGTCGGCACCGAGTTGTAATCCGCGCTTCTCCTGCTCGTATCGTATGCCATCGTTGCCTCCGTAGACAGCAACACTTGAGATGCCATCGAGGTAATAGGCGAAGCCTTGCATGGCTTGGTCGATCTGCTGAGCCAGTTCACGTGTTGGCGACATGATAATGCAGTTGATGGCATCGGCAGGGTAGCCACCATCGCGAAGTTGCGAGAGAACAGGCAACAGATAGGCTGCAGTTTTTCCTGTACCTGTTTGAGCTACACCGATGAGGTCTCGTCCTTCCAGCAGTGGGGGGATGGCTTGCTCCTGGATGGGGGTGCATTCTGTGAAATTCATGTCATCGAGTGCATCGAGAACATCGTAGTTGAGGTCTAATTCTTCAAATTGCATATCAAGTAGGGGTATTTTATGCTATCGTATAGAGCGCCTGTAGAGGACTATTGCGATGATGGTGAATGAGAGGTTGGGCACCCAGGCAGCCAGCATGGGAGGCCAGTTGCTGTTGATGGCGAAGGTGGAGGAGATGGTCTGCACCATAATATAGGCAGCTGTGAGTCCGAGTCCCAAGCCAAGCGAACCGCCCATACCTCCCTTTCGTTTGCGGAAGGAGAGGAAGAGCCCGATGGCCGACAGGATGAAGGCAGCAAAGGGGTCGGCAAAACGTTTGTGATATTCCACCTGATAGACTTTCACATTTCCAGAACCGCGCAACCGCTGTCGGTCGATGTAGTCGAGCAGCTCGCTGTTGGTGAGGGCTTGTTGCTGATTTTTCATGGCGATGAAGTCCTTGGGCTCCATGTAGATGACGCTGTCAACGATGTTCAGTCTGGTGATGTGCTCACGCAAACCGCGCAATGTTCGTATGCGGACATCGTAGAGGCGCCAATGATATCGTTCGTCAGCCAGGGTATCGTACTGGATACGTTGTGCCGTGAGATGGCTCACGAGACTTTTGTTCTGGAACTTATCGAGCGAGAAGCGATATCCGCTCTTTCGGTCGCCATCGAAATGGTCAACATAGGCAATGACACCTGTATCCACCTGCAGCTGAATGTGGTCGGCCATCTGAGGTCGGCGACGACTCTTGTAGCGTAACTCGAAGTCGATGCGTTTGGCCGAGCCGCGGGGAATGACTTCCGTACCTAAATAAAAGCTCAACGCAGCGATGAGCGCAGAGGATAGCATGTAGGGACGGAGCAGTCGGCCAATACTCATTCCTGTGGACATCATCGCTATAATCTCACTGCCATCAGCCAGCTTGGAGGTGAAGAAGATGACGGCTATGAAGACAAAGAGTGCCGAGAAGAGGTTGCTGTAGAAGGGAATGAAATTGAGGTAATAGTTCACCAGTCCCATCCATGGGGCGTGGTTCATGGTAAACTTGTCTGAGTTCTCGGAGAAATCGAAGACGACTGCGATGGAGATGATGAGAAGAATAGAAAAGAAGTAGGTCCCGAGGAACTTGGCCATGATGTAGCGGTCGAGCCTCGAGAACAGATTACGACGCAGGAAACGGAGGAAAGGAAGGCCTTCGTTAGTCCGCTGCTTCTCTTGCTCTGCGGAAGGAAGGGGAGTCGTATGTTCTTTTTCGATAGTCTTCTGGTTCATAATCAAAAATCTTCTACAACCTTCTGCTCAGTCGAGGCACCATCTGCTCCTTCCATGCCTTGAAGTCGCCTTGAATGATATGTTGACGAGCCTCTCGCACCAGCCGGAGGTAGAAGGCGAGGTTATGAATGCTGCCTATTTGCAGGGCCAGCAACTCCTGTGCTTTGTATAGGTGATGCAGGTAGGCACGTGTATAGGTCGTGTCGACGTAGCTGGTGCCGTCGGGATCGATGGGGGAGAAGTCCGTAGCCCACTTGACGTTGCGCATGTTCATGGTGCCTTCAGAGGTGAACAGCATCGCATTGCGCCCGTTACGCGTAGGCATGACACAGTCGAACATATCGACACCGCGTTCAATGGCTTCGAGCAGGTTGACGGGCGTACCGACACCCATCAGGTAGCGCGGACGGTCTTCGGGCAGGATGCCGTTGACGAGTTCAATCATCTCGTACATCACCTCAGCAGGTTCGCCTACAGCCAGGCCGCCGATAGCATAGCCTTCGGCATTCTTCGAGGCACAGAATTCAGCGCTCTCTGTGCGCAGGTCGCGGTAGGTGCATCCCTGCACAATAGGGAACAGGCTCTGGTGGTAGCCATATTTGGGTTCTGTCTCGTTGAAGCGTTGAATACAGCGATCCAGCCAATGGTGGGTCAGCGTAAGGCTTTTGCGAGCATAGTCATAGGGAGCTGTTCCCGGCGGGCACTCGTCGAATGCCATCATGATGTCGGCTCCGATGCTACGCTCAATGTCCATCACTTTCTCCGGCGTAAAGAAATGCTTGCTGCCATCAATGTGACTGCGGAACTCGCATCCCTCTTCACGCAACTTTCGGATCCCTGTGAGCGAGAACACCTGAAAGCCGCCGGAGTCGGTCAGCATGGGGCGGTCAAAGCCGTTGAAACGATGCAGGCCTCCTGCTGCTTCCAACACGGATGTTCCTGGACGCAGATAGAGATGATAAGTGTTGCCAAGGATGATCTCGGCATTGATATCCTCCTTCAAGTCGCGAAGCTGCACACCCTTGACCGATCCCACTGTGCCCACAGGCATAAAGATGGGAGTGTGTATCTGTCCGTGGTCTGTCTGTATGAGTCCTGCGCGGGCTTTGGACTGTGAATCTGTATGTTGCAGCGTGAATGTCATGATTTCTTCTCCTCTTCGTCTTCCAGGATAAAGTGAATAGGCTTGTCCACCTTGCTGTCCAGCAAAGCGAAGTCGATGACATCGCTGATGGTCTCGACATAGTGGAAATTCAGACCGCGGAGGTACAACTCATCGATCTCTTCAATGTCCTTACGATTATCTTCGCAGAGTACGATATTCTTTATGCCAGCGCGCTTGGCAGCCAGGATTTTCTCCTTGATGCCTCCCACGGGAAGTACCTTGCCGCGCAGAGTAATCTCACCGGTCATGGCCAGACTGTCGCGCACTTTGCGCTGCGTCAGGGCGGAGACGAGACTCGTGGCCATCGTGACACCTGCCGAGGGACCATCTTTGGGAACAGCTCCTTCGGGCACGTGAATATGGATGTTGTAATGATCGAAGATGCGCATGTCAACGCCGAGCGTCTCGGCATGTGCTTTGATGTATTCCAATGCCAGCACAGCACTCTCTTTCATCACATCGCCCAAATTGCCCGTGAGCGTTAGTTTCTGACCTTTTCCACGACTGAGGCTGGTCTCGATAAAGAGAATCTCGCCGCCCACACTGGTCCAAGCCAACCCTGTGACGACGCCTGCAAAAGCATTGCCTTGATAACTGTCGCGCAGGTATTTGGGCTTGCCGAGGATGGACTCGATGTCGGCTGATGTAATTCGCAGCGCGGGGAACTCGCCGTTGCGCTCGAAATGTAGCACCATCTTGCGGAAGAAGCGATCCAGTTCTTTCTCCAATCCGCGGACACCGCTCTCGCGGGTGTAGCGTTCAATGAGGAATTCTAAGGCGTTCTTCTGAAAACGCAGTTCTTTTTTATCCTTAATGCCGCAACGTTCCATCACACGTGGAATAAGATGCCTACGGGCGATTTCCACTTTCTCTTCGGTGATGTAGCCATTCACTTCGATGAGTTCCATGCGGTCCAGCAACGGGCGAGGAATAGCTCCGACGTTGTTGGCTGTGGCTATAAACATCACTTGCGAGAGGTCGAAATCCACGTCAAGGAAATTATCGTGGAAGGCGGTGTTCTGTTCGGGGTCGAGCACCTCCAGGAGGGCACTGGCGGGATCGCCATTGTGGGTATTCTCCGTAATCTTGTCGATTTCATCGAGCACGAACACGGGATTCGATGTGCCTGCTTTAATCAGGCTCTTGATGATTCTACCAGGCATAGCACCTATGTAAGTGCGACGGTGTCCGCGAATCTCAGCTTCGTCGTGCAGACCTCCGAGTGATGCCCGCACATACTTACGTTTCAGGGCTTCGGCGATGCTTCGGCAGAGCGATGTTTTTCCTACGCCCGGAGGTCCATACAGGCAAATGATAGCCGAGCGCTGTTTGCCTCCATGCATCTGCCGTACGGCGAGGTGTTCGAGGATGCGTTCCTTAACATCTTTCAAGCCATAATGGTCGCGCCGCAGCACTCGCTCGGCATTCTGTAGACTAAGGTTATCCTCCGTCACGATGCCCCAAGGCAGTTGAACCATCGTCTCCAGATAGTTGTACTGCACCTGATAATCGGGCGACTGCGGATTAAGACGGTCCAACTTCTCCAACTCATGTTTGAACATGCTGTCCACCTCCTCCGGCCATTTCAGTTTGGAGGCCATATCGCGGAGTTTTGCTGTATCTCCGTCGGTGGAGTTACCGAGCTGTTGCCGAATGTTGTTCAATTGTTGCTGCAGATAGTACTCGCGCTGCTGATTGTCGATGTCGGCCTGCGTCTTCGTGTGAAGTTCATGGCGGATGCGGGCAAACTGCATCTCACGGGCGATGAACTTCAGGAGCTTCGTTCCGCGCGAAAGCGGACTCAAGTCTTCCAACAGCATGATGCGGTTGGAAACCTCCGTGGGGAAATTCGAACAGGCGAAGTTGATGAAGAACTGCATCGAGAACGCATTGTTGACGGCCACAGACACCTCAACGCCCAGTTGGTCGTCCAGCTGGATGTACTCCAACAAACGGTCACGCACGGTCTGGCGCAGGATTTCGTAGGTGTGATCTACAGTCTCTTCAATGCGTTCGTGCAGGCGCTTGACATGGGCATAAAGCATCCCATCCACCCGATCGATATGCTCCAACCGGATGGGGGAGAGACCCTGCACGATTGCAGTAATCGTGTCATCAGGCATTTCGAAGATACGCACCACACGTGCAGCCACGCCAATAGAGAAGAAATCCTTGGGGGACGGCACTTCAAGTTCGGGCTTCACCTGCGTGCCCGTAGCCAGGACAGTCCCACGCGCAAATGCATCACGTACGAGGTCGACAGACGATGAGCGGCGGATGGATATCGGCGCGATGACACCAGGGAATAGGACGAGGTCACGCAGCGGCAACACACTCAATATGTTGTCGAACTTCGCAGAGTAGATATCCTTTGCTTCACCGTCGAATTCGGCGACGAAAGAAAAGGGATTCGTGTTTGATTCTATATCCATTATAATACTGTTCTCTGATAAAAGCGTGCAAAGATACGTAAAAAAAGTGGATTGCCCCACTCTTTACCTCTCTTTTTTCATTTATCTGCTGAATATGAGAGCTGTTTCACTCTTATAGGCCACTGAAATAAGTCTTATAGGTGATTCCATTTTCCATTATGGATAATTCCTTTTACCCTTATAGGTAATTCCTTTTACCCTTATACGCAACGCATATTTACAAACAATGCAATATATATACAAATAAGGCCGCACGTATATACGTCTTTGCAGATTCGTATATACGTGTGGCCCTGAGGGTATGGACGTGGTGAGAAGCGTGTCCTCACGCTGTTGCTCTTGACTTATATGCTTCCGGTGTTGACGACGGGCTGGGCGTTGTCTTCACCACAAAGAACCACCAAAAGGTTCGATACCATCTGCGCTTTGCGATCGTCGTCCAGATGCACGATGTCTTGTGCGCTGAGCTGATCGAGCGCCATCTTTACCATCGAGACGGCCCCCTCGACGATCTTCTCGCGGGCAGCGATGATGGCTGTTGCCTGCTGGCGGCGCAGCATGACGGCAGCAATCTCGGGCGCATAGGCAAGATAGTTGATGCGAGCTTCCACGACTTCGATGCCGGCCATGGCGAGACGTTCGTTCAGTTTCTGCTCCAGTTGGTCGTTGATCTCTTCGCCGCCACTGCGCAGGGTCATGTCGGACGAACGCGATTCGGTATCGTCGTAGGCATACTGTCCGGCTACCTGACGAAGGGCAGCGTCGCTCTGCACACGCACAAAGCGCTCGAAGGCTGCCATCATTGACTTCACGTCAGTGCCCACTTGTGCATTGTTAGAGGCCATCGTCTGAGAGTCGATCTCAAAGAGGGCTTTGTAAGTGTCTTTCAGACGCCAGACGAGCACGAGGCCGATCATCACAGGGTTTCCTTCCTTGTCATTGACCTTAATGGGTTCGGCGTCGAGGTTACGGGCACGCAGCGAAAGTTTTTTCGTGGTGGTGAAGGGGTTAATCCAGAAATAACCTGTGCGGGTGAACGTTCCGACGTACTTTCCAAAAAACATCACGACGCGTGCCTCACCGGGTTCGAGCATTATGAAACCAGCCCAGAGGATGGCGGAGAAAAGAAAAACTGCAGCACTGGCGACGCCGAACTGCCAGCTTTCATAGTCGATACACAAAACCAGGAGAGCGATGGCACCGATGGAGAGTGCCAGATTCAAGAACAGCATAGCAAAACCGTTCAACGTTGTCCCTTTGTAAGAAATTTCTTTGTTTTCCATAATGATATACACTTTTTAGAGATTGTTTTGCTTGTAGATGACAGGAAAAACTGAGAAGTAACCCTTTCCCTTATAATCTTTTTATTCGGAAAGCAGTGAGCCGAGTGTGGCTCCATGTGGTACGGAAGGCAAACCATCCGCGTAGAAGTGGCTGCGGATCGAAATAATCCACGAGATTTTCTCCGTCGATGCTGTAGCGCACGCGGGCACCTTCGCCCTCTGGCGTCACTTCGATGCGAATGTCGTACCAATGATTGGGACGTAGCAGATGGGGCGTGTCGGTGAACTCGCACAGGATGGCCGGACGATGTTCAGGGTCGGTAATCGCCAGTGTGTCACCGTCGTATCGGCGGAAACGTGTAGTGGAATTGTAGTTTCCCCCATAACCCAGATAGTAACATTGCAGGCGATAACTCTCGACGAAACGTCCACCACGTTGAATAATGCCGCGCAGGGGAGACTGTTGCGACAGTCGTTGTTCGGCATTTGCTTCAGTGGCGGAGGCACTCGCTTGCTTAGCCATCCAGAAACAATTCAGGTCTGACAGGCGATCGTAGGGGCCGCCCTTGTCGACGACACAGGCCCGATACTCAATGACGCAAGGTGCTTCGATGATTTCGTCCCACCAAAGCGAGAGTCCCTTTGGGGAAGTGATGTCCAGCGTGTCGTTTCTTTCCAGAATACGTGTCTGCGGAGATTCGGCCTCGATACGCCAGTGTGTGCTGCGTGCTGCAATCTCCGTACACACCATCAGACTCATCATGAGAAGCATCGCTTGACAAGTTTGTCTGCATGAGTTTTTCCTTAACGAGTTATGTTTGTGCGGTGTCGTCATATTGTTTCCAAATAGGATAGGTTAAAGATAGAAGTCGCGAGTAAGATTCGTGTAGGCAGACGAACGCGCGCCATTTTCCATGAGGACAAGCGTCTCTTCTTCCAAGTGGAAAGGCATCGAGGGAGCTTTGACAAAGTGTCCGAGGATGCGCTTGGGCGGCTTGGCAGGCGTGGTACGAACATAGCAGAGGCGAGTCAGCACCAAGTCTTTGGCAAACGCTTCGCTGCGAAAGTCATCCAGAGCCGATGTGGGTAGAATGACGCTGAGCGAACCGTCGGCCTGCAGGAGTTTTGAAGCATTTGCCACAAGGGTGGGGAAGGGGAGCGACTGCTCATGGCGGGCTGCTGAGCGTGCCTGATCGGGCGGCAGCAACGATTCGGTAAAGAAAGGCGGGTTACAGATGACGGTAGTGTATTGTGCTGCGTCAGACGTAACAAACGAATTGAAATCCGCCTGAGCGATAGAGATACGGCTGGAAAAAGGAGAGGCAGCTACGTTCTCGTTTGCCTGCATGACAGCTTCGCCATCGATGTCAATACCCACGACCTCCACTTGCGGTGCTCGCTGAGCCACCATCAGAGCGATGAGTCCCGTGCCGGTGCCTACGTCAAGGACAAGGCCCGATGAGGGCAGAGGTGCCCAGGCCCCAAGCAGCACGCCGTCTGTGCCCACCTTCATTGCACAGCGGTCGTGCCAGATGGTGAACTGTCGGAAACGAAAATTGGGCGTGCTCATAAAGATTATTGTAGGGTTAGTGGCAATCAACTTATTGCGGCATCAGGAAATCGAGGAATCCCTGCCATAGCTGAGCCCGGATGGAGGCATCGGTGATGGCTTCCATTGGGAATCCCAGCGCAAGTGAGCTGTAGTCGCGACCCTGATAAGCAACTGCGGCCGCATGATTGTCCGGTGCATAAACCAGCGGACAGAACGCTTCCTGCGTGGGTGCCAGACAGTCGAGCGACGGGATGAGCGGGTAAGCCTGTCCGGGATAGCGGAAATAGTCGAAGAAAAGGCCCATACCGGAAATGCCTGTCGTGACGCTGGAGGGAAGACTCCCAACGAAGTCATATTTCAGCACCGAGCGGGTGAAAGAGCGTCCCTCGTTGTCGCTCATGTCGGAGCCGATGTATGCTCCGCTGACCAGGAGACTGCCGCCTCGTCCTGTATGCTGGCTGAGCAGCTGCATCATCTGAGGTGTGAAGGCAGCAGCACGGCGAAGACTGTAGCCATCGTTCTTCTGCATACCGAGCACGAGGTCTATCATCCGATAGGCTGATGCGACAGGCAGACGCGATATCACACTCTTGTAAGGTACAGCAGACATCGTCTCTGCAGTGCCAGAGCTGATGACAATAGCACCGTTAGAGGCTGCGATGAGATCGGCGGCATGACGCGAACTCCAATCATGAGTATTACCGCGGAGCAGGATACCCTGCAGCTCGGTGGTGCTATAGCCCAGCCCCGCAGGTCCTTCACGACCGATTTGTGTGCGGTCGAAGTTCACCTGACGTCCACAATAGCCAGGCATGACCGCCATGGGCACACCAGGGTCTCCGTCGAAATCGAAGCCTTGAACAGAATCGTTGTCAATGGGACGTGGACCTGCCATACGGCTGAAAGCGTCCAGTACAAGCACAGAACGTGTCGTCGGCGTCGTTGATGCAGGGAAATAGGCGCAGACCTCCGTAGAGAGTAAACTCTGACCGCCATCATTGGCGGCTGCAATGCGGAAACGATGGAGCACGCCCGGAGTCGCATTGTCGAGGGTGTAATCGTCACCTCGCACAGAGGTGCCATTGTCAAAGTCCATATCACCTTCAGCATGATAGATGATGAAACGCTCCGGACGTGCTGTTGATTCGAGAGGATCATTGACCGTCTGCCAAGTAACGAGAATGCGCTGATGCTGTGGGTCGACGATGGCTGAAGGGGCAGCCACAGGAAGAGGCTGAACCACGGGCGGACGTTCGTCATGTACATCATGCAGGAAACGCAGTACTCCTTTATATACTGCACGTGCCACTGTGAACTTGAACGCAGGGTCGTGTGTCAGTCGCATGTCGGGGAAGTTCTGATGCGACAGCATCTCAAGGATAGCCGAGGGCATCTCGGGCAGGCGTGTCTCGGAGTAGTTGCGGTCGTAGAGAGAACGTCTATTCCATTCTCCATAGCTTTGACAAAGGTCGGCATTCAACTGCGTAAGCAGCAGATCAGCAAAGTCTCGTGAAGTAAGGCGACTGAGTCCAGTGGGTAGCAGGCGATCATTGAAATCCGACGTATAGATACTGAGCGAGCCTATGTGTCCGTCTTCACGGGAAGCACCTGCATCAGTGTGCAGGGCGAGGCTCAGTTCGATGGGCACATGCAGACCGGAATCGGAAGGCACATAAGGTGATCCGCCAGCCAGATGGTTTGTCATAAGCGAACGAGCATTGATATCCTCGGCATAGTCGTTCTCAGAATTCTTGTTGCCATAAACCCAGTAAGGAGCCCCCTGCCATTGGGTTCCGTAACGTGCTCCTTCGAGGAAACGCGGCAGTCCGCTCACCGTCTCTCCGCCTACAGGGCCACGGGCGATATTGCCCATACCGCCACCAAAACGCACTGCATCGGCTGTGATGTGTCCTCGCTGTTCGCTCACATTGCTTAGGACGACAGCATTCTGCGGCGTGCAGCCGGCCGCGAAATCGAATGTCCCCAGATAGACCCATGTGCCGCCACCCATCTGCTGGTTAACCCGGAACTGACTCTTGCGACCGCGATGATAGACGGTGTAGGTGGCATCGCTGACGCTCGTTGGCAAAGTCGTATAAGCGACGTAGACGGCATAACGACCATCGGCAGGGATGTTGGGCATCCAGGTGGCTGTTGCTGCTTGGCTACGGCGTGTTTGAGAAGGAATAACACGTGTGGTACCTTCTGTAAAGGGTGCCTCGCGATCGTGATAGACAGAGCGGAAATGGGCAAAACCTGGGCCGCCGTGATTCCAATGATGCTGCGTCGATGCTTCCTGATAGATGCCGTCCTGCTGGGGTGTGTCGTTGTCGACGATGACCTCGTTCACTTGCCAGTCGCGCTCACGGGGACTATAAAGGATAGCACCAGCATTCTCCAACATCGGCATCAGATAGGGTACAACGATGGTCTGAGAGAGAAGGTCCTCAGTCGTACAGAAAAGCTGCGGGCGCTGCCAGCGCCATCCTTCTTTTGTGGAATAATAACGTCCGTGACTCGCCCACAGACTGATATGGCGGTTCTCGAGACCTTGATGGACATTGTAAGCACGGTCGAGGGGGGCTACCCAGGGAGCACCATGATAGCGGATGTTTTTCCACGTACGCTGTTGAGGTGTCTCGCTGCCTTCGCCCTGATAGACGAGGTCTTCGATGCGTACTCCTTTTGTCGTGACTTCCAGACGGTAGTGACGATATTCCTTTGGCATGTGGACGCGAAGGCTGTCGTGAAAGTCGGCGACACGCTTGTGGTCCCAGGGTTGGAACGTGAATTTCTCGCTTAAATCGAGAGCGATACGTCGATTGGCATCGTCTATTTTGAGGCTCTCAATGCGCCCTGCGTCACGTGATGGCACACTGAGCTGATAAGATGCTACGAACTCTGCCAGCGGTGCCTGCAGAGGGTGTTGTGCTTTTGCATGGCGGGGACGTTTGGCAAATGAAAAGGTTCCTACCGCAAGCAGGAACCCGAGAAGAAGTACTCTCTTCATAGTGTTTTTTAAGTGTTGGGTATCAAGAAATTTTGTGGATGTTTGCCCGTGAAGGGACGAAAATACTGTTGTATCTCGGACATCTGACGATCAGCATCGCCATCTGGAACGATGCTCTTCGTGCAAACGATTCGTTTCTTTCCATAATCTAAGGCGAAAAGCAGAATCGGCAGTTCTGCTTTAAGGGCGATGTAGTAGAACCCTCGTTTCCACTCTGCTACAGGTTTGCGTGTCCCTTCCGGTGTAATGCACAGTGCAAAAGTCTCACTGCGTCTGGCTGCCTCTGCCATTTGGTCGGTAAGGCTCGTATGACGGCTGCGGACGACAGGGATGCCACCTAAGTGGCGGAAAAGAGGGCCAAGCGGCCAGAAAAACCATTCCTTCTTCATCATGAATTGGCAGTGGAATCCTTCCGCGCGGCTGTACAATTGACCCATTAAGAAGTCCCAATTACTCGTATGGGGGGCCAGGGCGATGATGTATTTCTGAGGGCGACGCACGGTGACTTCCGTGTGCCATCCCATCAGACGATAGAGAATAAAGCGGGCAAGGCGACTCATCAATGTTGTTAAACCAGATGGAATATATGATCAATAATCTGATTAGTACACACGGAAAGGTCGTCCTCCAGCTGCGTGAAGAAAGGTTTCACCTGACGCTTGTCGACATGACTGATACGGCTAATGAAATCGTCTTCCATCAGTAGGATGCTTCCTACCACATTTTCTAAATCTGCTTGCGGGATGTTAGGATGAGCCTGTTGAACGGCGAGACACTCGGCTAAAAGGTCTGCGCAGACGAAGCTGATTTGCTTCTTGAGATGTCTTCTTTTCATAGGTGTTAGGGCGTTTATTCAGTTAATAATAGGCTTATATACAATATTTCCGCTGCTAATTTACGGCTTTCTGCGGACCTGTGCAAACAAATTCGCAAATTTACGCTTTTTTAACGACAAGTTACTGTTCTTGAATTGACATTCTTCCGTCTTGTGCCCTTTTTCACAATGATTGCTGTCCGCTAATTGATTGGCTCGAAATGAAATGAGGCTGAATCCCTCGCTTGAACTTCAACCTCATTTGTTAACCATGTTTTTTACACAAAAGCTCTATAAATGACAGTGTGTTTTATTCTACAAGTGTAAAGAGAATACTTTATAAGGATTGGGGAATAGTAGCGGGACTGTATGCTACTTAGATGACGCTTCAGCGGAGCCAAAAATCCACGAGGAAATAAACACCGAGGCCCAGCAACCAGCCTACTAAGACCTTCGGCAGGATGTGGCGTGCATACCACAAGATGGTGACATCCTCGGCCTTCATGAGCGTATAACCGGCGACATTGCCAATGGGCAGCAGGCAGCCGGCCACGCAACCACTATAAATAATAAGGTGCCAGTATTGTCCATTCTGAAGGAAAGCAGCGGCGTACTCAGGATTAAGGGCGGCAGTAAGCTCGCTTGGAGCATCGGCGACGGGATAGATGTTGATGCCTGTGAGCACAAGTGCGATGTTGTCCAGTACTGCACTAATGGCACCAAGTGCAACACTCATGATGTAAATATTGTGGATCCATTCGTCACACCACAGCGAGATGCTATGCATCACACCTGTCTCGATAAGCAAAGCCACACAGAGGAAGATACCTGTAAAATAAAGAATCATCTGAATGCTGGTGGCTTCGAGCTGAAGGTCGTCGTGTCCATCGACAGGCTGGCTGGAACGAATGCGCCGCAGGTTCATCAGTTCGTGCAGCACCCAGAGTACACCAAGCACGCAGAGTGCGCCGAGGAAGGGAGGCAGCAAGGTGATGCGGTGAAACGTGGGGATGAACCAAAGGCCTCCGAGGCCGACAATGAGCAGCAGGGCCCTCTGCCAGACCTGCAGGCGCGCAGTGTCTCCCCGGTAATTTGCCGTGGGGCGGACAAGTTCGATGTGTTCGGGGAGCGAACGTGCGATAAGTGCGGTGGGCAGGGCGGTAGCCACCAGTGCCGGCAGGATGAGGGCTGCCGAAAAATCGGTAGGAGTGACAGCCCCTTTGCTCCATACGACAAGCGATGTCAGGTCGCCAATGACAGTGGTGGCGCCTCCGCAGTTGGCTGCGATGACGATAGCCGACCCTATCCACATGCGCCAACGTTGGTGCTGCACGACACGACGGAGAATCATCAGCATCAGCACCGTCGTCGTCAGGTTATCCAGATTGATTGAGATGAGGGCTGTGAACCCCACGAGTGTCCATAACAGAACACGGCTGTCATGCGAACGTGCCGCATTGGCGATGAAATCGAAACAGCCGTCACTGTGGAGCACTGAAACGATGTTCATCGTAGCCAACACATAGAGCACGATAGCACATAAATCAGCCCCATAACGAATAAAGACGTGGCTGGCGATGTATTGCTTTACAAGTTCTACTGTCTGCGACGCTCCGCCGGCAAAGTTCGCAAAGTCATCGCCATGAATGTGGAGTACGAAATCTGTACCGGCACAGACATAGAGCACCCATCCTACGACAGCAGCAAAGACGGCCGTCGTAGCTTTATTGATATGTGTAATATGCTCGGTCGCTATCAGCACGTAGCCGATGAGTATGAGCGAGAGAATGGCTATTGTCATGGCGCTGTTCTTAATGTTTCAGCGGACAAAGATAGAATAAATATGTCGTTTATCCACCTTTCCGAGTGGGGAAAATCACTTTTTCGGGCAGAAATTTGCTAAATTGCAAGCTTTAGCCTATCTTTGCACCGCATTTCTGAGGTTATAAATGCGATAGTAGCTCAGTTGGTAGAGCATTGGCTTCCCAAGCCGAGGGTCGCGGGTTCGAGTCCCGTCTATCGCTCTTCTCCCTTTTCTTTCTGATATGAAGCCATTAGCAGAACGGATGCGCCCTACAACGCTCGACGGCTATGTAGGGCAGCAGCATTTGGTGGGTCCGAATGCGGTCCTACGCCGCATGATTGAGAGTGGGCGTGTGTCGTCATTTATCCTATGGGGACCTCCCGGTGTAGGAAAAACGACGTTGGCACAGATCATTGCGCATACACTTGAAACGCCGTTCTACACGCTTTCTGCCGTGACCAGCGGTGTGAAGGATGTGCGCGAGGTCATAGACCGTGCCAAGGGAGCACGTTTTTTCCAGACAAACAGTCCGATTCTTTTCATCGACGAGATCCACCGTTTCTCCAAATCGCAGCAGGATTCCTTGCTCGGAGCAGTGGAACAGGGCGTGGTCACGCTGATAGGTGCCACTACCGAGAATCCCTCCTTTGAGGTCATTCGCCCGCTGCTCTCGCGCTGTGCAGTCTACGTGCTGAAGCCCCTGGATCGTGACGACCTGCTCGGCCTGGCACACAGAGCCTTGAAAGAGGACGTCGTGCTAAAGGAAAGAGAGATAGAGCTGAAGGAGACACAAGCCCTGTTGCGTTTCTCCGGCGGCGATGCCCGTAAGTTGCTGAACACGTTGGAATTGGTTACCGAGGATGTGGCAGAGGGCGAACGTCTCATCGTCACAGACGAACTTGTGACGGAGCGTCTGCAGCAGAATCCCATGGCTTACGACAAGGACGGCGAGATGCACTACGACATCATCTCGGCCTTCATCAAGAGTATTCGGGGCAGTGACCCCGACGGTGCCATCTATTGGCTGGCGCGAATGGTAGAAGGTGGTGAGGACCCTGCTTTCATAGCTCGTCGTCTGGTCATTTCGGCATCCGAGGACATTGGTCTGGCCAACCCGAATGCGCTCTTACTGGCCAACGCCGCCTTTGATGCTGTGCAGAAATTAGGTTGGCCGGAGGGTCGCATACCTTTGGCCGAAGCGACCGTGTATCTGGCGACCTCGCCGAAGAGCAATTCGGCGTACATGGCCGTGAACGATGCCATCAGCTACGTCCGCCAAACGGGCAACCTGCCCGTGCCCCTGCACCTGCGTAATGCGCCGACATCGCTGATGGAACAGCTAGGCTACGGCAAGGACTATAAATATGCACACGACTATGAGAATCATTTCGTTGAGCAGCAGTTCTTGCCCGATGGCGTGGACGCGCGCTTCTGGCATCCTCAGGACAGCCCCGCTGAAGCACGACTGCATGAACGAATGGTGCAGCTTTGGGGAGAGAGGTTTTCGAAGTGAAAATAAGAAATGAACGGACTCTCCCCCGAACGGCTCCAGCCGGAACACTCATTTCCAGCGGGAGTCGTTCGGGGGAGCGTCCGTTCATTCTTCACTTTTCTTCGAGCGAAGCGTAATAGCCCAGCTTGTACCATTGAAACAGCAACAGACTGGGGTGACGGCTGAGCAGGTTGCGGCGCACGAGGGAGCGGGTGAGTCGGTGAATGAGGGCGACAACTCCCGTGAGGTGCCATCTCCTAATTCGCTCGGCAAAGGTCGTCACGCGACTGTGCGTGCCTATCTTGCCCTCAATCTTCTTGAGTGTGTGTAACCCCGTTTCTACTTTCTTCAGGTACTCGGCATTCGTATCCAGACCGACATGCACGAGCGGATTGTCAATGTGCAGGATGGCGATGCCGTGCTGCTCCAGCTGTTTGCCGAAGAGGGTGTCCTCGTAGCCATATTCCGTGCAGTCTTCATCGAAACGTATCTGCATAAAGACATCGCGCCGCACCAGCAGATTGAAAGTGGAGAGTTGACTGTAGGGGGCTCGTTGTCGGATGTCGGCGCCACGCTGGCGGTCGGCTCGCCGTTCGTACTTGTAGCGTAGCGTGGCTTCTGGATTAGGATTCGTGTCAGGATGGCGTAGTCCGCCACATACCACAGGCGCCTGCGCCGCCGCACGCTGATAGGCCATCAGCGAGAAGTCGTCCTCGACACGCGCATCGCAGTCCACTATCAGCAGCCATTCGCCGCGTGCCGTGTCGGCCATCCGGTTCAGGTTGCGAGCACGCCCGATGTTCCTTTCGACTCGCAGCACCCGCACCTTCGGCATGACTTCCACAGCCGACAACCAGTCGTTCGCCCGCGTCGAAGCATCGTCTCCGATGATGATTTCCGTGTCGAAGGGCGACCCGTCGGCCAGGGCGCAGAACGCCTGCACAAGCGCGCGCGCATCATAATTAAAGGTAGGGATGAGGATTGAGAGCATAATGATGAATGACGAATGATGAATGATGAATGACGAGTGCGAATGATGAATCATTCATCATTTTACATAAGCGTTACACTTTCTGATTTTCTCCAGCATCGCCGCGTTCCACGCCGCATCGCCGGGCAGCTGGTAGCGGCAGTTTCCCGTAGCCGAGGGTGTAAAAACGGTTTCGGCATTCGGCGTGAGGCTGACGGTGCCGCGGTCAGAGATGGAAAAAGCCGCGTCGCCCTCTACGGCATGGATGACGGTCAGCGGATCCCACATCTTCTGTCCCGTGTTGCAGTTGCATGTCATGTAGACCTGCTTGATGGGGTGCACATCCGTCCACGTGATGTCACCTAAGACCTCTTCAGGCCTGTATTCTATCTCCTGTCCCACCTCCATCGGCGAGAACAGCATGTCGACGTCCTGCGGCCATAGGCGGAACAGGGTCTGTGCGAACGAGATGCCCTGCTTGAAGTTGAAGTCCGGTTCTGTCGCCTCGTCGAACACGCCCGCCATCAGGTACAGACACTTCACCTTCTGCCGCACCAGTTCCACACCGCTCAGCGGCGATATCTCGTCGGCTTCGGAAACTAACAGTCCTGTCAGTGCCGTCACGAAGCCGACAGAGCAGATGCTTACGGAGTGGTCGGGCTGTGCGGCCAGCAGTCGGCGGTACAGCTGCCAGCCGTCGGGCAGAGTAGAATAGTCGTCTATCGTGCGGCAGAACATTGGCTGCCCGTCGGAGGTGGTGTAGGAGGATAGCGCCTTGTAGTCAATCCACACCTTGGGCTGGCTGATGCCCTGTCGCACCAGTCCGATAGGCACGTCGCCGCGGCCGAAATAGGTGCTCATCACGTCAGCGACGGCAGCGCAGTCCTCGCCCTCGCGGTCCACCACCACGCCCAGCAGGCGGCATCGCCCTTCACGCTCATATTGGTAGAGCATCTCCATGGCAAAGAGGTCGTCGGTCGAGGAGCCGATGTCGGTATCGAGTATGATAAGAGGGGTGTCCGTGTATACATTGTTATCGCCTTTGGCGGGAAAGTCCTCGTCGCAGCACGACGTTATCCACATCGTGGCACAAAGGATCAGGGCGGCTGCCATCAGCCAGCGTCTCGTTCGTAGCATGTTTTTGGGGATATGTTTAATCAGCGTAATCTGTGGTACAGGAGAACTTGCGAAAGTTATTTTATTCTTTTCTATTCTGGTGCCGTCCAACCTCATGCCAGTCGGCGATGCAAAGATAACACATTTGCCGCGAGTTTGCAAATCTTTTGTCAGAAAAAATCGCTCTGCCCGTACATTGCTCTACGAAGGAAGTCACACAGTAAGGGACACAGCAAGCGCAGGACCTTCTCTCCGTCGCTTACCGTGGTTTCTTCGCTTACTGTGTGACCTCTCCCTTTTTGAGGGACGACGGCCTGCCCATCATGGCAGCCTCCCTCCACTTGTCCCGAAAGGAACCGTCAAGCCGTCACTTGCTTTTCGCAAGGGAGTTGTTTATTAATAGGCTACGGGACAATAATCATCTTTTTTCCGTCTTTGACAATGATTCCTTTCTGACCGTTACCAACCTTCATCCCATTCATGGCATATCCGTGGGGAGCCTCGCCCGCAGAGACGGTCTTCATGGGATGTACGCCAGAGGTGCCTCCGTCGACTTCTACGCGGATGCTTCCCGTGAGGTTGCGGATATTATCGGTACCCTGCGTGGCCTGACCGAGAATATAGAGTCCACTGTAGCGACTAGCTGCACCGTAGTACAGCACGACGTTTCCCCAGGGCGAGAACAGCGCCAGCGTCCCGACCGGACAGTCCCCCTCGATACAGTCGGCATCATAGCTGACAGCCGTAGGAGTATAGAAGATCTTCTCGTTGTTTCCGTAGTCCTCCACCTTCACATCCAGGGGAAGCATCTGATAGAGCGACTTGGCGGCAGTGGTCTCGTTTAACGCGAAGACGACGGTGTTCGTGCCATCGGAAACCCGTATCTTCATCCCATCCGTGGCACCCTTGTCCGTAAAGTTGATTTTTTGCAGCCATTCGCTGATGAGCGAGGCCGCATTGCCGACCTGCGAGGAGCGAATCCACAGGCTCTGACCGTAGTAGACTCCGTCGGGAACCTGTCGGTGGCAGTCTGTTTCCACGCCGCTGATGCCGCTGCTGGCACTCGAAACGATCAGTCCGATGTTCTTGCCGGCCATCTGAGCGCCGTAGTTGAACAGGAAGGTCTGCATCGGGGCTGCCATTTGGCTCCACCACAGCGGAGTGACGACGATGATGTTCTGATAGTCGCTCAGCGAGATGTTGATGGGGTCGATGGCGGGGTAGCTCGCGGCATCGTTGGGGTTCGCCTTGATGGCATTGAGCAGTTGCTTGCCGAGCGCATAGTTGTTCGCCTCGTAGCGCAGGCCTTTCTCTGCGGGCTGAATCTCCAGCACGTCGGCCGTCATCTGATTTGTTAGTGCATGGGTGATGGCCTTGCAGTTGCCCGTGTAGCTGTAGTAGACCACCAGCGTCTTTGCCTGAAGCGCCGCAAGGAAGGCGTTCAGCAGCAGGGCGATGAATAGGAGTGTTTTCTTCATAGTTGCAGTCACAATTTTATTTGTTAGTCTCTACGCTTCGAATGCAACTGAGGGCATTGAGCGTGCGGGGATAGCCGATGAACGGAAGGTTGGAAGAGATGACAGCGATGAGCATGTCCTTGTCGTTGCCCACGTGGTAATTGCCGGCGATGTGCCCTTTGAGCTGTGGCTCGCATCCGCCCTGGGCGACAAGGAAACAGAAGGTGATCAGTTCGCGCATCTTTAGGTCAAGACCCGTGCGGGTGTAGTAATCGCCGAAGCAGTTGTCGGCCAGCCAGTGGTTAATGTGTCGGCTATCCTCCGGTCCCGACTTCCAGAAGTCACGCATCCCCTCGCCGAAGCAGCCTACCTGCGCCTCGGTGCCGGCCCCGCGGCGGGTGGCCAGGGTGGTGGTCTGCTGCGAAGCCAGGGGCAGGGCGATGCCACGGGCTGTAAAAACATCGTTGGTGGCAGTCAGGAATGGTCGGACACGCCCCATGCCCAGATAGGCCGTGGCCTGATAGACGATTTCCTTCACCTCAACGGGTGTCACGCCCTTGTCTAACGCTTCAGGCAGCAGGTCGCGGTATTCGTCAATGCTCTGACAGCCTAACAGCGTGGCCAGATAGCCGATATAGCGGGTGCGGTCGTCGAGGCGGGTCTTCACCTGTTCCGCCACCTCGCCGAAGGCAAAGGCTTCGAATCGCTGAAGGTATTCCGCATCGGCGACGCTGAGCATCGCACTGCTGGCGGGCAGCTTGTCGTACTCCGCATCCGCGACCGCTTCCAGCCACTCGTTGGAAGCGCCCTCTTCGACCTTAGTCATATAGGTGAGGTGCTGCATCCACGAGTCCTTGGCGGCTCCGTGCCAGTGCTTCGCCTCGGCAGGGATGGCAACCACTACGCCCGGGCGCAGCACCACAGGCTCCTTGCCCTCCTCGACGTACCAGCCGCAGCCTGCCACGCAAACGAGCACCTGCACCGACTTGTGGTGGATGTGCCAGTTGTTGCGGCAGCGCGGCTCGAAGGTCACGTTCACGGGGCCGCCGTTCTCGGCATCGAGCGGGGCCAGATAGCTGTTGCCGATAAAGTACTGAGCATACGCCGTGTTCAGCTCGCCCTTAGGCCATACGCTGAAATCTACGTTGCAAAAAGTTTCTTCGTTACCTCGCCAGGGCATAGCGCCTGTTTTCTGCTCTTCTGGCTGATTTAGTTCATTCTCTTTCATGTTGTCTTGTGCATTTATCTGCGCCACTGCCAGGAGCAGCGCAATGACAGTCGTTATTATTCTCATCTGTTATCTCTGTTTCTTGAATATCATGTTCATGGCTGCGGGGTCGAGCGGCTGCATGGTGGGCAGTCGAAGGCTTTTCACCATGTGCATCGTACCCTGTTTATACTTCTGGAAATGTTCGGTCTTCAGATGCTGCTGATAAGCTTCCTCGGAAGCATAAATCTCGAGGATGCGAATCTGAGTGGAGTCCTCGGCGCTCTGCATGGGGAAGAGGCAGACGACGCCCGGCTCACGCTCCACGCTCTGGCGGTCCACCTCGTTGGCAAAGGACAGATATTCTTCCAGATACTGCGGATACACTTCTATCTCAGCCAGGCGACAAAGAAGTGTCCCGGCAGACTCACCCCCGACGTTATCCGATATCAACTTCTCCGCGTTCTTGTACAGAATCATCTCCTTGAAAGGTGAGAGGTCGGGTTCAGTCGAAAGATACTGCTTCATGCGCTGCAAACCCTGGGTGAGCACCTGCGGAGACACATAGGGATAATCGGAACCATAGAGCAGATGGTCGGGCGTAGTGATGGTAAGCAGCATGCGGATGACTTCGGGCGAGTGTGCACCGGCGAGGTCATAGTATAGCGCAGCAAGATTCTTCTCCCAATCTATTTCACCTACCATACCGTTCTTTTGCATCACTGCGGCCAGAGATTTCATCCGAGGCACGGCCAGCGGCAGATAGGCTCCGCAATGGGGCACCACCACCTTTACATTCGGATAGCGCGCCAGCACGTTGCGCGAAATCATGTTCGCGACGGCGCGCGTGGTCTCCGAGAGATATTCCTGCATAGCCAGTGGCGTCTGTCGCATCACCTGACGGTTGACAGGTTCTGGCCGGTGGGGATGCAGTATCACCATCGCCCTACGCGCATTGAGCACCGAGAAGAGCGTGTCCAGTTCCGGCGCGCCGAGATACTGCCCGTCGGCGTAGACTTCGTCCGTCACGTCCCGCCCATTCCGTCGAGCTTGTCGGCTCACGCAGCTCCGAACGTTCGTAGCCAGTTTGATGCCGTCGGCCTTCAGCGTGTCAAGCGCATAGACGGCCTCGCGGATGGCAGCATCGACATCGGGCAGCGGCAAGGAGGCGCAGAACAGGAATCGCCCCGGATGCTCCTGCTTCAGCTTTGCGGCGGCCTCGTTGGTGCGCCTCACGACTTCTGCAGATGACGGCTGCGGAGCCGCCAGCGTCAGCACCGATGTCTCGATGCCCGCTTCGTCCATCCAGCGCAGATGCGCCTCCGCATCATACTTCGGTAAGGGGAAACCCTCGTCCATCAGCCGCCCCTCGCCATCGAGAGCCGACAGGAACTCTGGAGTGATGATGTGGCTGTGCATGTCTATCACGCCCTGAGCTTTCGCATCAGTCCCTGCCATCAGCGGCAACAGCAACAGTGGTAAATAGTTGTGGCGTATCATTCTTCGTAAACGATTTAAGATGTCATTTTTTATATTAGACGGCACAAAGATACTGCAGATTTCCTGTTTGCATGTTAATCAAATCACGGATTGTTCAACCAAAATCACTGAATCTGATCTAATGTACGAGCGAAGCAGACGTGCGGGAATTCAAAAACAGAGGGCATAATTAGACACATGAGACGAAGGGGATTGACAAAAGAAAAACTGCGACGAGGTGTCGCAGTTTCTTTTTGCATAGCATTTACCCCAACCCTCCCCATCGCTTGCTGCCAGCATACCGATGGGGAGGGGCACTATTGACGTTATTCCCACTCGTCCCACTCCACTTCGCCGCGACCGCGGACACGGGCAGGGCCGCTGCCAACACCACCGTAACCGATGTCGGCATTGCCGTCGACATTACTTACAGTGCAGAGCAAGGTGAGCATTAGAAATGTTCGAAGAACCGCAGATTAAACAGATTCCGGACTCTCCCCCCCGCCCTCCCTAAAGGGAGGGAGCAGTTACTTGTAAAAACAGAGGACGTGGTAATCCTGCTCTTGTTTGGTAACCGCTCCCTCCCTTTAGGGTGCGAGGAAGACGGGACTGAGTGTTCCGTCTGGACTCGTTCGGGGGAGAGTCCAGGGAGAGTCCGGAATCTGTTTAATCTGTGGTTCTTTGTCACTTTTGCGCAAAACTCTTGGCACTTTTCGTGAAAACTCTTGACACTTTTGGTCAAAACCCTTGGCAGTTTCGGTCGAAACCCTTA
>CAMVFC010000025.1 GCA_947166655.1 uncultured Prevotellaceae bacterium
CGCGGGGCTTCGTCGTACAGAAAAGGCGGTGAAAATTTGGTGACAAAGTGAAAAGGTGCTATCTTTGTCGCCCAATGATAACAATCAACACTTTTTTGAACACAGAAAAATGAAAGTAAAGTTTCTGTTTTTGTTTCTGGCACTGGCGGCGTCTGTCCGTCTCTTTGCCAGCGAGACCATCACGCTCTCCACGGGCGCAACGTTAGAAATCTTTCAGGCCGATGCCGCGAAGGCCAACGGCTGTGCCGTCATCGCCTGTCCCGGCGGCGGCTATGCCTATCGTGTCGATGAGAAGGAGGGCAGCGACTGGGCTCCGTTCATGAATGAGCGTGGTTACACGCTGGCAGTGCTCAAGTACCGTTTGCCCGGCGGCAACCATGCCTGGCCTCTGGCCGACGGGCGTGCTGCGCTGAAATACCTGCGTGACAACGCCGTCCGTCTGCACCTCGACCCCACGCACGTCGGCGTGATGGGCTTCTCGGCCGGCGGTCATCTGGCCAGCACCATCGCCACGCACACTGAGGGCACCGAGCGTCCGGCGTTCCAGATTCTTTTCTATCCTGTGATTACGATGGAGTCGGGCAAGACACATCAAGGTTCCATCGACGAACTGTTGGGCACGAACCCTTCGGATGCGTTGGTGCAGGAGTACAGCAACCATCTCCACGTAGATGCCCAGGCACCCATGGCTTATATCACTTATTCTGACAATGACGGCACCGTGCCGCCCCTCACGAACGGCAAGGTGTACTACGATGCCCTCGTGGCGAAGGCCGTTCCCGCCACGCTGAAGACCTATTCCACGGGCGGTCATGGCTGGTCGCCCGGCGACAAGTTGGGCGCAACGCTCAAGGCCGAGATGCAGAACCATTTCTCCAACTGGCTCAGCAACAATCTGGAGCCGGAACTCGGCATCGCCGAGATTCCCGAGGACCTCTCGGAATCGGTCTATTCACGCGCTGCCGTCGGGGAATGGAAGGAGGCTGACAAAAGCGAATGGAACGCCATTTCTGCCGTGGAGGTCAATGCCACCAACGGCCTTGGCGCCGCGGGCAACACATCGGCCACCTACATCTCCAAATCGTTCGCCATCGGCAAGGACTACAAAGTGACTTACGAGGTTGACTGGACCTTCGCCACCGCGACGGGACGCGACGGCAACTGGAACTGGATTCAGTTCGGCGACTTCCTCCGCATCGGCATCAACAGCACCTACAATATGCGGGTGAGCACGGACGGTGGCCTCACCTGGAACGGAACTGCTCTGGGCTATTACTACAACGGCACCTACACCAAGCACATCAAGGTGGTGTTCAACACGGCCACCAAATCTGTGGAGTCGTTCTGGTTTGACGGTACGGACCGCAGCGGTCTGGTGGCAGGAATGTTCAACGGCAAGGCCTTCAACAGCGTGTCGACGGGCTTCACCCGTGGCGGCAGCGTCGGTTGGACACTCGCCAACTACCTCACGACCATCGTCGTCAGCCAGGAGGAACAGAAGGAAGAGCTGGTGGGCTATACCATCAACTACTATTGCGGCGAGGACATCGTGAAGACATCGTCGGCCATCGTTGCGGCGGGTACGGAGGTGGCCGTGGACGCCTATCTCTGGAACGAAGCCGTGAAGTACAAGAGGGCCGAAGGCGAACCCTCCTCCGTCGTAGTGGAGACGGACGGCAGCGTCTTTAAGATTGCCGTGGCTGAAGCCGCCAAGTACAGCTATGCTCTGAAAACCTCTACGGGTGTCACGCTGGTCAGCGGTTCCGACTACGAGGAGGAGAGCGTGACGGTGAGCTATAAAGGTTTCTACCTCGACGGCACAGACCTGTTTGCCGTGGACAAGACCAGTGGCGGATACCGCACGACGATTGTCCTGGATGCTGACGAGAAGGAAGTCGTCATCAACGCAGCCAAGCGTGCCGAAAACGTGTTGTATTATGCTGAGGGCGAGGACATCCCGGGCGCGACAGCCACGAGTGCGGGCAGCAACATGGTCATCCGCTCTTCCAATGCCCAGTGTGCCTATGCTAAAAATGACGTGACGCTCGTCACACTGCCGGCCGGCACCTATACGGCAACTGCTGTGTTGTATGCCAACAACTCTGCCGGTCTGACACTGAAGTTCAAGTACGACGGCGACTATGAGGAAACTGTCTCTGGCGCCACGAACTGGATGGAGAGAAACCATAACTTCACCCTGGCGGAGTCGACCGAGATTCAGTGGCTCGCATCGGGCGACACGAGAAACGGTCTCGACCTGATCTACATCTCAGGGAGTGCGGACAGCCTCGTCGGTACGGCACACCTGAAGGATCAGGGCGTAGGGAAGAATACGTTCTTCAACCTTGCCGGGCAGCAGATGAACGAGGCACCGTTGCACCGTGGCGTCTACCTCGTGAATGGCAGGAAGGTGGCAGTGAAGTGAAGATTTTCGACAATGATTCTGGTATTTGGCGGAACGACGGAAGGACGCAGGGCGGTCGGCGTGCTGGAGGAAGCCGGTGCTCCTTATTATTACTCTACTCGCGGCACGGAGCAGGCGGTGGAGCAGGTGCACGGCGTGCGGCTCTCTGGCGCGATGGACGCCGAGGCGACGCTGACGTTCTGCCGCGAACATGATATCCGCCTGATTGTCGATGCCGCGCATCCGTTTGCCGAAGTGCTGCACCGCAATCTGGCCGAGGTGGCGCAACGGGCTGGCGTGCCCCTCGTGCGTTACGAACGTATCTACCCGCCCCACACCTCTGATGTACATTGGTGTCGCGACTATGAAGATGCGATGCACCAGATGGAGAGTGCCGGCGTCAAGCGCCTGCTGGCACTGACGGGCGTGCAGACCATCGGTCGACTGAAGCCTTTCTGGCAGCGCCATCCGACATGGTTCCGCATCCTGGACCGTGACAGCTCGCGCGAGATTGCGGCGCGCGAGGGTTTCCCCGAAGAGAGACTGGTGGGAGTGGCGGATGACGAAGCAGACCCACCCCCAGACCCCTCCCGTGAGGGAGAGGAGGGAGTGAAGAGTGAAGAATCTCGCTTCGCTCGGAGTGAAGAATTAAAGTCTCTTTCAAGCCTTGAGGGTAATTCTCATTCTTCACTCTTCACTTTTCACTCTTCATTCCCCCTCCCCCCCTTCGATGCCATGTTGACGAAGGAAAGCGGTCTGAGCGGTGGCTTCATGGAGAAGGTGGCGACCGCCAAGGCAGCCGGGCAGGACGTCTTCGTGGTGGAGCGCCCTCCGCTACCGTTCTCGCGGCCGGCGGCCGGCGATGCATCGCACAGGAGTAACTCCCGTCTTTCAACCCTCGACTTTCAAGTTGTCAACGGTCCGCACGGCTTGCGCCGCGCAGTGGAACACTTTGTGCCCGAATTCTTTCCGCTGCGCAGCGGTCTGACGACCGGCACCTGTGCCACGGCCGCCGTGGTGGCTGCGGTACGTCGTGCATTGACAGGCGGAGCACCTGCCGAGGTGCCGGTGCTGTTGCCGGACGGCGAGACGATAGACGTAGCTGTGGGCTATGCCGATGACCACGCCTATTGCATCAAGGATGCCGGCGACGACCCCGACGTGACAAACGGGATACAGGTGCGCGCCGCACTCGCAGACTCCAGTCCCGTGGCGCAGCAGGGAAGAAGTGTGGTCACTGTGGAAGAAGGTCCTCTGACGGTTTCTGTCAACGCGGGCGAGGGTATCGGGCGCTTCACACTGCCCGGCTTCGACTATCCGCCCGGTGAGGTGGCTGTGAACAAAGGGCCTCGGCAGATGCTGAGGGATAACCTCTCGATGCTTGCCAACACGCTTCTTCACTCCGCAGATGTCCCCCTCCTCGTTGGTGGAAAGAAGGGCCGATCGTTGTCGGTTCTGTTGTCCATCCCAGAAGGTGAGGCGTTGGCGCGGCGCACGTTCAACCCGCGACTGGGCATCGAGGGTGGCCTCTCGGTGATAGGCGTCTCGGGTATCGTCAAGCCTTTCTCGGAAGAAGCATTCCTGGAGAGCATTCACAAATGTGTGACGGTGGCTGCAGCGAGTGGTGCCGAGCGCATGGTCATCGGCAGCGGTTTTAAAAGCGAGGGTGTGTTGCGCGAACGCTATCCCGAGCTGCCTCAGCAGGCCTTCGTGCAGTACGGCAACTATGTGGGTGCCACTCTGAAGATGGCCTCCGATGCAGGCTTCCGTCAGGTCACACTGGGCGTGATGCTGGGTAAGGCCGTGAAACTCGCGGCCGGACAGATGGACACGCATAGCCGTCGCGGCACGTTCGACCGGGCGTTCCTGCAGCAGCTGCTTCAGGAGGCTGGCAGCGACGTGGATATCAGCAACGTCACGTTGGTGCGCGAGCTATGGGACCTCTTGCCGTCAGACCGGCTCAGTGCATTCGTCCGCGTGGTGGCAGACCATTGTCGCCAGCATTGTCATCCTTTGTTGCCCGAGGGTGAGCTGACACTGCTACTCATCGATGATAACGGAAAAGTGTGGGAGGAGAGAAGTGAAAAGTGAGGGACCCACCCCAGGCCCCTTCCGTGATGGAGGGGAATGACGAATGACGAGTGACGAATGATGAATGACGAGTGACGAATGACGAATGATGAATGACGAATGGGGGCAGAGTGACGAATGATGAATGACGAGTGACGAGTGACGAATGATGAATGACGAGTGATGCGCTCGACCTTGGTCGCTTGATACTTCAAGAATGGCAGGTCTCCTTTCGTCAAATGAAAAATTTCCCCTAAAAGGTTCGCGTGCGTACACTTTTTTTATGTATCTTTGCGCCCGAATTGAAAAAAGCCAATCATTCATCGCTCAAATAGATAAAACAAGATATGCGTACAGCCAACGAAATTCGCGAGAGCTTCAAGCAGTTCTTCGCTCAGAAGGGGCACACTATTGTACCCTCTGCCCCCATGGTCGTCAAAGACGACCCCACCCTGATGTTCACCAATGCCGGTATGAACCAGTGGAAGGACATCATCCTCGGTACAAAGAATCCGGAACCGCGCCGCCGTGCCGACTCGCAGAAGTGTCTGCGCGTCAGTGGTAAGCATAACGATCTCGAAGAGGTGGGACACGACACATACCACCACACCATGTTCGAGATGCTGGGCAACTGGTCGTTCGGTGACTACTTCAAGGAGGGCGCTATTGACATGGCTTGGGAATACCTCGTCGATGTCATCGGCCTCGACCCGAAGGATCTTTATGTGACCGTGTTCGAGGGTTCGCCCGAAGAGAACATTCCCCGCGATGATGAGGCTGCCAGCTACTGGGCTAAACACGTGCCTGCAGACCATATCATCAATGGCAACAAACACGATAACTTCTGGGAGATGGGCGATACGGGTCCTTGCGGTCCCTGCTCGGAGATTCACCTGGATAGCCGTACCCCCGAAGAGAAAGCCAAGGTGTCCGGCCGTGAGTTGGTGAACAAAGACGACCCGCAGGTCATCGAGATATGGAACATCGTGTTCATGCAGTTCGAGCGCAAGGCCGATGGTTCGCTGGTACCCCTGGGCATGAACGTCATTGATACGGGTATGGGCTTTGAGCGTCTGGTGCGTGCTCTGCAAGGCAAGCACTCCAACTATGACACCGATGTCTTCCAGCCGATAATCAAGAAGATAGAGCAACTCTCTGGCAAGACCTATGGCGAGAGCGGCGAACAGGTGGATGTGGCCATGCGCGTTATCGCCGACCATATCCGTGCCGTGGCCTTTTCGATTGCAGACGGGCAGCTGCCCAGCAATGCCAAGGCCGGCTACGTTATTCGTCGCATCCTGCGTCGTGCCGTGCGCTATGCTTATACCTTCCTCGGACAGAAGCGCCCGTTCATGCACCTGCTGCTGCCGACACTCATCGAAGAGATGGGCGCTGCCTATCCCGAACTCGTCGCCCAGCGTGAACTGATTGACAAGGTGATGAAGGAAGAGGAAGAGAGTTTCCTGCGTACGCTGGAAACCGGTATCAAACTGCTCGACCGCGTCATGGCCGAAACGAAAGCTGCCGGCAAGACCGAAATCGACGGCGTTCAGGCCTTCACCCTCTTTGACACTTACGGTTTCCCGCTCGACCTGACAGAACTGATCTGTCGCGAGAATGGCCTGACAGTGGACGAAGCCGGCTTCGGCGTAGAGATGCAGAAGCAGAAGGAACGTGCCCGCAATGCGGCCCAGGTGGAAACTGATGACTGGGTGAATGTACTCGGCGATTCCGTTGTCGAGTCACAGTTCGTCGGATGGGACTACACTGAATACACCTGCCACATCCTGCGCTACCGCAAGGTGGTACAGAAGAAGCAGACCTATTATCAAATCGTCCTGGACAAGACTCCTTTCTACGCCGAGATGGGCGGTCAGGTGGGCGACCAGGGTGTGATCGTCAGCGAGTTCGAGACTATCGACATCATCGACACTAAGAGCGAGAACGGTCTTACGGTGCATATCACCAAGAAACTGCCGGAACATCCTGAAGCTGAGTTTATGGCCTGCGTGGATACTGACAAACGTCGTGCCAGCGAGGCTAACCACAGCGCGACCCACCTGCTGGATCAGGCCTTGCGCGAGGTGCTGGGTACACACGTCGAGCAGAAAGGCTCGCTCGTCACGCCTGAGGGCCTGCGCTTCGACTTCAGCCACTTCCAGAAAGTGACAGCCGAAGAGCTGCGTCAGGTGGAACGCATCGTCAACCAACGCATCCGCGAGAACATCGCCCTGAAGGATCATCGCGACGTGCCCATCGAAAAAGCCAAGGAACTTGGTGCCATCGCCCTCTTCGGCGAGAAATATGGTGACCGGGTGCGTGTCGTACAGTTCGGACAGTCGGTGGAGTTCTGTGGCGGCTGCCACGTGAAAGCTACAGGCCAGATTGGCATGTTCAAGATTGTCTCGGAAAGCAGTGTCGCTGCTGGTATACGTCGTATAGAAGCCGTCACGGGTGCCAAGGTGGAGGAGGCTCTCTATCTGCTGCAAGACACGATGGAGGCCCTGCGCGGAATGTTTAACGGTGCTCCCGATGTGAAGGCTGCCATCGAGCGACTGGTCTGCGAGAACAGCGGTATGAAGAAGCAGGTCGATGAGTTCATGCACGAGAAAGCTCAGGCATGGAAAGAGCATCTGAAAGAGACCGCTGTGGACCGCGACGGTGTCACCATTTTCAAGGCTGTTGGTCTGATGCCGCCCGAGGCCGTGAAGGATATTGCTTTCCAGCTGCGTGCTGAAGTGCCCAATGCTCTGGTTGCCCTCGGCAGTATCTACGACGATAAGCCTATGCTCACCTGTGCGGCTTCCGATGCCCTCGTGAAGGAACACGGCGTCAATGTGGGTAAGGCGATACGCGAAGCTGCAAAACTCATTCAGGGAGGTGGCGGCGGACAGCCTCACTTCGCTACGGCAGGTGGTAAGAATGCCGATGGGCTGAGCGCAGCACTCGACAAGTTTATTGAGCTTACCGTGTAACACTCACATCGTCCAAGGACGTGGAAACGCTCACCCTTTATCAACTGAATCATGAAGTGCGCTCTCTTTTGGAGGGCGCACTTGCTCAGACCTATTGGGTGCAGGCGGAACTCTCGGAGGTGCGCCTGGGGCAAGGCGGACACTGTTACCTGGAATTCATACAGAAGGATGATACGGGCCGTGCCCTCGTGGCGCGTGCCCGAGGCACCATCTGGGCGCGGACCTATGCGATGTTATCGCCGCTCTTTGAGCGTGCCACGGGCGAACGTCTGCGGGCAGGCATGAAGGTGCGTGTGGAGGTGGAAGTCGGTTTCCATGAGCTTTATGGTTTTGCTCTCAACGTCCTCGATATCGACCCGGCCTATACGCTTGGCGATATGGCGGCACGGCGACGTGAGATTCTTTCGCAACTGGAAGCCGACGGCATCCTTCACGACAACCAACAGCTGCCGCTGCCTCGGCTGATGCGTCGCATCGCGGTCATATCATCGGCAGGCGCAGCAGGCTACGGAGATTTCTGCAATCAGCTGATGCATAATGAATATGACCTTCGTTTCGAGATCCGTCTGTTCCCGGCTGTGATGCAGGGTACGAATGTGGAGGCTACGGTACTGGCAGCCCTCGAAGCTGTCATGGCAGACGCCGAGCAGTGGGACTGTGTCGTCCTGATCCGTGGCGGCGGTGCCACCAGTGACCTTTCGGACTTCGACACCTATGCCCTTGCTGCTGCTGTAGCGCAGATGCCGCTGCCTGTCATCGTGGGTATCGGGCATGAACGTGATGAGACCGTACTGGACTTTGTGGCGCATACACGCGTGAAGACCCCAACGGCAGCTGCGGCATTCCTCATCGATCATCAGGCGCAGGAACTGGCTCTGCTGCAACATTTCGAAACGCTTTTCCCAAAGGCTTTCCGCTTGATTCGTGAACGTCAGCAGCATCGGTTGGACACGTTGACAGCCCGTTTGACGGCAGCGCCTCAGCGCCGTCTGGAAGTTGAATATCATCGGGGGGACCGACTGCACGACCGCTTCCGCACGGCGGTGGCACAGCATCTGGAACGCACGCATTTTGCCCTTCGGCTTATGGACCAGCGCCTTCAGGCTTTGGATCCTGTGCGGTTGCTGAAACGAGGCTACTCCCTGACCTTTACGGCCGACGGCACGCTGGTCCGTTGTCCGGCTGACGCCCCGAAAGGTACAATCCTCATGACTCAGTTGGCTGGAGGAAAACTACAATCGGTAGTGAGCGGGGAAGTGGCGAATGGAAATGATGAATGATGAATGACGAGTGACGAATGACAAATGACAAATGACGAATGATGAATGACAAATGGGAATGATGTGTTCTTTCGCTATGAAAGATATTTGATATAGTTTTCAAAAATGAAAAAGGAATTAACCTACGAGGCTGCCATGGAGCGTCTCGAACAGTTGGCCCGCCAGATGGAGGCGGGTGAGGTGCCTATAGACCAGCTTGCAAGTCAGCTGAAAGAGGCACAAAAACTGCTCGCGTTTTGTCGCGAGCAGTTGACAAGTGCCGATAAGGCTGTCGGGAAGATTCTCGACGGCACGAAAGATGCTATTTGAGCAGGCTGAAGTAAGTATCAAGCAGTTGCTTGGCGGCAACAAAAGAAGTCTTACGTCCGTCAAGCACTGATTGTTCGGCCCCAGCCAGCAATCCGGCGATGGTGGGGTGGTGGTAGAAACCATCACGAAGCTGTTCGTTGATACTTTCGTACATCCAGTATTTCGCCTGTTCGGCACGACGATGCTCGAAGTAACCGTTGGCACGCACAAAGTCGAAATATTCAAAGACCATATCCCATACCTCGCGGATACCAGTGCCGTAGAACCCTGAATAGCACAGTACCTTGGGCAGCCATCCGCTTTCAGGCATAGGGAAGAGGTGAAGGGCATTCTGGAACTGCCGTGCTGCCAGATGGCAGGCATCGACATTCTCGCCATCGCATTTGTTGATGACGATGCCGTCGGCCATCTCCATGATACCGCGCTTGATGCCTTGAAGCTCGTCGCCCGTGCCTGCCAGTTGAATGAGAAGAAAGAAATCGACCATGGAATGGCAGGCCGTTTCGCTCTGCCCGACGCCTACGGTCTCCACGAAAATCTTATCGAAGCCGGCGGCCTCGCAGAGGATGATCGTTTCACGTGTCTTACGCGCTACGCCACCCAATGATCCTGCCGATGGGCTGGGGCGAATAAACGAGTCTGGATGTACAGACAATTTCTCCATGCGTGTCTTATCGCCGAGGATGCTGCCTTTGGTCTTCTCGGACGACGGGTCGATGGCCAACACTGCCAGACGTCCTCCGGCACGCTCGAGCACATGGATACCGAACTCGTCGATGCTGGTGCTCTTGCCGGCTCCGGGAACGCCGCTGATGCCGATGCGGATGCTGTTGCCGCTATAGGGCAGGCAGCGTTCGATGACTTCCTGTGCAATTTTCTGATGGTCGGGATGTGTGCTCTCGACCAACGTGACAGCCTGACCGAGGATGGCCGTGTCGCCACGACGAATGCCTTCGACATAGTCTGTGGCCGTTAAGCGCCGGCGGGCGAAGCGTCCGCGATTCAGATAAGGATTGACGATGGCGGGTTGTTCCACGCCACTATTGACGTTCAGACCGCGAAATTCTTCGCTGTTTTCGGGATGATCCATGGTGTGATATTGCTTCTGTAAGGCTTTTTATTTGATGTGGATAACGCTCTTCGGCCGTTTGGGATCGTTGGCGATGATGAGCACCTCCGGTAGCGCAGCCGACGGATGCTGGCGTTCGGCATAGAAGGTCACTTTCAACTTAGCGCGTTTGCCTGGTTGAATGGTTCGGTCGGAGAGACTGATGTTGAGCGATTTCCCTCGCACCTGTACGCTGGAAATTACCAAAGGCCGCTGACCTTCATTGCCGATGAAAAGTGTCTGGCTGGCCTTCTTCTTCCCGGTGTTGGAGAGCGCCAGCGTGTCGGCATCAAGCGTCAATCGTGGCGCGCGGGCACGTTCCTCAGCTCTCAGATGGCTGAAGTCGGGCAGCAGGAGGGCCGAGACGTTGATCTCGTTTTGTTCGGTCACCTTGTCGCCTGGGCGTCGGGCCAGATAAATAGATGTCTGTGTAAGTCCATAGCGCTTCAGACGTCCGCTATTGAGGTGCAGTTGGATACGACCGACGCGGCCTGGTGCCAATCGTTCGGGCAGATAGCGTGCCGTCAGATAAGGCGGCAGATGCATCAACTGCGGTCTGTAGGTGGTTCGACTGTTGTTGAGTACCGTCAGCTGTGCCTCAAGTCGCTCACCCACATGCACATCGCCGAAATCAACGATGTTGGTGGACAAGCGTACGGTGCCTAAGTCAATAGGAAGGTCGCTCTCGTCGTTGGCGGACAAATCGCTGACGACGCGTCCTTGCAGTGTAAGGTAGATGGGCTGGCCTGAGGCTGAGGAATAGACCTCGATCTCTTTTTGGAATGTACCTAATAGCGCCGCGTCGAAGGTGGCCGTCACGGTGGTTGTGGCGCCTGCTGCAATCACATCGCGCGACCATTGTACTTTAGTGCAGCCGCAGGCCGGATTGACGTCGGTTAGGCGTAGCGGCGTAGTGCCTGAGTTGCGAAGTGTGAAGCTGACGGTCTTCGGTTGTTGATAGATGACTTCACCGAGATTGATCAGATCGGAATCGGCTACCAGACGAGGCTGGGCGGAGAGGGATAGAGGAATGAAAAGAGATAGTGTGAGGATTGAAATGTTGAAAGTGTGAGACATCGAATGATTGAAGTATTGAAAGACTAAGGTGAGAGATGATGCAAGGTTGGCATAAAGGGACGTGAGCGGAGACCGCCTGATGGCCTTCGCTACGGATAGAACTCTGCGTTGGAAATATTCAATTCTCATTTTACTTTTCAATGTTTCAATCTTTCAATGTTTCAATCTTTCAATGTTTCAATCTTTCAATGTTTCAATGTTTCAATGTTTCAATCTTTCAATGTTTCAACCTTTCAATGCTTCATTTTCTCGCCCTTTTGTTTTTCTTTACCTTCACGGCCTTCACGCCCGTGTGTGTGGGCTTGACGGGACGGATGGTGCCGTCGGCATTGAATTCCATACGGTCGATGCATACTTGACGATGGAAACCTGGACCTTTTTCGCGTGGCAAATAGTCCTTGTTGATGCGGTGGTAAACGATGTACCATTCGTCTGTTCCCGGCAACTGAAGGATACTGTTGTGTGCTGTACCGTAAATCTCCTGCGAGGGATCCTGCTGAAGGATGACAGGCTTGTCGGCCACGCGGATGGGCCCCAGGGGCGATGTGGAGGTGCCGTAGGCTACATGGTAGTTGGCGGCTCCCGTGTCGTCCACACTCCAAAGGAAGTAGTAGAGTCCATTCCGGTAGAACACATAAGGTGCTTCACGATACGCGTAGTCCTGCAAGGTTCCGCCTTGTGGCGTGAGCACTGTGATGGTTGTCGTGTCGATACTCATCAGGTCGTGACCCAGCTCGGCGCCGGCCATATAGCCATTGCCCCAATAGAGGTAGTCCTTACCTGAAACAGGGTCGTGGAAAACGTCCACGTCAATCTGTTGTCCGCCCCTCACGCCTTGTGGACGGCTGTTCACCAACGGGTGTCCCAAGTCGCAGAAGGGGCCTGTCGGCGTATCGGCCACGGCGACGCCGATAGCTTTGCGGTTGGCCTCAGCGCAGTGACCACTATAGTAGAAGTAATAGCGGTAGTGACCGTCGACTTCGCGCTCGATGATGGCCGGTGCCCAAGCATTGCCTGTAGCCCATGGCACTTGCTCGGTGCCCAGGTCCAGCATGATGCCTTCATGGTGCCAATCTGTAAGGTCGGCCGATGAAAAGACTGTGAAATAATAGCCTCCCCATCCGGGGGCACCGTCGGTGGTGGAATATATGTAGAAGCGCCCCGTCTGGTGTGAATACATAATTTCGGGGTCGGCATGGAACTCCGGTAGGATGGGGTTGCCGCTGGTGGCCTTCTGTTTCTGCGCTGCAGCAGGGGTAGTTGCAGCGATGCTGCAACTTACGAGGAGAGAGAGGAGAAGAGTTTTCATATAGTCTTTTTTTATTTTTCAATTTCGTTGTTTAAAGATTGGGGCGACTTATCCTTCGCGGTAGTAATCCAGCATCTCGAAGATGTCTTCTCGGGTGGCGTTCTGGTTGATTCGGATGTCGCCGACAGCCGCCAAAAGGGTGAAGTTGATATGGCCGGCAGTATTCTTCTTGTCGTGCGTCATCAGGTCGTAGAGACGGTCGTAGGCGTGGCAGTCGAAGTCGAAGGTGCCGTACGTCTGCCTGACGAATTGTCGTACTTGATGCAGTCGTTCCGGGGGGAACCCGCAGCGTGTGGCGCTGAGATACAATTCGCAGACAAGCCCCCAGGCCACGGCGTAGCCATGGAGTACGGTGCGCCCTTCAGCCATGGCCAGACTCTCGAATGCGTGTCCTGCCGTATGTCCTAAGTTGAGTGCTTTGCGAATGCCGTGCTCGTGCGGATCCTCACGCACGATACGTTCCTTAATATTTACGCTGGTGCCTACGAGGGGGAGTAATGCAGCGTAGTCAACGTAATCGAGGTCGAAGCATAGCAGTTCGGCCAAATGCTCATCGGAGCTGATGAGGCCGTGCTTTATCATTTCTGCATAGCCGCTGCGAAGGTTTTTGCTGTCCAGCGTGCGAAGGAACTGCGTGTCGAGCAGAACCGTTCCTGCCGCATTGAACACTCCTATTTCATTCTTCAGCCCTCGGAAGTTGATGCCCGTTTTTCCGCCCACTGAGGCGTCCACCATCGCCAACAAAGTCGTTGGCACGTTGATATAGGCGATTCCGCGTTTGAAGGTCGAGGCAGCGAAACCTCCAAGGTCTGTCACCATGCCTCCGCCCAAGTTGATAAGCATGGAGTGGCGGGTGGCTCCCCCTTCGCCCAACGCGGTCCAGACGGAAGCTAACGTCTCCAGTGTCTTCGCTTCATCCGTAGCACCGATGGTGATGACTTCCGCTGCCGCCAGACACTGAAAAGAAGCAACGACGGGCCAACACACCTCACGTGTTGTCGTGTCGGTGAGTACGAACAAACGGTCGGGGCGTACACGTTGGATGGCGGCGGACAGGTCGCGCTCTAAATCCTGACTGATGATGACTTCCTGTGGATTCATGGGTTGGAGAGTGTAACTTATGTGGCGCAAAGATACAGAAAAGTTTGATGTTTGATGCGTGAAGAGGAAAGTTTGTTGCCAGTGGAGTGCTTTTTTAAGTCTTTTATACGAAAACTTGCGATAGAGGCACCTGAAACTTCAAACTTTTCTGTACCTTTGCAGCCACTATGATTGTTTGTATTGCAGAAAAACCATCCGTCGCTCGTGATATAGCCAATGTCCTCGGAGCCTTGCACGACTGCGGAGGCTACATGGAAGGCAATGGTTATCAGGTGACGTGGACCTTCGGTCATCTTTGCGAGCTTAAAGAGCCTGCGGAGTACACATCAATGTGGAAAAGCTGGAGTTTGGCGCAGTTGCCGATGATTCCTCCACGATTTGGTATTAAGCTGAAGGCAGATAAGGGCGTAGAGAAGCAGTTCGCAGTCATTGAAAAACTGATGCAGGCCGCTGATGAGATAATTAACTGCGGCGATGCCGGCCAAGAAGGCGAACTTATTCAGCGGTGGGTGATGCAGAAAGCAGGCGTGCACTGTCCTGTGCGCCGTCTGTGGATTTCCTCGCTCACAGAGGAAGCCATCCGTGAGGGCTTCCAATCGCTGAAACCGCAGTCCGAATACCAAAGTCTGTATGAAGCCGGTCTATGTCGCGCCATCGGCGACTGGACCCTTGGCATGAATGCCACTCGTCTGTATACCTTAAAGTATGGCGTGAATCGTCAGGTCCTCTCTATCGGTCGCGTGCAGACGCCTACTCTTGCTCTTATTGTAAAGCGCCAGCATGAGATCGACGACTTTCATCCAGAGACGTATTGGGTCTTGACGACTCTTTATCGTGGTGTCACGTTCAATGCCGTCATGGAAGAAGATGAGCGTGGCTTCCGCAAACAAGAGGACGGCGAGAGCGCCCTTGCTGCAATTCGTGAACTGCCTTTTCAGATTGTATCTGTAGAGAAAAAGAGTGGGCGCGAGGCGCCGCCGCGGCTTTTTGACTTGACGTCACTGCAGGTGGAGTGTAACAAGAAGTTCGGCTACTCGGCTGACCAGACACTGCAACTCATTCAGAGCCTATATGAAAAGAAGGTGGCAACCTATCCGCGTGTCGACACGACGTACCTGCCGAATGATGTCTATCCCAAGTGTCCGCAGATTTTGGCTGGCATGACGCCTTATGCGGGATTCATTCAGCCTGTCACAGCTACGGGCAAACCTTTGGAGAAGAACAAAAAGTACTTCGATGACACGAAGGTGACAGACCACCATGCCATCATTCCGACACCCGTTCCCGTCACTTCGGTCGCGCTGACCGATATGGAGAAACGTGTCTACGATCTGATTGCCCGAAGATTCATAGGAATCTTCTATCCTGACTGCCGTTTCGAGCAGACTACGGTGCAGGGCGAGGTGCGCTCGGAAGGCTTGCGAGTGGGCACTTTCGATGATGTCATTCCTTTCCGTACATCGGGGAAACGTATCACGGATCCTGCATGGCATGTTCTTTGGGAAAAAAAGAAGAAAACAGACGGTCCCGAATCTGCGGAAGCGGAAGGTCAGGGAAACGAGGAGAATCCAGACGGTCCCGAAGGCACTCAGGAACGCACGCTGCCTGCTTTCAAGAAGGGTGAAAGTGGCCCTCATGAACCATCGCTCACCGAGAAACAGACGACACCGCCCAAACCTTATACCGAAGCTACTTTGCTGCGTGCTATGGAAACAGCAGGTCGCTTTGTGGAGGACGATGAACTACGCGATGCGCTGAAAGAGAACGGCATTGGACGACCATCCACACGTGCTGCGATTATAGAAACATTGTTCAAACGTAATTATATCCGTCGCGTAAGGAAGAGTCTGGCGCCTACAGAGACTGGCAAACAACTCATCGGACTGATACATGAAGAACTTCTCAAGAGTGCGGAACTGACAGGCATCTGGGAACGCAAACTCCGTCAGATAGAACGTCGCGAGTACGATGCCACTACTTTTGTGGGCGAGCTGAAGCAGATGGTTTCAGAGTTGGTGATAACAGTTCTGCGTGACAATACAAATCGCCATGTAACGGCCGCGACACAATAAAAGAGGAAGTCTCACGTTATTATATATGTGAAAAATGAAAAAGTGAAGAATAGAAGTCTATATAGGAATCTGGAGCAGTGGGGACGCAATGGCTCAGGCCGTTTCCTCCCGCTCCTAAGTTCTCTTTCCCGAAAAACGTCTTTGTTTTCCTTTTTCTTTTTTTCGTTTGTCGTTTTCTCGCTGATTCTCATCTCTTGTAATGCAGAGAAAAACTTGAAGAAAGGCGACCAGTACTTTGCCCGCGGTGAATTCTTCGATGCAGCGGCCGAGTACCGTACGGCATACAGTAAGACCTCGACGAAAGAACGTGGCAAGCGCGGCGAGCGTGCGCTGAAGATGGCGGAGTGTTATCGGCGAATAAACTATACGGCTAAGGCCATTGGCGCCTACCAGAATGGTATTCGCTACATTGAGAAGTCGATGGCCGACCGCCAAAAGGCAGGCATAGAGAATCGCGAGGCTGATTCGCTGGACGAGTTGACCTTGCTTGACGCCACGCTAAAGTTGGCGCGCCTGCAGCAGAAGGGGGGCGACTACAAGGGGGCCATCCGAAACTACGAAGTTTATCTTGAGTCTGCGGCTCACAATCCCGACCTTCCGCAAGCCCTTGACACCCTTGCCCTCAACGGTCTCATCGGTTCGCGACAGGCATCCATCATGAAGAGCAAGCCCACCCTGCATACCGTTCGCAAGGAGCCGTTGCTAAACTCTCGGCGTGCAGACTTCTCGCCGATGCTGATGGGCGACGACTACGAACAGCTTTTTTTCACCACGACCCGCCCTCAGGCTACGGGTGATGAACTGAGCGGTATCACGGGTACGAAGTATGCAGACATCTTTGTTTCCAGACGTGATGATAAGGGCAAATGGCAGACGCCTGAAATCGTGGAAGGAGATTTGAATTCGGAACTGGAGGAAGGTGTCTGTGCCTTCTCGCCCGACGGAAAGACAATGTACCTTACCCGTTGTACCGCCGATCCTGACTATCCCCGCTATGCTCAGATCTATACTTCCTCGCGCAGTGACGCCTCGTGGTCGAAACCGCAGGAGTTGAAACTCTCCAAAGACACCCTTTCCTGTTTCGCACATCCTGCTGTCTCGCCTGATGGTCAATGGCTCTATTTCGTTAGCGATATGCCGGGCGGGCGTGGCGGAAAAGACATCTGGCGTGTACGCATTGAAGGGCGCACCCTGGGTGGCGTAGAGAATCTCGGCGCCACAATCAATACGCCTGGCGACGAACTCTTCCCCACGTTCCGTTATAACGGAGAGCTTTATTTCTCCAGCGACGGCCATCCTGGCATGGGCGGCCTGGATATCTTCTGTGCAAAGCCAGATACGGTTAATCATACTTGGACGGTACAGAACATGGGCTATCCGATGAACTCCGCAGCCGACGATTTCGGCATGACTTTCGAGGGCGTGCATAACCGCGGTTTCTTTTCCACCAGTCGCGGTGATGCCCGAGGATGGGACCATCTGATGAGTTTTGAATGCCCCGAAGTGCTGCAGACCGTTCGCGGGTGGGTGTATGAACGCGATGGCTATGAGTTACCCTCCGGCCTCGTCTACATGGTAGGCAGCGACGGAACCAATCAGAAGCTCAGCGTGCGTGGCGATGGCTCGTTTACCGTTGTCGTGCAGCCTCATGTTGAATATATCTTCCTTGGTTCGTGCAAGGGCTATTTGAATCACGTTGAACAACTGACAGTAGACACCTCCAGTGTCAGCAGGGAGTTTACGCTTCAGTTCCCCCTCGCCTCGGTGACGGCTCCAGTGCTGGTGCGCAACGTTTTCTATGAATTTGACAGCGCGGAGTTGACGGCGGAAAGCACAATGGCTCTTGATAGTCTGACCACATTGCTCAACGAGAACCCTAATGTGACCATTGAACTGAGTGCTCACTGCGACTATCGAGGTAACGACCAATATAACGAACGTCTTTCGCAGCGACGTGCAGAGAGTGTGGTCCGCTATCTGATTGACCACGGAATAGCGTCCGATCGCCTCACACCGAAAGGCTATGGCGAGAGCCGTCCTAAAATCGTCAAGCGACGTGTGGCAGAACAGAATCCCTTTCTTCATGAAGGTGACACACTGACAGAATCTTTTATCCGTTCTCTTCCCGATGAGGCGCAGCAGGAAGTCTGCAATGCACTGAACAGGCGTACTGAGTTCCGCGTATTGCGCACTACCTATGGCCTTTTTGACAAGCCTGTGGCAAAAGAATGAGCCTTGAAGCGAAAAAAGTTCCCTTTCTTTGTTCTTATTTCAGTAGAAAAGCGTAACTTTGCACCCGTTCAACCAATCCTTTATCCAATAATGGACGATTATCACCAACGTATCAACTTCGCGTAGAGACCTGAGTTCGCATCGCATAGCGGCCTCAACGAAGGTCTTATGCCAAAATCTTTATTGAACGATGCGAACTTACTGGAACACGAATCGCGGTCTGCATACGCTGGACCAATGGGCACCTGGAAGCTGGGTGCAAGTGACCTGCCCCACACAGGAGGATGCTGACTTCCTTCAGAACGAGCTCCACATTCCTGACTATTTTCTCGATGACATCGCCGATGCAGAAGAGCGCGCCCGTTATGACTATGACGACGGTTGGGTGCTGATCATTCTGCGCATACCTTATGTCAAGGAGGTGAAGTCGCGTACACCCTACACTACAATCCCGCTGGGCATCATCTTGAAAGGGGATGTCTGTATTACAGTGTGTAATTACGAGACGAATCTGATGATAGATTTTGTCACGTATCAGCAGAAGAGGGGAGTGGGCTTCACGGACTTTGTCGATCTGGTGTTCCGTCTGTTTCTTTCGGCTGCCGTGTGGTATCTGAAACGGCTGAAACAGATCAATGCCCGCATCGAGGCGGCCAAGCTCCATTTGGACCGCAAGGTGGACAACGCCGACCTTATTGCCCTGTCGCGCCTGCAAGACAGCCTCACCTACTTCGCTACGTCTATCCGTGGCAATGAAACCCTGCTTTCCAAACTGAAATTCAAGCTGCCGGTTGATGAACTGGATGCCGACCTCATCGAAGACGTCAGCATTGAGATGAATCAGGCACGTGAGACGACGGGTATTTACTCGAACATCCTGGAGTCAACGATGGACACGTACGCGAACATTATTAATAATAATATGTCCACTGTGATGAAGACGCTGACCATCATCTCTATGTTCCTCATGGTGCCGACGTTGGTGGCCAGTTTCTTCGGCATGAACCTGATCAATGGTATGGAACAGAGTGTCGTCGGATTCCCGTTGGTCATTGTCCTTTCTGTGGGGCTAACAGCTGGTTTCTGGTGGTATTCGCGCACAAAAGCGTGGATTTAGGACCCTTCAAGGATGCTTATTTCGACCGCTTACGTTCATTTTTCCGCTAAATTGTTAGGCTATTCCAGGAAAATTGCTTTTATTTGCACGCCAAACGGCATAAATAACTAATATCAGCTACTTAAACTGAAAGCAAAAATGACTGAAACCAACGAACTGCAGCCTGTGCCCGAAGTGGAAACTCAGGCCGCAGAAGTACAGACAGCGCCTGCGCCGGAAGTAGAGACGCAGGCTGAAGAGACGATGCAACCCGAAGGTGCGGCCGAAGGGAAAACAGCTGACGCAGAAGAAGCTCCTGCCGCCCCGCTCTATGAAACAAAAGAGCAAGTAGTGGAGCGACTGGAGGCTATTCGTGAAGAGAACACGGGTGGCGACAAGGGTGAGCTGGAGTTGCTAAAACAAGTATTTTACAAACTGCATAAAGCTGCACAGCTGGCCGCTCGCACAGCTTTCATCGAAGCCGGTGGTCAGCCCGAAGAGTGGCGTGCAGATATTGATATTGCCGAGGAGAACTTCAAGTCGGCTATGGCTGCCATCCGTCAGCGTCGCGCGGAACTGGCTGAGGCCGTGGAGCGTCAGAAGACGGAAAACCTTGAAAAGAAGCTTGCCATCATTGAGCGCATCAAGGAACTGACGACAACGCCCGAAGAGGCCAATCAGCATTTCGACGAATTCAAGCAGCTGCAGGTTTCCTGGAAGGAAGTCGGGGCCGTGCCGGCCGAGCGTGCCACAGAAATATGGAAGAACTATCAGCTCTATGTAGAGCAGTTCTACGACCTGCTGAAGTTGAACAGCGAAGCACGTGAGTATGATTTCAAGAAGAACCTGACTGCCAAGGAGAAACTTATCGAACTGGCAGAAAAACTGGCCGACGAGGAAGATGTCATCGTGGCTTTCAACAAATTGCAGGGTCTTCATGCCGAGTATAAGGAGATTGGTCCTGTCGCCAAGGAACTGCGTGATGAGATATGGAATCGCTTCAAGGCGGCTTCTACGGTTATCAACAAGCGCCATCAGGAACACTTCGAAGCCATCAAGGCACGTGAAGAGGAGAATCTACGCAAGAAAGAGGAACTCTGCGAAAAGGCTGAGGCCATCGTTGTGGATGATCTGACGAATTTCGCTCAGTGGGATGAGCGTACGAAGGAAGTCTTGGCTCTGCAAGCTGAATGGAAAACCATCGGCTTTGCCAGTCATAAGCAGAATGCTGCTGTCTTCGAGCGCTTCCGTCAGGCTTGCGACCGTTTCTTCACAGCCAAATCAGAGTACTATCGCACGGTCAAGGGTGAGCAGAACGAGAACCTGGAGCAGAAGCGTAAGCTGGTGGAAGAAGCCGAGGCTCTGCAGGACAGCACCGAATGGCGCAAGACAGGCGACCGCCTCATCCAATTGCAGAAGGAATGGCGTACTATCGGTGCTGTGCCCCGCAAGTATAGTGAACAGCTATGGAAGCGTTTCACGACGGCTTGCGACCATTTCTTTGAAGCCAAGAACGAGGCTACCGCCGGACAGCGCGAGGAAGAGCAGGCCAATATGGCAGCCAAGCAGGATGTCATCGAACAGTTCAAGGCTCTGGCGGCAGATACAGCTACGGCTACGATTGACAAGGTGAAGGAACTGCAGGCACAGTGGAATGAAATAGGTCACGTGCCCTTCCGTGAGAAGGACCGCCTGTATAAGGAATATCGTGCCGTGGTCGACGAGCTATACAAGCAGTTCGGCGCATCGCAGACCCGCCGTCGTCTGGAGGGCTTCCAAAAGAGCATCCGTCAGGCTGTGGCTAAGGGTGAGAGTTCCCTGGGACGTGAGCGCGAACGTCTGCTCCGTCTGTTCGAGACACGCAAGGCAGAGATCCAGACCTACGAGAATAACCTCAACTTCCTCAATGCCACCTCCAAGAGCGGCAACAGCCTGGTGGCTGAGATGAACCGTAAGGTGGAGAAACTGCGTGAGGAACTGGATCTGCTGCAGTGTAAGATTAAGACCATTGAAACCGAGATGCGTGCACCGAAGCAGCCGACTGCTGAGGACGATGCCGCTTCGGAAACCGAATAATCTCTCCAAAGACCCTGCGGACAAAAAGGTCTGCAGGTCCTCTATAACTACGACCGCACGTATCTTCTGATGCGTGCGGTCGTGGTCGTATTACAGTCCGTTCAAAAGACTAACTATAGTTATACATGGGCCGGGTGCATCGCCCTGTCTGAGCGTAAGGGCCATAGGCTAAGAGCGTCCCTGCGGAATAGTAATATAGGCCCATCGGGCAGGACGACACTGCTATTGTGCAGCTTGCTTATATCTCCTCAGTTTGGCCGGACTTTTCTCTGTTTTCTCGAGAATGTTGAGAGCTCGGCTAAACCAGGTACGTGCTTCATCTGCCATTTCCATGCTTTTGTAGATTTTGGCGGCAGCGAAGCAGCATCGCCCTGAAGCGTAGTCTGTCGGTTCGTTTTCCGCACTCTCTTTGTCCCACCATTTGGTGAACCATTTGATGGCCTCGCTGTTGTTCTGCAGTGCTGCAAAACTCATAGCAACGTAAGCCATTTCGTGACGCGAAAGTTCCTTGCCAGCCTTCTGGGCGATGAGAAGCGCTTTCTCGGGTTCGTGGACGAAGGTGTATTTGGCGCCTTTTTTCATGCGGATGGGTTCGTCCTCGGTGACATCGATGTACGTGTAGTAGAGGAAGAGACGGTCGGCCACGCGCTGCATGGCAGACAGCGTGGGGTTGCCTTCAAATTCCTGGAAGTGCATTTGCTCCTGGAAGAAGGAGGTGTCGAGCGAATCAATGACAGCCACAATACTATCATACCATACGCGGGCTGCGCGGGGAGGGAAGTAGCCTTGTCCCGATTCGCCTTTCACATCGGCGTAGACACCGTTCTTGAACCATTCAAGGGCGCGGCGGTGCAGGTCGAATTCTGCGTCTGTGGCAAGTGTGCAATGGATGTCTTGAGAGCCAACTTCTGTAATCTCTACAGGGACCTCTTTATGGCGGCGGAGCGCCACGGAGTCCACGTCGAAGGCCAGTGTGTGGTCGCCAAAGATGACATCGGGGATAACGGTCGGCGTGCGTCCGTAGGGGTGGCCGTCCAGAATGACGGTGCAGCCGGCAGGCTGTGTCGTGACGTTCAGGACACCTTTGATCTGCTCCAGTTCCGGCATCGTAACTGTGCTCACTTCCTGTTCGCTGAGTGTGATGGTTTTCTGTGTGGGCAGATAGCCTTCGCGACGAAGGTCGACGGTGTATTCGCCCGGCATCAGTTTGCCCGTCCAGGGCAGGATGCCTTTCTGCTCGCCATTGACGCGGATCTCGCCACGTGTCGGGCCTGTAATGGTGACCGTCGCCAGTACCGATTCCAGTTCCACCTCCATGCTCTGCGGTTCCTTGCCCGTCTCAAAGGTCTTGTTGACGGTCCGGAAGGTGTAGGCCGAGAGCTGAACATTGTGTTCACCCTTCGGCAGCAGCAGTTGATAGTATCCGTCTTTGTTCGGCTGAAGAGGGATGCTGTCTACGGTAATCTCTGTCGTTGTCGGCTTCACCTGTAAGGTTATCCTGTTTTTTTCGGGATGGAGGTCGATGTCTTTAAGGCTGAGGGTGTAGACCATTCCCGACTCTATGCGGTCGATGCTGTAGTCGGCAAAGCGCACTTTCATCGGCAGATAGTTGGGGCGGATGATGGTCAGCTCTTCCGTGCCGGAACTCAGATAGACCCAATATTCGTCTATCGGACGGCTTATCTTGCCAACCACGCGGCCCACAAACTCTACGCCGGTGACTTTCGTGTCCACCTTCAGCAGACCGCAAGGCTCGCCATAGGCGTCTTTGCGCATAATGATTGACGAGGCATCGTCGGCATCTTGAAGCTTGAGGCTTTTCACCTTGAATCCTTGGCCGTAGCTCGCAAGGCTTAGGAGTACGGAAAAGAGCAGATATAAGTATCGCATAAGACTAACTGATGAATATCGGATAATTAAAAGTTTTAAGAGCGTGCAAAGATACCAATTTTATTTGGAACTGTGGCTTCGTCTCGTGAAATATTTCCGAAATAGAGCATAAAAGTCGTCCTCAGACAGATAAAATTCGCTCTTATGGTTTCGTTCATTAAAGTTTTCGCTATATTTGCAGCGCAGAACAGAAAGAACGCTTTGTATGGCGGAACACTTGTCGAATGGAATCCTTGAAATAGAAGTCGCCTTGCGCGGTGCCGAGTTGCAAAGTCTGCGCCGGGTGGCTTCGCCTGCAGAATACTTGTGGCACGGCGATGCTCAGTATTGGAACCGCCGGGCTCCTATTCTTTTTCCCATTGTAGGGAAAGTGTGGAATGACACCGCTCGGATTGACGGGCAGGCGTATGAGTTGCATCAGCACGGCTTCGCTCGCGACTGCGATTTCGAGAAGATTGTCGATGAAGATCGCCATCTGGCCTTCCTGTTGCGTTCCAACGCGCAGACTCGACGCCTGTGGCCGTTCGACTTCGAACTGCGAATCGACTATACGTTGCTTCGCAACCGTCTGACGGTGGGGTGGAGTGTCACGAACAGGGACAGCCGCGAGATGCCGTTCCAAATCGGCGCTCATCCCGCCTTCGCCTATCCGAATTTCCATCTTGACGATGCCGTCCATGGCTTCTTCTCATTCGACGCTAAGAGCCCGCTTGTCAGTAGTCGTGTCGAAGGCGGGTTCGCAGTGTCGGAGACTTTTGAAGTGCCTCTCCCGGCGGACGATCTGCTGCCGCTGACCAATGAGACCTTTGCCTGCGATACCATTGTCGAGGCCACGGGACGAGTCCATCGGGTCACGTTGCACAACGCTGAAGGGCGTCCATGGATTACCGTGCTTCACAACATGCCGATTACGGCGCTGTGGTCCCCCTGTAATGGCCGTGCCCCCTTCGTCTGCATCGAGCCGTGGCATGGGCGCTGTGACGACCAGTACTTTGAGGGTGAGTTCGCGTGTCGGGCTGCCATCGAGCGTGTGGCGCCGGGACAGACTTGGACCACCAGCTACGAGATTCTCGTCGAATAAATCCCAAGCGATCATAGGTCTTGTGTAAAGACCTTCTGGCGATTGGAGTTGATTCTTTCCTCTTTCGATACTCTCTTCCGCTCTTTCCCGTGCACACACATGTGTGTACACATGGTTTTCGCATACTGTGCGAGATACGGCTTGGGTAGATTGAGGCGGTGCCCATGATTGGCCGTCAGCCCATAGCAGAACCGTCCGAAAAAATAGCGAGACACAATGACGAAGTCCGAAGCAAGCTTTTGAGGCTGTCACTGCTCCAAAAGTTTAATCCTTCATTTTTTTCAAAAAAGTACGAGAGTTTACGTTTTATTCAGAGATTTATTCCTACCTTTGCGCCGACTTATCAAGGGGTGCTCCTGTTTAGGGGCTGAGATGATACCCTCTGAACCCGATGCGGGTAATGCCGACGTGGGGATGGAAAGTAGAAATCTGTGGCAGGTGTCAGACCTGCACCCCTTTATTGTTAAACCCTTAATGATAAAGGAAAAAGAAATGAAAAGAACAAAAAGAATGCTTTGTCTGACTGTCCTCGGTGGGCTATCGGTGTCGTCGGCTGTGCAGGCTCAGGGACAAGATTCCCTGCGTCTGGCCCAGATGCAGGAGGTGGTGGTCAGCGGTGTACGTGTGCGTGACGATGCCCCTTTTGCTGTTACCAACGTGAAGTATAAGGAGCTGCAGCAACATTCCCGCACTGGGCGCGAACTGCCGATGCTTCTGTCCCGAACGCCCGGTGTGCTGGCATGGGGAGAAAACGGTCTCGGAACGGGTACCTCGTATATGCGCATTCGAGGCGCCGGCGATTCACGTATCAATGTGACCTTGGATGGTGTGCCCCTCAATTCGCCGGAAGACCAGTGCGTCTTTTGGGCCAACATGAATTCCTATGCCTCACTGTTGGGCAGTGTGCAGGTGCAGCGCGGTGTCGGTTCGTCCACCAATGGCGACGGCGCCTTTGGCGGTACGATTGCCCTCTCTATGGCCACCCCGTCGTCCACGCCGCGTGCAGAAATCAACTATTCGCTCGGTTCATATAACACGATGAACTATGGTGTCTCGGCGTCGACAGGGCTACTTTGGAATCATCTTATACTCGAAGGTGCCTGGCACCAGACAACGACCGACGGTTACCTGCACGGAACCGATGGCCGCTCGGGCTCCTACTATGGCGGGCTGACCTGGATGCCCGACAAACGGGTCACCTTGAGGTATAGAAATATTGGAAATTACGAGCACACCGGTCAGGCCTGGAATGGTGTCACGGCAGGCAACGATGACAGCAGCCTGATGGATGGCATGTACCTCGGTGCGACGGGAATCAAGACCTACAAGGATTTGTACGACCGCGGTTTAGGTAAGTACAACTCTCTCTACGAGCAGATTGTCTACGATGCCGATAACTGGAACTTCCCTCAAGACGAAAGTGGCAACTATCTCACACAGCGTTATCAGTTGTCGGATGGCAGCTACTGGCGTCGTACGACGGATAACTTCACGCAGAACCACAACCTACTCTCGGCAGCTTTTGACCTCAGTGACCACTGGACGGCAACGGCAACTCTGCACTACACCTATGGTTATGGCTATTACGATGAGTTTCGTCCGCAGAACAAGCTGAAGAAGTTCGGACTCTCGTTTACAGATTCCAATGGCTCTGCGGTCGAGACGAGTGACTTTGTCCGCCAGAAAGGTTTGGAACAGCACACCTATGGCTTCGTGGGCAACGCCCGCTACAATGATGACCATTGGGACGTCATCGGCGGCCTGTCGGCACAGCAGTTCAAAGGGCACCACTTCGGCTATCTGACCTATGTGGGCCATCCGGAGCTGGCTGCCTCCGTTTTGGCCAATGGCCGCCACACCTACTACGATTCCGATGCCGAGAAGAGCGACAATGCCTTCTTTCTCAAGGCTTCTTATCGCTTTGTGCCTCAGTGGAGCGTCTTCGCCGACGTACAGTACCGCAGCGTCCATTATCAGTCGTGGGGTATCAATGACAAATTCTACAAGAGCGGCTCGTCCTACTACAATCAGGGTCTTGACATCGACAAGCATTACGAATTCTTGAATCCCAAAGGCGGTATCAGTTGGTCGAACAATGGTCACCATGCCTATGCTTCTGTGGCCTTCAGCCATCGTGAGCCTGAGCGTAACAACTTCACCGACAATGGCTCTTATCCCGCTCCCTCGGCTGAGCGGCTGTTGGACTACGAGTGGGGCTATCAGTATCAGGCGCGCACGTGGCGCGTGGGCGCGAACTTCTATTATATGGATTACACCGATCAATTCGTGCAGACGGGAATGGAAAGCGATATAGGTGAGAAACTGACCACCAATATCAAAGACAGCTACCGCCTGGGCGTCGAGTTGACGGCAGGATGGGACATCACGCCTTGGCTTACTGTCGAGGGTAATGCCGCCCTCAGTCGCAACCGCCTGCGCGACTTCACCGAAGCGGTCGAGGATTGGCGTGACAAATATGCCAAGGACCCGCAGGCCAATGACGAAGCTATGGAGAAGTACCACATTGATGGCGATGGCGACGGCTTCCGCAGTATTCACCACGGCAGTCAGACGCTGGCTTTCTCGCCTTCGGTCATCCTCAATGGTTTCCTGAATTTCCATTGGAAGGGCATCGAGGCCGAGTGGCATACAAATTTCGTCAGCCGACAGTATCTTGACAATACAGGAAGCCGCGACCGCTCGCTGCCCAGCTTCTCGACATCTAACCTCCGGCTGCAGTACACACTGCCTTGTAATCGTGTGGCAGGACTGCGCGATGTTATATTCGGCGTCCATATGTCCAACCTCTTCGACCGCCACTTTGCCACCAGCGGTTGGGTCTACTCGGCTCTTGACGAGAAAGACGGCTTTACGCCGGACAATCGCTACTACCAGATTGGTTTCATCCCGGCCGCCGGCTTTACTGCACTCGGCAGCGTGACTTTGCGCTTCTGATGAACTACCTTGACCTTATTACAGCTCTGCTCGGACTGGCCTACATCCTGCTGGAATATCGCGCCAGCGCGTGGATGTGGGCCGTCGGAGCTGTCATGCAACTGCTGGGTATCGTGCTCTACTACCAGAAAGGCCTCTATGCCGACTGCGGAATGGAGTTCTACTATCTGGCGATGACCGCCTATGGCTGCTGGCGCTGGACACGGCGGCCTGCGCCGGCCATGGCATCCGTTTCTGATGCCGTGTCTGCTCCTGATGGTTCTCCGGCAGATGCTCTTCCTCTGTCCGGCACTCCGTCTTCTTCTGGCATCACGCACATCCCCTTCCGCCTTGCCCTTATTTGGACATGCGTCGCTGCTATGCTGTGGGCGCTGATCTGGTGGCTACTGTCGACGTTTACTGACAGCACCGTCCCCGTGGCTGATGCTTTCACCACGGCACTCTCCCTCGTAGGTATCTGGGCGCTTGCCCACAAATACTTGGAGCAGTGGGCGATATGGATCATCGTGGATGTCGTCACCTGTTGGCTCTACTTCCAAAAAGAGATACCCTTCAAGGCCTCTCTCTATGCCCTTTACGTCGTTGTTGCCATAGCCGGCTACCGGCGTTGGCGGCGCCTGATGGCGGCAGACGTGAACCCGTCTTAGGTCAATTAATGTCCCGCTTGCTCGCATATTTCTGACAAAAAGCATACGTAAGCCAACTTTTTTGCGTACTTTTGCACGCAAAAGAAATCTTCAAACTGTTATTATGCAAGAAATTGATTGGGCCAACATAGGTTTTGGCTACATCCCGACAGATTACAACGTACGCTGCACTTATCGTGAAGGCAAGTGGGGCGAGATAGAAGTGACTTCGGACCTTAATATCAATCTTAGCATCGCAGCCACCTGTCTGCACTACGGCCAGGAGGCTTTCGAAGGCCTCAAGGCCTACCGTTGTCCTGATGGCAAGGTTCGTGTTTTCCGTCCAGAGGAGAATGCCGCTCGTCTGCAGGCGACGTGCCGTGGACTCGTTATGCCTGAGATTCCCACCGAACGCTTTGTTGAGATGGTGAAGAAAGTTGTCCGTCTGAACGAACGTTTTATTCCGCCCTATGAGAGTGGTGCCACACTCTACGTCCGTCCCCTGCTGATAGGTACGACGGCGCAGGTCGGCGTGCATCCCGCAAAAGAGTATCTTTTTGTCATTTTTGTCACTCCTGTAGGTCCTTACTTCAAAGGCGGTTTCGCTGCCAATCCCTATGTGATTACGCGCGACTATGACCGCTCGGCGCCTTTAGGTACAGGCTGCTACAAGGTGGGCGGTAACTATGCTGCCAGTCTCCGTGCTAACAAATGGGCTCACGAGCAGGGCTACTCCTGCGAGTTCTATCTCGACGCCAAGGAGAAGAAGTATATCGACGAGTGTGGTGCCGCCAACTTCTTTGGCATCAGAGACAATACCTATATCACTCCCCTCAGCACCAGCATCCTGCCTTCGGTGACGAACAAAAGCCTGATGCAGCTGGCCGAGGACCTTGGTCTAAAGGTGGAACGTCGTCAGATTCCGCTGGAGGAACTCTCCACATTCGAGGAGGCCGGCGCTTGCGGAACAGCAGCCGTCATCAGCCCCATCGAGCGCATCGACGACCCCGAGACGGGTCACAGCTATGTCTTCGCGAAGGATGGCAAGCCAGGCCCTGTTTCCACGCGTCTTTTCCAGAAGCTTGTCAATATCCAGTACGGCATCGAACCCGATGTGCATGGTTGGACAACGGTCGTCATTGAATGAGCAAAGGAAAGTTAGCCAAGTTCGCCGATATGGCGAGCTATCCACACGTCTTCGAGTACCCCTTCTCGGTAGTCGAAGACGTGCCTTTTGAGATGCGAGGCCGCTGGTGCGAACAGTTCTTCAGGAACAACCATCCCATCGTACTCGAGTTAGGATGTGGTCGGGGTGAGTATGCGGTGGGCTTGGCACGGCGCTACCCTGAATGCAACTTCATCGGCGTCGACATCAAGGGTGCTCGCATGTGGAGCGGTGCCACCGAGGCGCTGCATGAGGGCTTGACGAACGTCGCCTTCCTCCGCACTAACATCGAAATCATTGATCGTTTTTTTGCGCCAGGCGAGGTGCAGGAAATCTGGTTGACGTTCTCTGACCCCCAGATGAAGAAGGCTACCAAACGACTCACATCCACCTACTTTCTGCAGCGTTACCGTCGATTCCTTGTGGACGGAGGGCTCATCCACTTGAAGACAGACAGCAACTTTCTTTTTACCTATACACGCTTCGTCGCAGAGGTTAATCACCTGCCGGTGGAGGCCTGCACAGAAGATTTATATGGCGATGAACAGTCCTCCATAGACCTTTCCATCCGCACTTATTACGAACAGCAATGGCTCTCCCGCGGACTGACTATCAAATACATGCGTTTCCGTCTTCCCGCAGCAGCCCCGCTCGTGGAACCGGACGTGGAGATAGAGTTGGATGATTATCGCAGCTACAACCGCGAGAAGCGCTCCTCTCTCACCACTTCCAAGTAAGACCTCTGCTTCAATCGCGCCGTGCTCGGTCCGTACTTTGCACCTCCGCGCTCAATACTCGCGATGCATCTTCTACCAGAGTCTCTTGCAGCACTCTGTATCTTAACTATCAACTTCTCAACTTCTCAACCTTGGAACTCTATCCTCAACTCATCATCGATGCCCTGCGCACGGTTCGCTATCCGGGCACGGGAAAGAATATCGTAGAACTCGGTATGGTCGAAGACGACTTGCGCATCGCAGGCCTTCATGTGAGCTTCTCGCTAATCTTTGACAAGCCGACAAACCCCTTTCTCAAATCCCTTGTCAAGGCCTCCGAGGCCGCTATCCACGCTTACGTCTCCAAGGACGTAGAGGTGGAAATCAAAACCACCTCGCTCAGCCCTCAGGCCGAGGACAAGAAACAAGCTGCCAGCGCGTCACCCCTCCCTTGGGGAGAAACCGGGGAAGGGCTTCCCAACATCATCGCCGTCTCCTCCGGCAAGGGAGGGGTCGGCAAGAGCACCGTTGCCGCCAACCTCGCCATCGGCCTTGCTCGCCTCGGTCATCGTGTCGGCCTGCTGGACTGTGATATCTTTGGCCCGTCCATGCCCAAGATGTTTCAGGCAGAGGATGCCCGCCCCTACAGCGAAGAGATAGACGGCAAGGCCATGATCATACCCATTGAGAAATATGGTGTCAAGATGCTCTCCATCGGCTTCTTCGTAGACCCTGATACGCCTACGCTCTGGCGCGGCGGCATGGCCTCCAATGCCTTGAAACAGCTCATCGGCGAAGCCGCATGGGGCGACCTCGACTACTTCATCCTCGACACCCCTCCGGGAACCTCCGACATTCACCTGACGCTTGTCCAGACACTGCCCATCACGGGGGCTGTCATCGTCTCCACGCCCCAGCAAGTGGCGCTTGCCGATGCACGAAAAGGTATCAACATGTACACCAACGACAAGGTGAACGTGCCCATCCTCGGCCTTGTGGAGAACATGTCCTGGTTCACGCCGGCCGAGCTTCCGGAAAATAAATATTACATCTTTGGCCGCGAAGGCGTAAAGGAACTGGCCGACGAGATGCACCTCCCCCTGCTCGCGCAGATTCCCCTCGTCCAAAGTGTCTGCGAGGGCGGAGATGCAGGCGAACCCGCCGTGCTGCACCCCGAGACTCCTACAGGCAACGCCTTCCTGCAGCTGGCGGCCCGCGTGGTCACTCAGACAGACAAACGCAATGCCGAGCTGGCAAAAACAGAAGTCGTGCACACGCATTGATATAAATAATGCTAAAAAGAGCCTGTACGAAGGAAAACTTTCTGCTTTCCATCCCTAACGTTCAACTTTTTTCCTTATCTTTGCGGCCAGAAATGCCTCAGACGACGAGAAACGCAGGCCAGACAACAGATGACATTCATAACTCTCAATAATCATCATTTAATTCACAACAACTCACTATGAAAATTGAAAAGATTGTTGCCCGTGAGATTCTTGACTCCCGTGGCAATCCGACTGTCGAAGTCGACGTGATTCTGGAAAACGGTGTAATGGGTCGTGCAGCTGTTCCCTCCGGTGCCAGCACAGGTGAGAACGAAGCCCTGGAGCTCCGCGATGGCGACAAGAACCGCTACCTCGGCAAGGGAACCCTGAAGGCCGTGAAGAACGTCAACGAGATCATTGCTCCCGCCTTGAAGGGTGACTGCGTGCTCAACCAGCGCGCTCTCGACTACAAGATGCTCGCCCTTGACGGCACACCCACCAAGAGCAAGCTCGGCGCCAATGCCATCCTCGGCGTTAGCCTCGCCGCTGCCAAGGCTGCTGCCAACGCCCTCGGCCTGCCCCTCTACCGCTACATCGGCGGCTGCAACACCTACACGCTGCCCGTGCCCATGATGAACATCATCAACGGCGGCGCACACTCCGACGCTCCCATTGCCTTCCAGGAGTTCATGATCCGTCCGGTCAGCGCTCCCAATATCAAGGAGAGCATCCGTATGGGTGCCGAGGTCTTCCACAACCTCGCCAAGCTGCTGAAGGCCCGTGGCCTCTCCACCGCCGTAGGCGATGAGGGTGGCTTCGCTCCCGCCCTCGACGGCATCGAGGACGCCCTGACCATCATCTGCGACGCCATCAAGGCCGCAGGCTACAAGCCCGGTGACGACATCAAGATTGCCATGGACTGCGCAGCCAGCGAGTTCGCCGTTCAGGACGAGAAGGGCAACTGGTTCTACAACTACAAGCAGCTGAAGAACGGCAAGCAGAAGGATCCCAACGGCAAGTGCCTCAGCGCTGACGAGCAGATTGCCTTCCTGGAACACCTCATTGACACCTATCCCATCGACAGCATCGAGGACGGCCTCGACGAGAACGATTGGGAGAACTGGGTGAAGCTCACACAGAAAGTCGGCCACAAGTGCCAGCTCGTCGGCGACGACCTCTTCGTCACCAACACCAAGTTCCTGGAGAAGGGCATCAAGATGGGCGCTGCCAACAGCATCCTCATTAAGGTCAACCAGATCGGTTCGCTGACTGAGACGCTTGAAGCTATCGAGATGGCTCACCGTCACGGCTACACCACTGTCACCTCCCACCGCTCTGGCGAGACAGAGGACGCTACCATCGCCGACATCGCCGTAGCCACCAACAGCGGTCAGATCAAGACTGGTTCCATGAGCCGCACCGACCGCATGGCTAAGTACAACCAGCTCATCCGCATCGAAGAAGAGCTCGGCGATGTGGCTGCTTACGCCTACAAGCGTCTGAAGTAATCTCTCCTTTCAGACTTTGAAACTATCTGTCCCCGGCTGCAGATTTGCGGCCGGGGATTTCTTTGTTAACTTCATAGGTGCTTATTTAGCGTGAGTTTGACGAAATTGTGACTTAGAGCACGTAAAAGGATAGGAATGAGCGTATGTGTGCCTTGATTTCTAACTTTTCGGGGCAATTTGTTCACATTTTATCTCGACAGGCTTAAAATCTCGGAAATTTTATCTAAATTTGTAGCCGAAAAACTAAAAAGCCTGTGCTTCCTTTCCCTATGAGCACAACTCGCTACCCTCTGGCGTCCTTCCTCCGGCTGTTGGCCATCGGCCTCCTCGCTTGTACGACTCCCTCGCTGCGGGCGACACCGCCCTCCTCAACTGCCGACAGCCTCTCCTGTCCCGTGGAGCACATAACGTTCCAGCGCCTGCCCGATATGCAGGTGGCGCGCTTCAACCACGCCTTCTTCTGCCTCGACGGCGAGCTGACCGCCATCGGAGGCCACACGGATGGCTTCGTTCCCACCCAGACGGCGGAGTACTACGCCGACGGCGAGTGGCACCTGATGGACATGCCCTACACGGCCGACTTCTCCCTGGCCCTGCGGCTCTCCTCCGGGCTGGTGCTCCTGGCGGGCGGCATGAGCGAGAACATCGGAGTGGGACAGCTGTGGACCGTGCAGTCCTACGACCCTCGGCACCACCGCTTCACCGGCTTCGGTTGTCTCGACCGCAAGCGCACCATGCCATCGGGAGTGGAGCTGGACAGCGGGCACGTGGTCATCTCCGGTAACTGGTACGCCGGCGACTGCATCGAGCTCTTCGACGGCAAGTCCGCCTCCGTCCACGTCAAGCCTGTCGCGCAGGCGCGCGCGCACCCTTATATATTCCGCACCGCGCGGGACAACGCCATCATCTTCGGCAGCTGTGGTCCCAGATTCGAGCACTACGACACTATCTGGGTGGACCGCTTCCGCGGCGAGTCCTTTCGCCCGGCACTCTTCGACACCTGGAAACCCATGAGTTATCTTATAGGCGACCACCGTACCCAGGACTGCTTCATCGGCGACGAGGTCCGGGGCGACTACGCCTACCTCCTCCCCCTGATGCGGGCAGACAGCGCCGTGGCCATCGGACTGCTGCGCGGCGAGGAGTTCTCGCTGCTGCCCACAGACGTGCCTGTGCCGAGGGAGGGTGTCGGCGAACGCATCGACTTTCAGGACCACCTCGTGGTGGACCGCAAGGCGCAGCGGGCTTACCTCATGTCTTTGGCAAACAGCGGACGACTCTACCTCCTGCGCATAGACTACTCCCCGCTGGGCGGGGGGCGTCCCGCGCGCCTGACCCTGCTCTACACCGACCCGCTGCCGGAGCTCGTGAACGTCTATCCCGTGGTGATGCCCGACGGCAACCTGGCCGTGGCCGGCGGCAACACGCTCCTCGAAGGGAACCACCTCGTCAACAACAACTACAGCCCCACGCGCGCCGCCTACATCCTGCATGTCAGCACGGAGGCTGCCGCTGCTGGCGGGAACTTCTCCTGGTGGTGGGTGCTGGTGCTGGTGGCTGCGCTGGTGGCGGTGGCCGGGCTCCTGAGATGGAGAAAGAGAGGGGTTAATGGGGTTAATGGGTCTCATGGGGTTAATGGGATGGATGGGGCTTCGGGCGCT
>CAMVFC010000026.1 GCA_947166655.1 uncultured Prevotellaceae bacterium
CGCACATTCTGACGTTACCGTAGGTTCAGAATATGTCGCTCTTAACACAGCCCTGGCTAACACCCCGACTGGCACTTCAAAGGCCGATTACGTCACGAAGACCAATGCGCTGATTGATGCTACAGCAGCTTTCAACCTTGCTGCTCCCAACTATCCTGCTCTGGCTCGCGAGATTACCAAGGCCAAGGCTCTCGGCATCGACGCTGCAACGGCTGACAGCTATGCAGCAACCTCAGAGACCACTGCTGCTACGGCTCTTGCCAATACCCAGGCACTGATGGTGGATGAGTACAACTATGTAGCTACCAACTACAGCCACGCCGTTGAACTTGGCACTTGGAACAAAAGCAGTAATGCAGGCTCCATGACCAGCCAGCACTGGGATGGCACCACTACTTCTTCCTACTTGGAGCAGGGCGGCGGTGATTTGGCCTACAATCTCACGAGCTGGACCGTTACCTACGACCAGACGTTGAGCCTGCCCGCTGGTAACTACATCTTTAAGGTCGCAGGTCGTACGGCTACAGACCACGTGACGATTAACCTGAATGTTACAGATGTTACCAATGCTGGAAGTCCCGTTCTGCTCGGTACGGTCAACGACTTCCCGAAGGGTGATACCGGTCTCGGCATCAATACAAGCGGCGAAACCGACTTTACTACAGGCGAGGGACACACCTATGCCTACAATGGCAATGGCCGTGGATGGCAGTGGCGCTATGTGAAGTTTACGCTTGCTGCTCCTGCTTCCGTTCAGGTTGCAGTCGTTGCAGAGGCCGATGCCCAGTACCGCTGGATGAGTTTCTGTAATGCAACTGTTCAGACTGATGATGCTGACAATGTGGCTCTGATGGAGGCTCTTGTAGCCTTGAATGACGCAAAGGCGGCAGCCACGCTGACGCAGCACACCAATATCGGTACAGGTATCTTCCAATATGAAGCTACTACTGATGGCGACTTGTGGAGTGCTTACACCACAGCTAAGAGCAATGCCGAGGCATTCACACTCGCTGCTAATACTGAGGTTGAGGATGTGACCACTCTGACTACAGCCCTGACCACAGCTCAGGCTAACTACAGCAACAATGCTGTTATCAACGCTCCTGACGCCAGCAAGCGCTATAATGTATCCATCGTTGATGGTGGTCAGGCTTGGGATGGTAATGCCATCACTTTCGTTGCTGGTGGACGTACCGACATGGGTAATTTCGCTGTTCAGTATCTCGCTTCTGCAAATGCATATATGTGCCAGGCTCTGAAGTTCACGGCTGTTGAAGGCGAAGACAACACTTATAAGATTAGTGCTATTCGTGCCGACGGAGGTGAGCAGTATCTCACAACGGGTTCAACCTATGAAGGTGGAAACAATACACAGATTCGTACTACCGACGATGCTTCCAAGGCTTCTTGGGTGAAAATCCAGCCCGCTGCAACTTCTGGTCAGTTCCAGCTCCTGAATGTTTCCGACGGTAATAAGGTGATTGGCCGTAATGCAACGAATCCTGATAATGGCATGTACACTGACGGCAATGTCAGCTTCACTATCGCCGAAGCTTCTCAGGCCAGTGTCACTGTTTCCTGCAAGGCTGGTAAGTATGGTACTGTCATCTTCCCCTTCACTCCTGATGTGAGCACAGGTTTCGATGGCATCACGTTCTACAGCTGCGAGACTGTAAATGGTACAACCGAGAAAGTACAGATTACAAAGGTAGACACACCTGTTGCCAATGTTCCTTATCTCATCCAGAACGATGGCGGCGACAACTTCAGCCAGGCTCTCACTGGTTGGGGCGTGGCTACTGCTGACAGCTACACAGAAGGCCTGCTGACAGGTGTCTTTACCGCTGCTACGATTGCTGCTGGAGCAAACAACTTTGTCCTCCAGACTCAGGGTGACGTACAGGCATTCTACAAGGTTGTTGATACAGACTTCACTGCTACTGCTTACAAGTGCTACCTCACCTATGTTTCTGGTGCAGGCGTCAAGGCTCTGGGCTTTGAGTTCAGGACTCCGACTTCAGTCCGTGGCCTTGAGATGGCAGAAGGTCAGAATGGCACTATCTTCAACCTTGCCGGTCAGCGCGTGCAGAAGGCTCAACGTGGTCTCTACATCGTCAACGGTAAGAAAGTGATTGTGAAGTAATAAAGACTCTTTCACACGAATGGCCATCAATCAGACCCACGAATAAATCATAAATATTTATGGTGATTAGTGGAATCCATTTGTGGTAATTCGTGTGAAAGGATAAAAAGATAACCAATTAAAGTTTACGACAATGAAAAAGATATATATGATTCCCGTTCTCCGCACCACTACGTTTGGCGTAGAGAACATGATTGCGGAAAGCGGCCCTCAGACAATTGGAACTCCTGCCGAACAAGGTGCAGGCATGGATGTGAAAGAGTCTCTTAGTTCCAGCTACAACGTCTGGAACGACGATTGGAGCAACTGATAATAGTATTGCTTCGCAAGAGCATGAAATGAAGAACCTATGTTCGTGACCTCACACACTTATGTCCGCCACCGTGCAGACCTAAGTGTGTAGGCTCACGAACATAGGTTCGTTTTAGGACGCACCTCTAAGCGTCCGGAAAAACAATTCTCAGAGATTAACTGTAAATCTATATAAAACTAACTAACAAATGAAACTAAAACATTTACTAACGATTGCCGCCCTCATCGCCGGGGCTGGCACAGCGTGGGCACAGACGGATGTGACAAGCACGTACATCACGAACCCATCGTTTGAAGGGGCGACATACACCTTCTACACTCTTCAAAGCGGTCGTACCGTTATTAAACCAGAAGGTTGGAGCATTAGTTACACGCAGGAAAGTACTTCGGACAAAAACACTCAGTCATTTGTTTCTTCTGCAGAAACAATGGACAAAATTCAATGGAGTGCAATTAGTGGCAAAGCATACTTTTTCCGTTGTCGCTGGACAAATTCTACTTTTGACCTTCGTCAAACTATTGGTAAACTGCCCCCGGGTAATTATACTTTAAAATTCTATGCCAAAGGTGTTTCGGGCGATGGAATGACTCTTCAAGCTTCTATAGCTGGCCAGGACCTTAATATTCCATTGGTAAGTGATGGGACAGCCGCCTTGACACAGCAGTCGATAGACTTTTCTATAACCTCTTCCACCCCATATGCTACAATACACATACATGCAGCTAAGAGTGGAGGAACATTGTTGAAGTTTGCTCTTGATGATTTCACTCTTTGGTATGATGGTTCAGATTATTATTCTACACTCTTAACAGAGGCCCAAGCATTATATGACAATAATAAAGATTGGGCAGAAAATGCAGATGCATTGCAGTCTGCGATAAATGACGCTACAGGAAAATCAACAATAGAAGACAAGAACGCGGCGATATTTGCTTTACAAACGGCAATGCAGACTTTCAAAAACGCAAATACCATTGATGTGACAGCTCGTCTTACGAATCCTAATTTTGATTCAAATATATCTGGTTGGGTTACTACTGGAAGTGATGGAACTTGGCAACGTCAGACTTCTACCCAAAACAACTATTCAGGCGGATTTATTGAAACATGGAGAAATGGTTGGAATGGAACATGGAATCACAAGAATTTGGACATGCATCAGGATCTCACAAGCCTGCCCAGTGGTGAATATACTATTAAAGCAGCAATTGGTGCTGTTATGCAGGGATCATCTGAAACGCAAGGAACTACTAGCGCTTATGGTGTTCACTATCATGGTGGCCCTTATTATGTGGATGATGAACATGGGGCATGGTTGTATGCTACTTCTGGTGAGAACACCACAACAACATGGGCTAATACAGAAAATAACACCATCGTTACTGGAGCTGGTCCAAAGTTTTTCACTACAACGATTAATGTTACAAATGGCTCATTGACTATAGGTGCAAAAGCTATAGGATCATCTGCTGGTGGTACTACAATTGGAACTTATACAAACTGGTTCTCCAGCGATAACTGGACGTTGTCTTACTTTGGTTTTGATCCTTCTACTCTGAAAGCTCAAATATTAGGTTTAAAAGCTGATGTCCAGGCTATCATTGATGGTGATGAAGTTCCAAATGCAGTGAAGTCCTCTCTGCAGAATACGTTGGATAATTTGGTCGAGACTCCTGAAACAAAGTTGGTTTTGGACGCAGCTATAAGTACACTTGAAGGGGCAATAGAAGCAGCTAACGCAACCAAAGCACCTTATGCCAAAGTTAATGCCCTTATCACTCTTGCTACCAATGAGAAGGACAACTCTACAGGTACAAAGACAGATATAGAGGCTGCCATCAACACAGCAAGCTCTAACATCGAGACGCGCACAACTGCAACCGATTTGACAAATGATTATAACACGCTGGAAAGTGAACGTGAGACTTATGTCACCGGTGGTGCACAGCCAACATCTGGCAATGTCTTTGACTTTACCTTCAAAATCAACGATGCCGCCGTGACAGGTACCAGTGCTTGGGGTACGGCTCGTACAGCTTCTGGCCAACAATATACTAGTGCTCCCGACAACACATATATGGACATCGGTTGGGCTCAGACTTACAACATGAATCAGAATGTTGCAAGCCTGCCTTCAGGTAGCTACACCTTGAAAGCCGCCACACGCGCTAAGTCGAGTGAGGTCACATCGGCTAATATCTATGTTAACCAGTCGAACACAGCTTTGAATAAGAGTACCGACAACCATCGGGACAATAATACTGGCGGAGAGCTTGGTAACGGATGGAGTTGGTCCAATGTTGACTTCGTCGTTCTCGAAGATGGTGATGTTACCGTCGGCTTCTATGGTCAGACTACTGGTCAGGGTTGGGCTGGCGCAGACGACTTCCATCTCTATTACAAGGGTGCTGCTCCGATGTATAAAGAAGCCCTTTCTGATGCTCTTGTATCTGCCAACACGCTCTACAATAATGGCGCTAATGTCGGCACTGGTGTCTTCCAGATTCCCACTAATGATGGAAACACCTTTAATACAGCTATCACGACTGCACAGGGCGTGTATGATGATGACGATGCAACGGCAAGCGAACTTACAGACGCTATTAGTGACATTAAGACTGCTATTGAAACATTCAAGGCAGCAGAGCTGAACGGTCCTGCTGAGGGTGCTCGCTATTACCTGAAGGTGGCTACCAGCGGCCATGCTAAGGAGAATAATGCTATTGTAGTAAGCCTTGGTACGACAGGTGCCAACAACCCGACAGGCTATGGCTTCAGTGCTGCAGCAGAACCAGTGAATTACATGGCTCAGGCATTTATTTTCACGAAAGTCTCTGGTAAAGTTAACATTTATAACATCAGCGTTGAGCGTCCCGAGGGGATTGTCTATCTGACCTATGGCTCACTGAATGGTAGTGCTGCCGGATGGAAGACTCAGCAGATTCAGGGTACAACCAACGCTGAGAACAAGGGCGAGTTCAAGATTATGGCCACTACAACCGCCAACGTCTTCAATATTGTCAATACTGTTTACGAAGGAACTGACAACTATATCGATTGTCAGGATGGCGGTTCACTTTACACTGATACCAATATTGATAAGAAGGACTTCTCACTCGCCGAAGCTTCTCAGGCCAGCGTTACTGTTTCCTGCAAGGCTGGTAAGTATGGTACTGTCATCTTCCCCTTCACTCCTGATGTGAGCACAGGTTTCGATGGCATCACCTTCTACAGCTGCGAGACTGTTAATAGTGCAACCGAGAAAGTACAGCTGACAGAGGTGAATGATCCTGAGGCCAATGTTCCTTATCTCATCAAGAACGATGGCGAGAACGACTTAAGCGAGAATCTCACTGGTTGGGGCATGGCTGCTGCTGACAGCTACAAAGTTGGCCTGCTTACAGGTGTTTATACTGCTGCCAGCATTGCGAAGGATGCTAATAACTATGTTCTCCAGACTCAGAATGGCAACCAGGCCTTCTACAAGGTTGTTAATGCAGACTTCACTGCTACTGCAAACAAGTGCTACCTCACCTATGAGGCTCCTGCTGCTGGCGTCAAGGCTCTGGGCTTTGAGTTCAGGACTCCGACTTCAGTCCGTGGTCTTGAAATGGCAGAAGGTCAGAATGACGCTATCTTCAACCTCGCCGGTCAGCGTGTGCAGAAGGCTCAACGTGGTCTCTACATCGTCAACGGTAAGAAAGTGATCGTGAAGTGATAAAGACTCTTTCACACGAATGGTCATCAATTAGACCCACGAATAAATCATAAATATTTATGGTGATTAGTGGAATACATTTGTGGCAATTCGTGTGAAAGGATAAAAAGATAACCAATTAATGTTTACGACAATGAAAAAGATATATATGATTCCCGTACTCCGCACCACTACGTTTGGCGTAGAGAACATGATTGCGGTAAGCGGCCCTCAGACAACTGAAAATCCTGCCGAACAAAGTGCAGGCATGGATGTGAAAGAGTCTCTTAGTTCCGGCTACAACGTTTGGAACGACGATTGGAGCAACTGATAATGTATTGATACAAAAAGAAAGGCAGTCCTTCGGGGCTGTATTGAGAGGCTGCTGCTGAGCAGTGATGTCCGGGGCAGCCGTTAGTTAATATAGTTAGATTTATAAAAAGGGAGAGGCTGGGCTGTGAAGCTCGGCCTCTCCTGCTTTAATCAACATTCATAAATCACAATGCATTATGAATTATGCATTGTGATTGGAAATGCTGCCCGACAGGTAATGTCCCACGGTGCATCCCCCTCGTAGTTTTGTAGTAAAACACCTGCTCATGAGGGGCGGACCTTTCATGAGCAGGTGAAAAAAAGTATGTGTGTCGTTGGGAGATTACATCATGCCGCCCATGCCCGGTGCGCCGCCCATGGGCATTTCGGGTTTCTCTTCCTTGGCGTCGCAGATGACGCATTCGGTGGTGAGGAACATGCCTGCGATGCTGGCGGCGTTCTCGAGGGCCACGCGTGCCACTTTGGCAGGGTCGATGATGCCAGCGGCGCGGAGGTCTTCGTAGCGGTCGGCGCGTGCGTTGTAGCCGTAGTCGCCCTGCTCGCCCTTCACGCAGTTGACAACAACGCTACCTTCAAGGCCTGCGTTCTCGACAATCTGGCGGAGGGGCTCCTCGATGGCGCGCTCGACGATGCGGATGCCAGTGGTCTCGTCGGCGTTCTCGCCTTGCAGTCCGTCGAGAGCCTTGATGGCGCGGATGTATGCTACGCCGCCGCCGGGGATGATGCCCTCTTCGATGGCAGCACGAGTGGCGCAGAGTGCGTCGTCCACGCGGTCCTTCTTCTCCTTCATCTCTGTCTCAGAGGGTGCACCGACGTAGAGCACGGCGACGCCGCCGGAGAGCTTGGCCAGACGTTCCTGCAGCTTCTCCTTGTCGTAGCTGGAGGTTGTGTTCTGGATTTCGTTCTTGATCTGGTTGATGCGGTCCTTGATGAGCTCGCTCTGTCCGTGGCCGCTGACGATGGTGGTGTTGTCCTTGGAAACGGTCACCTTGTCGGCGGAGCCGAGCATCTCGATGGTGGCCTGTTCGAGCTTCAAGCCCTTCTCCTCGCTGATGACGACGCCGCCGGTGAGGGTGGCGATGTCCTCGAGCATGGCCTTGCGGCGGTCGCCGAAGCCAGGAGCCTTGACGGCGCAGATTTTCAGCTGTCCGCGCAGGCGGTTGACGACGAGGGTGGTGAGGGCTTCGCTGTCGACGTCCTCAGCGATGACGAGCAGCGGACGGCCCGTCTGCACGGCGGGTTCGAGGATGGGGAGGAAGTCTTTGAGGTTGGAAATCTTCTTGTCGTAGAGGAGAATGTAGGGATTCTCCATCTCGCACTCCATCTTCTCCGTGTTGGTGACGAAGTAGGCGCTGAGGAAACCGCGGTCAAACTGCATACCCTCGACAACGCCGATGGTGGTGTCGCGGCCTTTGGCTTCCTCGATGGTGATGACGCCGTCCTTGGAAACCTTCTTCATGGCCTCGGCCAGGAGCTTGCCGATTTCGGGGTCGTTGTTGGCGCTGACGGTGGCCACCTGCTCGATCTTGTTGTAGTCGTCGCCCACCTGTTCGCTCATGCTCTTGATGCTCTCGACAACCTTGGCCACGGCCTTGTCGATACCGCGCTTGAGGTCCATGGGGTTGGCACCGGCGGTGACGTTCTTCAGGCCTTCGCGGACGATGGCCTGTGCGAGGACGGTGGCGGTGGTGGTGCCGTCGCCGGCATCGTCGCCCGTCTTGGAGGCCACGCTCTTGACGAGCTGTGCGCCGGCGTTCTGGAAGGCATCGGCCAGCTCAATCTCCTTGGCGACGGTGACGCCGTCCTTGGTGATCTGGGGTGCACCGAACTTCTTCTCGATAATCACGTTGCGACCTTTCGGGCCAAGTGTCACTTTGACAGCGTTGGCCAGCTGGTCCACGCCCTGCTTCATCTGCTCGCGGGCTTCGATATTGAATTTGATTTCTTTAGCCATAATTCAAAGAGTAATGATTTAATGATTTTCGTTTTCTTGATTCAAGGGCATACAAAGGATGGGGCGGAGCCCATCTCTCCATATGTCATCCTTAAGCCTTGGAATGAACTTATGCCAGTACGGCAACGACGTCGCTCTGGCGCATGATGAGGTACTTCTGGCCTTCATGCTCCAGCTCGGTGCCGGCATACTTACCATAGAGGACAGTGTCGCCGGCCTTCAGCACCATCTCTTCGTCCTTGGTGCCACAGCCTACGGCTACGACTTTGCCCTGCAGGGGCTTCTCTTTTGCAGTGTCGGGGATGATGATGCCGCCGACGGTCTTTTCTTCAGCAGGTGCGGGCTCGATGAGAACTCGGTCTGCAAGTGGTTGAATCTTCATAGTCTTTTTGTTTTTATGAGTTGTTAACTTGTTGTTTTTTTGATTCTGCCCCTTACCTTGCGAAAGGCGTGCCAAAGGGTCTGTTGCTGACAAAATGTCAGAGAAGTGCCTGACTGAAATCATGAAGGCGCTGCTCTTTTACTCGCCACGCCCCGCTCTTTTGCTCGCCACGTCCCGCTATTTTGCTCGCTGCGCCCTACTGTTTTACCCGTCACGCCTGACACTTGAGTTTGTTCCATCGTGATGGAACCATCGTTCCATGGTGATGGAACCATCGTTCCATCGTGATGGAACAAACCCCCACCCTTGCTGATTCGATTTCCTTCGCCTATGGTGAAGGGCAAAATCTGCCCCCCATGAAACTTTTTGTTCCCTGAAGTTTCGCCTGTGTTTTGAGCCGAAGATTTGCGGATTGAACGGCAATCGCTTCATCAAGCTGCATGTCTGTTCAGAATTCGTACTGGGCAGATGGTGCACATCGCGGTCGAAGGCGCAGGGGGCGTCCGGCGCACAGCGACGCTTCCTCAGACGGAGAAGGGTCGGCAGAGCGGCGAGATATAGATGTGGGCAAGGCGGCAAAAGGAATGCAGGAATGGCATGAACAGACGGGAAGAGCCGTTAGCGCGCAAAACCTGTCAGGCTAATGCTCGATTGAGCTTTATTCGTCATTTCAAAAGCCTTTTGTCATTCCATGAGCTGGGAAGCAGTTATAGGACAAGAGCAGAGATTCATGTTTCGTGCTTTTCAAAGTAAAAGTTTTCTCTCTATAGTGCGTGCGGGGGAGACCCCTTTGTTCGCCGGTCGTTACTTCGCGCTGCGGCGCGCGTACCAGAGCTCGCAGGAGTTGATGATGTTCTGCCAGAGGACGTAGCATCCGGCTCCGATGCTGGATATCGGCGTGAGGTAGATGTAGGCGATCCAGATGGCCAGGCCGGTGTTTTTCTGGAACATGCCTTGTCCGGTGCAGATGGGTTCGCCGGTGCTGCGGCCTACGAGTCGTCCGAGGCGGAACTGGATGATGGCTGTCAGCAGCGTGAGAGCGGCGATGGCGAGCAGCAGCCCCAAGGCAGCGCTGCTGTGGAGAATGTTCTTCACGGTGATGCCGGAGGTGATGGCCAGCGAGACGCTCCAGAGGTAGAAGCCCAGGTCGGGCGTACGCAGGAACCACTGATAAAGAGGCTTGACCCAGTGGCGTACCACGCTACCTAACAATAAGGGGAACAGCAACACCGTGGCCAGACGCTGCAGGATGAGCAGGAAGGCGCTGAGGAAGGTGGCTCCCTCGTGGGGCTCCAGTATGGGGAAGACGGCCGGGATGAGCAGCGAAGTCACCAGCGAGGAGAGCAGTACGAAGGTGGTCATCTGCGTGAGGTCGCCGCCCAGCTTGGCCGTGACCACCGGCGAGGCAGAGGCGCAGGGGGCGATGACGCAGACGAGGACGGCCTCGAGGGAGGCTGAAAGATTGAAAGATTGAAAGATTGAAAGATTGAAAGATTGAAAAATTGAAAGATTGAAAGAGTGAAAGAGTGAAGAATGAAGAGTGAAGAGCGAATGTCCGTCGGATGTGTAGCGGACGAGAAGGATGGCCGCCGTCAGCAACACCGTGAGCAACATCTGCAACAGCAGGATGATGATGTGCCAGCGGCGCAGGCGCATCAGGTGGAAGTCCACTTTGGAGAAGGTGACGAAGAGCGTGAGGAAGATGCTGACGGGCAGCAGCGTCTCGCACAGCGGGCCGAGGATGTCGGCTGCGGGTTGCAGCGCAGGCACTCGGGCAAAAAGGAGGTAGAGCACAGTGCCGAGGGCGATGGCCGACGGCAGGGTCCAGTTCTTGAGGAAACGAAGCAGCATGAGGCGGGATTAGTTCTTTCGCAGGGTAATCACCTGCTCGCAGTGTTCCACCACGGCAGGGCGGTGGGTGATGAAGATCAGCGTGGGGCGTTCGGCCATTTCCTCGTGGTGGCGAATGAGGTTGCGCAGCAGCGTCTCTTCGGTATGCAGGTCGAGCGCACTGGTGGCCTCGTCGAGCAGGAGGACGGTGCCGCGGCGCAGCATGGCCCGGGCGATGGCGATGCGCTGCGACTGCCCTTCTGACAGGCCCGCTCCTCCCTCGCCCACGACGGTGTCGAGGCCATGCGGCAAGGAGAAGACGAAGTCGGCACAGGCCATGCGGAGCGCTTCCTCCATCTCGGCATCGGTGGCGTCGGGACGTCCCAGAAGAAGGTTCCAACGCAGCGAACCGCTGAAGAGCGAGTTGCCCTGCGGCACGTAGACAAGGTTGCAGCGCGTGCGGGCCGAGACGGGAACGGCTGTCGTGCCGCCGTACATCTCCACCGTGCCGCGGGTAGGCTTCAGCAGGGCCAGCACGAGACGTATCAGCGTGGTCTTTCCGGCGCCGGTCTCTCCGAGGATGGCTGTGGAGCTGCCGGGAGGGAAGTCGTAGCTGACATCGTTCAGCACGAGGCGGCTGTGGGCATCGTAGCTGAAGCTGACATGGTTCAGACGGATGCCGGTACCATGGTCGAAGCGGATGGGCTCTCCGTCATCCTCGACGGGCAGGTCTTCCAGTTCCATCAGACGTTCGGCAGCGGTGAAGGAGCCGATAATGGTGGGGATAAAGCGCGTCATCTCGCGGAAGGGCCCTTGAATCTGTCCGCACAGCTGGATGAAAGCGGTCATCATGCCAAACGTAATCTCGCCGTCGGACAGGCGGTTGACACTCCAGAGGAAGGTGAACAGATAGGCTCCGCCGAAGCCGATATTCAGCACCAGATTCGACGTGGAGGAAAAGAGCGTGCGGTGGCGCACCTGACGGCGCAGGGTGGCCTGCAGACGCGACAGGGCGTCCACGAGGGTGGGTATGCGCTCCAGGGTCTTCAGCACCAGGCGGTGCTGGATGCTTTCCTGCATGATGGCCTGCACGCGGCTGTCGGTCTGCCGGACTTCGCGTGTGATGGCGCGCATCCGATGGATATAAAGTCGGCTGAGGAGGATGAAGACGGGCAGGATAACGAGGATGCCGACGGCTAGCGTGGCGTCCATGGCAAAGATAAAGGCGAAGGCACACACCAGACGCACGCCGACGGCTAAGGCCTGCGGCAGCGTGTCGGTGACGACATTGACCACGGTGGAGCTGTCGCTGACCAAGCGGTTGACGATGTCGCCGCTGTGGCGTGTCTCGCGTCCCTGCCATTCTGTGCGCAGCAGACGCTCGAAGATGTAACGTTGCATCTGGTTCTGTGCCCCGACACCCAGCAGGGCGGCTATCCAGCGGCCGGCATAGCCGATGGCCATCTGAAACGCCATAATGACGATCAGCAGAATGCCTGCCCAGAAAAGTGTCGTGGGGTGGGGCAGAAGCGTCGCTTGCGAGGTGGCTCCCGTGGCGATGTCGATGGCCACTTTCGTCGCCCAGATGAAGGCGAAGTCCAGCGCCACACGCATGATGCCCGTCATCGCATTGATGAAGGACAGCAACTTCACGCGCTGGAAGATGTGCCAGAACCATAGCAGCAACTGGCGCGTCGAATACTTACTATCGTAGCTCTTGAATCTCAAAGTCTAATGCTCATTCTTTATTCTTCCTCTTTCATGCTTGGCTTCTCCCTCGAGTCGGCGCCCCACATCAGCTTGGTGCGCAGCGTGCGGAAGAAGCTTTGGTCGGGGCGCTTGATGACCCGCACGGTGTAGGGGGCACGGCGGATGGTGAGGCGTTCGTCCTCGGCACATTTCTCACTGCGCCCGTCCACGGAGACGAGAAAGCGGTGGTTGCGCGAGGTCACGGAGAGGGTGATGACCGCATCGTCGGTGAGCGTCAGCGGCCGCACCGTCAGCGAGTGGGGCGCGACTGGCGTTAAGCTTATGGTGTGCGAACCGGGTTGGATGATGGGTCCGCCTGCGGACAGCGCGTACCCCGTGGAGCCGGTAGGCGTGCTGACGAGCAGTCCGTCGGCCTGATAGGTGGTCAGGTACTCGCCGTTGATGTCGACGCGGACGGAAATCATAGACGACATGTCGCGCTTGAGCACGGCCACCTCGTTCAGAGCGAAAGGGTAGCCTTCGGGTTTGCCGTGCTCGTAGGACAGCTGCAGCACCGAACGCTCTTCCACCTGGCAAGCGTCGTCGTAGATCTGTGCAATCGCGGTCTCCATCTCATCGGCCGAGACGTCGGCCAGAAAGCCCAGACGTCCCATGTTGATGCCCAGGATAGGAATCTGCTGATTGCCCACGCGGCGCGCTGCTTCGAGGAACGTGCCGTCGCCTCCCATTGAGATGACGACATCTGCCAGGAAGTGGTCGCCCCTGATAATCTCCGTGTTTGCGGGGACGTTGATGCGCAGTTCATCCGTCAGATAATGGTAGAACGCCTCGTCAATGAGCAATGCAGCTTGGCGCTCCTCAAGGAGGCACAGCAGCTTCTGCACGGCAACGGACTTCCGGGGCTGGAAAACATTTCCAAAAAGGGCGAAACGGAGTTTGCGCATAAAAGAAAGTGTTATTTTTCGCTGCAAAAATACGTAATTCTCCCGAATAATGTGTACTTTTGCCGCAGAAACCTCAAAAAGAATTGAAAAAGAATGACGAAACTTAGCGTAAACATAAATAAGGTGGCTACGATCCGCAATGCACGAGGAGGCAATAACCCCGATGTGTTGCGGGTGGCACAGGACTGTGAACGCTTTGGCGCGCAGGGTATCACGGTGCACCCTCGCCCCGACCAGCGCCACATCCGCTATCAGGACGTGCGCGACCTCAAGCCCTTGCTGCGCACAGAGTTTAACATCGAGGGCAACCCCATCTCGGAGTTCATTGCCCTCGTGCTGGAGAACTGCCCGACGCAGGTGACACTCGTGCCCGACGGGCACGACCAGATCACGAGCAACCATGGTTGGGATACGCGCACTCACCTCAATTTCCTCTCCGATGTCACGGCACGTTTTCATGAGGCCGGCATCCGTGTGAGCATTTTCGTCGGTGCCGATGAGACGATGGTGGACTATGCCGCCCGTGCCGGCGCCGACCGCGTGGAGCTGTACACCGAGCCCTATGCTGCGGCCTACGCTGCAGCCGCTGCCGCACTTGGCGAGTCGTCTGCCGCGTTTGATGCGGCCCGCGATGCTGCCATCACGCCTTTCATACGTGCTGCCGAGGCCGCCCGGGACGCTGGATTAGGACTGAATGCCGGCCACGACCTCAGCCTCCAGAACCTCGCATACTACAAACAGCGGATTCCGTGGACGGACGAAGTCAGCATAGGGCATGCGCTCATCTGCGACGCCCTCTATCTGGGCCTCGAAGAGACCATTCACCGCTATCTGGAACAATTACAATAATAATATGGTATACCTTTTCTTTGCCACGGGCACCGAGGAAGCTGAAGCCCTCGTGACTGCCGACATTATTCGCCGTGCGGGTATCGACCTGCAGATTGTTTCTATCACCAACGAACGCTTGGTCACAGGTGCTCATGGGATTCGGGTGGAAACCGACATGGTGTTCTCCGAGGCCGAGTTCTTCGATGCCGACCTGCTGATCTTCCCCGGTGGCCTGCCCGGCGCGACCAACCTTGCAGCGTGCAAGGACCTGAATGAGCGTCTGCGCGACCACGTCCATCTGGGACGTCCCGTCGCTGCCATCTGCGCTGCACCGCTGATTCTCGGGCGTCTTGGATTACTCGAGGGCAAGCGTGCCACCTGCTATCCGGGCTTCGAAGGCGAACTGACAGGAGCCACCTGCACCGGTGCGCTTGTCGAAACCGACGGACAGTTCATCACGGGCAAGGGTCCGGCTGCCGTCTTTGAGTTTGGCTACACCATTGTTGAACGCCTCAAGGATAAGGCTACAGCCGACGCGCTGCGTGCGGGTATGCTCTGGAGCGAAGTGAGATGAACTTTTTTGCCATCATCGTCGCCGGCGGTAAGGGACTGCGAATGGGTGCCGACTTGCCCAAGCAGTTCCTGCCCATCGGTGGGCGTCCAGTCTTGATGCACACGCTCGAAGCTTTCGAACGCGCGGTTCCTGGTATTCATCTGGTTCTGGTTCTTCCCGCTGACCATCAGCCTTTTTGGAACGAACTCTGTCAGCGTCATGCTTTCACGCTTGCGCATACCATCGCCACGGGCGGGCCGACACGTTTCCACAGCGTCCTGAACGGACTGCAAACGATACTGGAAAATGAGACGTGGCTTGCTGACCGGGCAGACGCTTTGGTGGCGGTGCATGACGGCGTGCGTCCTTTTGTCGCTCCGGAAGTGATACGACATTGCTTCGAGTCCGCCCGCGAAGATGGTGCTGTCGTGCCCGTCGTGCCCGTCGTCGAGACTTTACGCCAACTCGACTCGGCTTCTGCTGGCAAGCCTGAGAAATCTGTCACTGTCGACCGCTCGCGCTTCCGCCTCGTCCAGACGCCACAGACGTTCCAGCTGACTCTGTTGCAGCAGGCCTACGAACAACCCTTCCGCGATGCTTTCACCGACGATGCATCCGTCGTGGAAGCTTTGGGGCACCTCATAATGCTCGTGGAGGGTAACCGCGAGAATATCAAGATAACAACTCCGTTTGACCTCGTCGTTGCCGAAGCCCTTTTACGCTGAGCCTGGCATCAAACCCCAATCGGTCATTGGACCAATATATAGGTCTCTCACTACAATTCTAATGACCGATCTGGGTTAAAGGAAGAAGAGTGCTACGCCGCCCACGGCAATCAGCGAGCCCAGCACTTCACGCATCGTAATACGCTGCCCGAAGAGCCACCGTGAGGGCCACAGGATGAAGATGGGCGTCAGCGCCATCAGCGTGGAGGCAATGCCGGCCGGTGCCAGCTGCACGGCCAGCAGCGAAAGCGAGACGCCGATGACGGGACCCGTCAGCACGGCACCCGCAGCGGCTCCCATCGTACGAGAGTCGTGCAGCCCTTGCCGCATACGTTGTCTGTCACCTTTCCATGCATAGGCGATGCTGAAGCCTAAGAGACCGGCGATGGCGCGCACCATCGTTGCCGCTATCGGCAGCATTGGCGTGGCTTCGCACAGGCCCATTCCGACTTTCGAGAGGACAATGCCCACGCCCTGCCCCAGGCCGGCGCCGATGCCGAAGAGCACGCCCCGTAAGGGGATGTCCACATGCACACGGTGATGACCGTCCTGTTTCTCTTCACGCGAAAGTACCGTTAACCCGATACCGCTTACGGTGACGACGATGCCGGCGATGGCCTGCGGGTTCAGTGTCTCGCCTAATAGCGCCCAGGCTGCTAAGGCTGAAAAAACGGGGGCCAAGGTCATAAACAATTGACCCATCCGGCTTCCAATCAGAACGTAGCATGAGAAAAGACAGAAGTCACCGAACAGATAGCCTACGGCACCTGAGGCTAACAGCCAGATAATAGCCTCGCTGTTCATTCCCTGAGGAATGGGGGTCCCCGTCAGCAGCCACAGCATGAAGGCCAAGATGATGAAAGACGCCACCATGCGGATAACGTTCATCTGCAGTTGACCGATGCGCCGACTGGCAACCTCTGCACACAATGCAGTGACCGTCCACATCATCGCAACGATGATAGAAATAATTTCGCCGTAATACATAATGATGCTTCCGAGGTCCTACTGCTGCAGGTCGATGTCAATCTTGCGAAGGTAGAACTTGGATTTCGCACAGAGCTCGTCAAAATGCTGCTCCATCCGCATCACGCGCCGCTGCTGGAGGTAATATTCTTCGTTGGTGCGGCCGTTCACACGCGGCAGCATCTGTCGGAAATTCTCGCGTGCAGCGTTCAGCAGACGCTCGTAGGTCAAGAGACTGTCCCGTGTCTCCATGAGTTCGATGCTGTCGAGAGTAACGATGGCAGCACGGCGTGTCTGCACAGCCGTGGGATGCTGCCGACGCATGCTGAGGATAGTGTCGCGCGCCGCTACATAAAGCTTTTGTGAAAGCAAGTCGCGTGCCTCGTTCAGCATGAACGATGCCGCCTCCTCCGATGCTTCTCCTGATGTCTTACAGCCTGCCAGAAGAAGTGTGGCAAAGAGTGCTATGATGGAACATGTCAGTCTCATTTCGATTGCAAAAGTAGGACTTTCTGTAAAAAACTCCATCTAATCACTCGGCAGGTCAACTTTTTTTATTACTTTTGCATCCGTTTTTAGCATTGATTAGCACTATGAGACACCTGAATCGCAGTGAACTGACAGAACTGTTGAATGCTCCTGTCTTCCGTTTGATAGGCGAAGTAGCCGATGAGATGCACGTGGAGGCTTATGTCGTCGGCGGCTATGTGCGCGACTTGTTCCTGGAACGTCCCTCGAAAGATATTGACGTGGTGGTGGTAGGCAGTGGCATCGAGGTGGCCCGGGCCGTGGGAAAGCGAATGGGAAGGGGGGCGCACGTCAGTGTCTTCAAGAATTTTGGCACAGCGCAAGTGAAATATCGTGGCGAAGAAATAGAGTTCGTCGGCGCGCGCAAGGAAAGCTACAGCCATGACTCTCGAAAACCTATTGTCGAGGACGGCACGCTGGCCGACGATCAGAACCGGCGCGACTTTACAATCAATGCGTTGGCTGTCTGCCTGAACGCAGGACGCTTTGGCGAACTGCTGGATCCCTTCGATGGCGTATGGGATATGGAGGACAGAATCATTGCCACCCCTCTCGATCCTGACGTGACTTTTTCGGACGACCCGCTTCGGATGATGCGTTGCATCCGTTTTGCCACTCAATTGAATTTCGAGATTGAACCCGAAACCTTTGAAGCCCTGTCCAGAAACCGTGAGCGCATAAAAATCATCTCGCAGGAAAGAATCATCGACGAGATACAGAAAATCATGCTTTCGGATGCACCTGCCAGGGGGTGGGAACTGCTGTTCCAGTGTGGTCTTTTGGAAATAATATTCCCTGAACTGTATGCCATGCAGGGTGTGGAAACCAAGAACGGCCGCGCTCATAAGGACAACCTTTGGCATACCCTTGAGGTCTTGACGAACGTGGTGAAGGCGCAGAGGACACAGGAAAAAGTGAATGCAGAGCAAGAAACAGAAGACAGCGGAGAGGAGTCCATCCCTACAGGCACAGGTCATTCGTCGTCAATGGAGCATGACCATAGCTTATGGCTCCGTTGGGCTGCTTTACTGCATGACATAGGCAAACCGCGGACGAAGCGTTTCGATCCACTTCAGGGTTGGACTTTCCACAACCACAATTATGTGGGTGAAAAGATGGTTCCGCAAATCTTCCGCCGTATGAAACTGCCTACGGACGATCGGATGAAATACGTGCAGAAACTGGTGTCGCTTCACATGCGCCCCATCGTTATTGCCGATCATGAGGTGACAGACAGTGCTGTCCGCCGTCTGCTGTTCGAGGCAGGCGATGACATTGACGACCTGATGCTGCTCTGCGAAGCAGATATAACCTCGAAGAACCAACAGCGCAAGCAACGTTTCCTGGATAACTTCCAGCTGGTGCGTAGAAAACTGGTTGATTTAGAGGAACGCGACCGTATCCGTAACTTCCAGCCACCCGTCAGTGGAGAGGAAATCATGGAACGCTTTCACCTTGCACCGTGCAAGGAAGTGGGTATTCTGAAGGCTGCGGTGAAAGACGCTATCCTCGATGGCATTATTCCCAATGAGCACGATGCGGCCCTTCAATTTGTCATCGAGAAGGCAAAGGATTTGATAGGAAAGTAAAAGTGCGTCAGTTCGGTGTGAGGAGTCACTTTGCGAGCGCTCGGCAAAGGGACGCTTCATCCCTGAAGGAATCATATATATAAAACATCGACCTCTGGAACCGATTGGGGTTGTTCCATGCTTGTTCTTATGCTCTCTCGCGCGCACTCTTCATTTTTTCAAAAATATCTATCACTCTATCACTAAATGGAGTTAACTCCCTGCTAACAAGATGTGTACGAGGTGATAGATGAGGTGATAGACAGGTGATAGAAGTGACAGATCCCGGCTAAAAATGCGCCTAAAATAACTTTTTTGCAGGAGTCTTTACCTCAATCGGTACATGAGCATTGGAGCGAGAAAGGGGGGGGAGGAACTTGGCGCACTATCGTCTGCTGGCTGATGAAAAGAAGGAGAAAACTCAAAGCACTTTCGCCCGAAAGTTAAGGGGAAGAAGGAGAAAACTCAAAGCACTTTCGCCAGAAAGTTAAGGGGAAAAAGGAGAAAACTCAAGGCACTTTCGCCCGAAAGTTAAGGGGAAGAAGGAGAAAACTCAAGGCACTTTCGCCAGAAAGTTAAGGGGAAAAAGGAGAAAACTCAAGGCACTTTCGCCCGAAAGTTAAGGGGAAGAAGGAGAAAACTCAAGGCACTTTCGCCCGAAAGTTAAAGGGGGACGTGAGTTCGGTATATGCTCTATGCGATTCTTCTGTTTCTGTCAATGATTTCAATGTTCATCTCGGGCTTCTTCTGCTGTAGATAGTATGCAATGAGTCCAGCAAAGAGATTGCAGGCAAAGTTGTCAATCGACCGGTGTTTTCATTATTTATTACAGTGATAATAGCCTCTGTTTTGGCATCTTTCCGCTTTTCACTCAGATTCCCGAGTAGACCTCGCCTACCCGTAGCCTTTCACAAGGCCCGCATTGCTTCTTCGCTCAAAACGAAAATACTGCTCAAAACAGAGGCTACTCTCACTGCATTTCTAATGACCGATCTGGGTTAAAAGAGTAAAAAGTGAAAGGGTGAGAAGTGAAAATAGAAGTTTACTGAGGCTCTTGATGTGCACGCTGCCATTGAAGTAATACTTCTTTTTTCACTTTTCACCCTTTCATCCTTTTTTAATTGCGCTTTTCTCTTCAGAAGACAAACTTCACAATGTCATTGAAGATGGCGAGTACCATGAGCGCCAGGATGATGGCCATCCCGACATACTGAGCAAACTCCATGAACTTATCTGAAGGCGGACGCCGTATAATGGCCTCGACAAGGAGGAAGAAGATGTGTCCGCCGTCGAGTCCCGGTATGGGGAGGATGTTCATGAACGCCAGCATCAGAGAGATGAAGGCTGTGATGTTCCAGAAGGCACCCCAATCCCATACGGCAGGGAAGAGGTTGCCGATGGTGCCGAACGAGCCAACGCTCTGTGCTCCTTTCTTCGAGAAGATGTATTTCAGGTCGCTGACATATCCCTTCAGTGTCTCCCAACCATAGTCGATGCCCGCCGGAATAGACGCCAGGAAGCCATAGTCGTGGTGAACGAACTGGTCTTTGTAGAACTGCGAATAGTGTGTCTTGACGATGCCGAGGGTATAGTCCTCTGTCAGCAGAATCGTTGTAGTATCGGGCTGTGCGCTTCCTTCGTTGACGAAGACGACAGGCAGCGAACGCAGACGTACGCTGTCCGCGTGTGAGCAACCAGCCGCCAGGATGTCTGCCTTGCGCCCCATGATGGCATCAAAGTCCGACCACCATTCCACCGGCTGTCCGTCCACGGAAAGGATGCGTGCTCCTTTCTTCATGCCTGCAGCAGCGCCAGGCGATGCAGCCAGCACGCTATCGACACGGCAGGGCACGTTGACGCTGAGGAAGCGCGGATCTGTCTCGAGCATTTCGAGGAGATTCAGACCTTCTTCGGGCATCTGCAGTGTGACTTCGCGGCCGTCGCGCAGCACGGTAACACTTTTGGCCTCCGAGAGAGTGCGGTACACGGTGACGTCCCAGTCCTCGATGGGTTGGCCGTCGGCACGTACAGGGATATCGCCGTCCATGAAGCCTACTGCTTCGGCCATCTCATTGTAGGAGAAGCCTTGGTTGATCTGCCGGATGGGCAGCGTGTCTTTGCCCCAGGCAAAGAGAATCATGGCGTAGATGAACAGTGCCAGCAGGAAATTGACCAGTACGCCGCCCACCATGACGAGAAAACGCTGCCAGACGGGACGCGAGCGGAACTCCCACTTCTGTACGGGCTGTTTCATTTGCTCGAGGTCCATGCTCTCGTCAATCATGCCGGCAATCTTCACGTAGCCGCCGAGGGGAATCCATCCGAGACCATACTCCGTCTCGTTCTTTGCCGCCTTCGGGAACAGACGGGCGAACCACTTGTCCTTTGTGGAGAAAAGATGGAACTTGTAGTCAAAGAACATATAGAATTTCTCGACGCGTATGCCAAAGAGCTTGGCGAAAAAGAAGTGTCCTCCCTCGTGCAGGATAATCAGAATCGCAAAGCAGAGGAGAAGTTGTAGGGTTTTAATGAGGAAAACAGACATAATGCTTTAGAGTAATGATGTGGCGATGCGACGTGCTTCCTTGTCGGTGGCCAGATAGTCTTCGTATGTGGGTGAGGTGATGAAGGAGGCTTTGTCGAGGGTCTTCTCGATGATGTCCGCCATTTGCAGGAAGCGGCATTTGCCTTCGAGGAAGGCGCGGTTGACAATCTCGTTGGCGGCATTGACGATACAGGGAGCGTTGCCTCCGCGGTGCAGTGCTTCGTAGGCCAAGGCCAGGCAGCGGAAACGCTCGGTATCGGGGCGTTCGAAGGTCAGGTCGTGCATCGTGTACCAGTCCAGACGGTCGAAGGAACTCTGCAGACGCTCGGGGTAAGAGAAGGCGAGCTGGATGGGCACGCGCATGTCAGGCACGCCGAGCTGTGCCTTGACGGCTCCGTCGGCAAACTGCACGCCGCTGTGCACGACGCTTTGCGGATGGACGACCACCTGGATACGTTCGGGCTCGACGGCGAAGAGCCATTTGGCCTCGATGACCTCAAAGCCTTTGTTCATCATGGAGGCCGAGTCGATGGTAATCTTAGCGCCCATGTCCCAGTTGGGATGCTTCAGTGCCATGGCGGGCGTGACGCTCTCCAGTTGCTCGCGGGTGAAAGTTCGGAAGGGTCCGCCCGAGGCGGTGAGTATGATTTTCTCTATGGGCGATACTTCGCCGATGATACTTTGGAAGATGGCGCTGTGCTCGCTGTCCACGGGCAGGATGGGCACCTGATACTGGCGGCAGAGGCTGTTGATCAGCTCGCCGGCGACGACCATCGTCTCTTTGTTGGCCAGTGCAATAGGTTTGCCTGCCTTGATGGCAGCAATGGTGGGTGGCAGACCGGCAAAGCCCACCATGGCGGTGAGTACCATGTCGACTTCGCCCGACTGCACGACCTGACAGAGCGCCTCTGCGCCGGTGTATACAGCGATGGGCAGGTCGTCGAGCGCAGCCTTGACAGTATCGTAGTGCATCTCGTTGGCGATGACCACGGCGGCGGGTCGGAACCGTCGCGCCTGTTCCACCAGCAGCTGCCAGCGGTTGTTGGCCGTGAGAACGCGTGCCTCGAAGCGGTCGGGATGTTCGGCTATGACTTGTAGCGCCTGTGTGCCGATACTTCCTGTCGAACCGAGGATGGCAATTTGTTTCATTGTATATTTCAGTTATTTAAAGTCAGTAGTTCGTCGGGCACGCAGACGTAGAGACGGCGTTCTCGGTGATCGGCTCGCAGTACGAAATCTTCATGGGCGGGGATGAGCAGGCTCTGTCCATCAGGTGCCTGTACGTCGAGTAGGATATTGGCCGTCTGGTCGAGCACATCGCTGACGGTGCCCAACGTCCTTTCCGTCGCGCCTTTGTCGTCGGTCTGTACGACATCGAAGCCCATGAAGTGGCGCCAGGTGAGGTCTTCTTCGTCGATCTCGTCTGGGGTGAGTTCTTTCGGGAAGAAGACTTCGGCGCCGACCATCTGCTGAGCCGCGTTGGCAGTGTCGATGCCCTCAAACTTCACCAGGGCGGTGGTGTCCGAGCGGAAACGCCATTCCTCGAAGAAGAATGGCACCAGCAGTCCGTCCATGCGGCAGAAGACGTAGTCGGCCTCCACGCGGTCCCACACGTCGTCGGTGAACTGGAATGCCAGCTCGCCTTTTACCCCGTGCGTGCGCGTGAGCGTACCTATTTTATATACTTCTGTCTCTTCAATCATCGATTCGTGTGATTTGTGCGCCCAGAGCGTTGAAGCGTCCTTCGATGTCTTCGTAGCCGCGGTCTATCTGCTGGATATTGCTGATAGTGCTGGTGCCCTCGGCGCTCATGGCGGCAATCAGAAGGGCAATGCCGGCACGGATGTCGGGTGACGTCATGCGCCCTCCGCGCAGCCGGATCTGATTGTCGTGGCCTACGACGACGGCACGATGCGGGTCGCAGAGAATGATTTGTGCGCCCATGTCAATGAGCTTGTCCACGAAGAAGAGTCGGCTCTCGAACATCTTCTGGTGGATGAGCACTGAGCCTTTGGCCTGCGTGGACACCACGAGCAGTACGCTTAGCAAGTCCGGCGTCAGGCCAGGCCACGGAGCGTCGCTGAAGGTCATGAATGAGCCGTCGATGAATGATTCTATCTCGTAGTGCTCGTGGCAGGGCACGTAGATGTCGTCGCCCTGACGCATCACGGAGATGCCCAGGCGGCGGAATGTGTAGGGGATGATGCCGAGGTCGTCGTAGCTGACGTCCTTGATGCGAATGCCGTCGCCGCACATCGCGGCCATGCCGATGAACGATCCCACCTCGATCATATCGGGCAGGATGCGGTGCTCGGTGCCGTGCAGCTCTGTGACGCCGTGGATGGTGAGCAAGTTGGAGGCGATACCCTCAATGCGTGCTCCCATGCGGTTGAGCATCCGGCATAGCTGTTGTATGTATGGCTCGCAGGCCGCGTTGTAGATGGTAGTCGTCCCGCTGGCCAGCGTGGCGGCCATGATGATGTTCGCCGTGCCCGTGACAGAGGCTTCGTCCAGCAGCATATAGGTCCCCTTGAGCTGTCCAGCAGTGATGTCGAAACGCTCGTGTTCGGCGTCGTAGTGGAATTTGGCGCCAAGGCTTTCCATCCCGAGGAAATGGGTGTCCACGCGTCGACGCCCGATCTTGTCGCCTCCGGGTTTCGACACAACGGCCTGCCCGTAACGTGCCAGCAGCGGACCAATCAGCATAATGCTGCCGCGCAGGCGGGCCGAGCGCTGCAGGAAGGCCTCGCTCTGCAGGAATGTGAGGTCCACCTGGTCGGCCTGGAACGTATAGTCGCTTTTTGCGTTGCAAGTCACTTTCACGCCGATGTCCCTCAGCAGCTGAATCTGATTGTTCACGTCGGCGATGTCGGGGACATTGCTGATGCGTACCGGTTCGCTGGTGAGCACCGTGGCACAGAGCACCTGCAGGGCTTCGTTCTTAGCGCCCTGGGGTGTGATTTCTCCGCTGAGACGGTGTCCTCCTTCTATCTTGAATGAGCTCATTTCTTCTTTTTCTTCTTACCGCTGCCAGCACCGGCGTTGTCGGGCAGGTGGCCGGAACTGACCGATGCGAAGTGAAAGTGCTCGGGCAGACGTGCTTCGCCCCCCATGTATTCCTCCAGATCGGCATACACCTTGCGCTCGTCCATGGCATCACGGTTCCAGTTGTACAGACTGCGTTTCATGTAGTTCGCCATCATCGCAGTGAGCTCTTCGCGCTCAGTGCCCTCTGGCAGCTCCTTCGCTTTCTGTATGAAAGCCTCGGTGAGGTGGCCGTAGTGGCGATAGCGGATGCGCTGCATGGGATATTTCAGCGGCTTGGGTTTGGCCGTAATCAGGTCTTTCTGGATTATCTCGTAAGGGTAATCGACGTCGAGCTTGTAGTCCGACATGATAGCCAGCTGGTCCCACAGCTTGTGCCTGTAGTCGGGCTGTTGGTTCTGGTCCTCAGTCATCGTGGCCATGATGTCGACGATGGTCTCTGCGCAGCGTTGGCGCTCCGCGCGGTCCTCGAGGCTGAGGCAGTGGTCCACCATTTCCTGGATCACGCGCCCGTATTCCGGCATAATGAGTTTCTCTCGTTGAGTATTGTATGTCATTGAAGGGGATTGTTATTCACTTTCTCGGTCTTTCGCTGTCTCAGTGTTTCAACATTTCAATCTTCTTAGGCTTTGTGGCCACGAAGTCTTTCAGGTAGAACGGTTCGCAGTAGGCGACGTCTGCCACTTCGCCTTTGGCTAAGGCCTGCTCCGCCAGAGGCTGCATGTGTTTGGCCAGGGGGTGAATCTGGTCGATGAAGATTGCGTTAGGGTGCTGGATGACAGCCTTGCATTTCTCGGCACCAGGGCCAAAGAAGCAGACAGGTCCCTGCTCCAGCCAGGGGCGGTAGGTGTCGGCGTCCACGATGTCGGCGCCGACAGGCCGCACTTCTCGCAGGGCGCGGTCGTACACGGCGGCGTAGACCTCCATACGGCGGGCATCGAGCATCGGCACGAAGAGCGCCTCGTCGGGCAACTCGTCGTGGTACAGCAGCACCGGCACCGAGAGTACCTTCAGCGTAGGCACCATCAGCAGCGGTACTTGTCGGCCGTAGGCCACACCTTTGCCCATGGAGACGCCGATGCGCAGACCCGTATAGCTCCCGGGACCTTCCGAGACGGCCACCGCGTCGAGCGGGATGGCGTGGCTCTCGGCGAAGCTCAGCGCCTCTTCCACGTAGGGGCCGCACACGGAAGCGTGGTTCGGACCTTCCATGTCGGCCTTGTCGAAGATGACGTGTGCATCCTCACTCACGGCCACGGAGCATACGTGTGTGCTCGTTTCAATGTGTAAGATACAAGCCATATCGCTTTGTGTAAATTCTTTTTGCGGCGCAAAGGTACAATAAAAGTTTATAATCATGAAGCATTTTTCAGAAGATTAACTAAAAAGAAAACGATGAATGTATTCATGTTAAGGTATTCCATTAAATGTTTAGCGGGCAGTAATCGTTTTCATGTTGACCAAGGTGTCTTTTTAACTTATGCGGAAGCTAATGCCGAACGATCAGGGCTAAAATGGAAATGAGTGCCTCCGTGAACAAGCGACACCTTTGGGAGTGAGAGCCGTTTCCCGGGCAGGAATGCCCCTTCACCATAGAGCCATAAGGTCGGGTTCGCAGGCAGGGGAGTTTGTTCCATCACGATGGAATGATGGTTCCATCACGATGGAACGATGGTTCCATCACGATGGAACAAACTAAAGTGTTGGGCGTGGTGGGCAAATGTGTTGGACGAGGCGGGCAGATGTGCTGGACGAGACAAGTGTATGGGAAGGGCGTGCGGGACACAGGGATCAGGTGTGAGGGAAGGGTTGGGCGGGTGTGAGTCCTGGGCTGGCAGCAATGATTTTTTTACAAACAAAGGAGTATGAGTAGAGTGTTGGATAAGTAGATTCCGTTTCTCGTCAAGTTATTTGGCGTTCTATCGGTATAATTTGCCTCAGCCAAGGGCGATTCTCGATTATTTTCCCTATCTTTGCACCCGAAATAATACAACAGAAAAAGCATAACTATGATACTCTCTATGACGGGCTACGGTAAGGCCTCTGCCGAATTCGAAGGCAAAAAGATTACTGCCGAAATTAAGTCGCTGAACAGTAAAGCGCTGGATTTGCAGACACGCATTGCTCCTGTCTATCGCGAGAAAGAGATGGAACTCCGTGCAATGATAAGTGTTGAACTGGAACGTGGCAAGGTGGACTTCAGCCTCTACATAGAACGTGATGATTCAGGCGCTGCAGTGCCGATGAACCGACAGGTCATCAAGAGCTATGTGGAGCAAATCCGTGCCATCAGCACTGAACTGGGTCTCCATGATCCTGGGGAACACTGGTTCCCGACGCTGCTGCGACTTCCCGACGTGCTGACGAAGACGGAGACGGTGGAACTCTCCGACGAGGAGTGGCAGGTGGCCAGCGGCGTGGCTCGTCTGGCTGTGGAGCGTCTCATGGATTTCCGTCGGCAAGAGGGTGCAGCACTGGAGCGTAAGTTCCACGAAAAGGTGGACAACATAGAGGCGCTGCTGGCACAGATTGAGCCCTTCGAGCAGGCCCGTGTGGAGAAAATCCGGGCACGCATCGTGGATGGCCTCAACTCGATTCCCGAAGTGCAGGTGGACCGTAACCGCCTGGAACAGGAGATGATCTACTACATCGAGAAACTGGACATCAACGAGGAGAAGCAGCGCCTGAAGAACCACTTGGACTATTTCCGCAAGACGATGGCCGACGGCCACGGACAGGGCAAGAAGCTTGGTTTCATCGCCCAAGAGATGGGGCGCGAGATCAACACCACGGGCAGCAAAAGCAATATCGCAGAGATGCAGAATCTCGTGGTGCGCATGAAAGATGAGTTGGAACAAATCAAGGAACAAGTCCTCAACGTCATGTAAGAGATATGAATAGAGTGATTATTTTCTGTGCCCCTTCGGGCAGCGGCAAGAGCACGATTATCGGAAGTCTGATGCCGCGTGAGGAGTTGCACCTGGCGTTCTCTGTATCGGCAACGACGCGCCCGCCGCGCGGCACCGAGCAGAATGGGGTGGAGTACCTCTTTCTGTCGGAGGACGAGTTTCGCCGGCGCGTGGCGTCTGGCGATTTCATAGAGTACGAAGAAGTCTATGCCGGACGCTTCTACGGTACGCTGAAAGAGCAGGTGGAGAAGCAGCTGGCGGCCGGACAGAACGTCGTCTTCGATGTCGACGTTCATGGCGGAATGCGCCTGAAGGAATACTTCGGCGAACGAGCCTTGAGCCTCTTCATCCAGCCACCCAGCATCGAGGAACTGCGCCGCCGGCTGGAAGGGCGTGGCACCGATGCTCCCGAAGTGATTCAGCAGCGCCTGGACCGCGCCGCCTATGAACTGACCTTCGCCCCGCGCTTTGACGAGGTGGTGGTCAACGACGACCTGGAGCGTGCCAAGGCCGATGCCTACACTGCCATCTGCCGATTCCTGGAGATTGATAAGTGATGGCCGACAAGTGGCGATAGATGTTTATTCGTCGATAAAAAGACTTCCTTCTTCCATGACAGGTATCTACGGTGGCAGTTTTAATCCGATTCACAAAGGGCACACGGCGCTCGGCCTGTGGCTGCTGCGCCAGGGCTTGGTGGACGAACTCTGGTTCCTGGTGTCGCCGCAGAACCCGTTGAAGCCTGTGGCCGACCTGTTGGCCGACGAGGAGCGTCTGCGTCTGGCGCAGCTGGCTCTCGACGACGTGGCACGTAGCCCTGAGGCGGCCGACATAGCCGACTGCTTGCGCGTTTCCGATTTCGAGTTCCACCTGCCTCGACCTTCTTACATGGTGCACACGCTGGAGGCGATGCGGACAGCGTGGCCCGACCGCGACTTTGCCCTCGTAATCGGTGCGGACAACTGGCTGCGCTTCCCGCAGTGGTTCCGGGCCGACGAGATCTTGCGGCATCATCCCATCATCGTATATCCCCGTCCGGGCTATCCCGTAGATGCCGCCACGCTGCCGCAGGGCGTGCAGCTGGTGGAGGCTCCGCTAATGCCCTTTGCCTCGACTGCTATCCGGGAGGCTATCGCCACGCAACCAGATTACCATGGTGAAGGCTTGTCGCCTGCGGTGTGGGAGGCCATCGAACGAGAACATTTCTACAGACCCGTATGTCCGAGAACGTAGTCTCCCTGCTGACACGCCAGCGCGCACTCCTAAGGGAGGAGTATCAGTACGAGTTGGCAGAGTTTCGCCGTCAGACGGAAGCCGTGGGCGTAGAGCGTAAGGTGGCGCGCGGCTTGGCCTGGTATCCGCTGACAATCGGTCGCAGCTATTACAATTCGCTGGATCAGTTGGTGGTGGAGGTGACAAAGCCTGCCGATGATGTGGACCATCAGTTCGAACCAGGTAAGCCTGTCTGCTGGTTTTCGCAGGATGCCTCCGGCGACCGTTACGGCACGGGCGGACTGCTGCATTATTTCAAATTCGTGTCGCACGTCAGTTACGTTGAGGCCAACCGCATGGTCATAACGCTGCCGGACGAAGGCGTGTTGGCGCAACTGCGCAATGCTTACCGGCTGGGCGTTCAGTTGTATCTCGACGAACTGACCTACCGGTTGATGTTCGAGGCGTTGGACGCCGTCATCGCGGCCCGCAGCGGTCGGCTGGCTGAGCTGCGCGAGATGTTCCACGCTTCGCAACCCATCGGGAAGTTCACTTTCGCGCCGGTGCGCTTCCCTTGGCTGAACACAAGCCAGCAAGCAGCGGTCAACGAGGTGCTGTGGGCTAAGGATGTCGCCGTGGTCCACGGACCGCCGGGAACGGGTAAGACGACGACGCTGGTGGAAGCTATCTACGAGACACTGCGCCGCGAGAACCAGGTCTTGGTGTGTGCGCAGTCGAATATGGCTGTCGACTGGATAGCAGAGAAACTGGTGGACCGGGGTGTCAGTGTGCTGCGCATCGGCAATCCGATGCGGGTGACGGACAAAATGCTGAGTTTTACCTACGAACGCCGCTTCGAGGACCATCCTCTCTATCAAGAGCTGTGGGCCGTGCGACGGTCTATACGTCAACTTTATGATTCGCGCTCAGGCAGCCGTGAGGCGCGCCATCAGAAGATAGCACGCCTGAAAGACCGAGCCACGGATATTGAATACACCATTCATCAGGCGCTGATGCAGGACGCCAAGGTGATTGCCTGCACGCTGACAGGTTCGGCTAACCGCTTGTTAGACGGCATGAAGTTCGGCACATTGTTCATCGACGAGGCAACGCAAGCGCTGGAAGCGGCATGCTGGATAGCTATCCGCAAGGCGCATCGTGTCGTCTTCGCAGGAGATCATAAGCAACTGCCGCCGACCATCAAGTCGCCTGAGGCGATGCGCGGCGGCCTGGACCATACGCTGATGCAGTATATCGTGGAGCAGAAACCTCAGGCGGTGTCGCTCCTAACCGTACAGTACAGGATGTGCGAGACCATCATGCAGTTTCCGAACCAGGAGTTTTATGAGGGACGCCTGCAGAGTGCTCCGGAGGTAAAGTACCGTGGTATTTTGGACTGGGACACGGCCATCGAATGGATCGACACGCCTATGGCGTTCGAGGACGACGGCTCGACACGCGATTATCAGGAGCAGGCGGCAGGTCTCTCGCGCATCAATCCTGCCGAGGCAGAGCTGACGCTGGACACGCTGAAACGTTATTTCGAGAAGATCGGCAAGGAACGGATTCTGGAAGAGCGTCTGGACGTAGGGCTGATTTCGCCTTACAAAGGGCAGGTGTATCTGCTGCGGCAAATGCTGCGTCGCGATTCTTTCTGGAAACCTTTCCGAAACCTCATTACGACGGGAACGGTGGACAGTTTCCAGGGGCAGGAACGTGATATCATTGTCATCAGTCTTGTGCGCTCCAACGAGGAGGGGCAGATAGGTTTTCTGCGTGATTTGCGACGGATGAACGTGGCTATCACGCGTGCGCGCATGAAACTTATTTTAATAGGTAACCGAAAGACGCTTGCACGGATGCCTTTTTACCGCCGCCTGGCCGAGTATGTGGACAGTCAGTGGTGACTGGTTTCAAGGGCTTGTCGTCTTTTCCTGATACCTCTGCCGATGCCGTCGGCAAGGACCAAAAGGAAAAGAGGAACCACATACCAAAGCAGTAGCCGTAATAGCATAGCTTGATAGCTGGCGGGCTGAAGGTGCCCCCAGCTCAGGCAATCCAGTGGTGTGTCGGGTTGATCAACCGTTGGCAGCTCGCGATGCCCCCATTTACCTACGATGGTGCCGTCGTGCAGCAACATGACAGCGGGGTTGCTGCGAGCGATGGTCTTCAGCGTCAGCTCGTCCATGAAGGTGAAATCATACTCGGCACCCGTGAGGTCCTGCCAGCGCTCAATGGCCTGCGGTGAGGACGCCGTGAGACCAAGGAAACGGTAGCCGTGGCGGGAGGCGTAGTCGAAGAGACTGTTGATGCGTTCCATGGCGCCGTCGCTGGCCTGCTCCAGATGGGGGGAGATGAGCAGGAAAGAGTAGGATGTGTCGGCGAGTATCTCCTCGTCAAGTTCGAAGTCCAGAATCTCGGGCGTCTGATTCGGGTCCTCAGGCCAGGCCATTGCTGTCGGGATGTGCTGACTGACGTGGAATGGGCGGAAGTCGATAATCGGTTCTCCGTAGATACATAGAAAGGCGATGAAGAGGCCGTAGAGGGTGGAGAAGAGTGAAATAACCCACGACACCGATTCGGAGACAAAGCGTGTGAGCAGGTTGCCGCGCCACCACAGCACCACGGACATCGCCAGAAGGGTTGCATTCTTCCAGAACGTCTGCCAGTTGCTCAGGTGAATGGCATCGCCGAAGCAGCCGCAGTCTGCCACAGCGTCGGTGGTTGCCAGCCATAGTGTCAGTGGGGTATAGGCCAGCATGAAAAGCAGGATGAGGGCGGTGGTCCAGCGGCGGCGGATGCTGAAGAACAAGTATACGCCCAGGCAGAACTCCAGAAGGGACAGTCCCACGGCCAGCGCAAGCGTCAGTACAGGCCATTGCTGGGCGGGTTGGCCCATAGCTGTGAGGTAGTCGATGATTTTATACTGCGTGCCGACAGGGTCGATTAGTTTGACCATGCCGGAAAAACAAAACGTGGCGGACGTAACCAGACGGCATACGTTCACCACGATCCATAAGACCTTGTCTCTCATTCGTCAAAGGTTAGTTTGATGAGGCCGAAGACAGCGTAGTTCATCATGTCCATGTAGTTGGCATCAATGCCCTCGCTGATAAGTGTTGCGCCGTCGAGTTCTTCAATTTGCTTGGTGCGGAAAATCTTCTGAAGGATAAGGTCTGTATAGCTGCTGACACGCATCCCGCGCCACGCTTCGTCGTAGTCATGGTTCTTGCGGAGCATAAGTTGCAGCGAATCTTCGGCCAGACGATCGTATTCGGCCAAAGCCTCGTCGGTGGTCATGTCATCGGGTTTCTCTGCAAAGCCGTGTTGCAGTTGGATCAACCCTATGATAGCGTAGTTTACGATGGCGATGAACTCTGGACGAATGCCTTCGTCCACGCGTGCTTCACGCTTCAATTCAAGCGAGCGGATGCGATTGGCTTTGATGTAGAGCTGGTCGGTCAGCGAGGGGATGCGCAGGATACGCCACGCAGCACCATAGTCGTGAAGTTTTCCTGCAAAAACCCCGCGGCATTCTTTCATTACTGCGCGGAACTGTTCTTCAGTGCTCATCGTGCCTTAAGAGTATTTCAGGATCTGGCCTACGCGCAGCTTCGAACGCTTCGTCAGGCCGTTTGCACGGCAAAGCTTAGCAACGGTGGTGCGGTGTTTCTTGGCGATGCTGGACAGCGTCTCGCCGCGGCGCACCTTGTGGAACTGAGTGTTTCGGGCAGCGCGGGCCTCGCGGGCGGCTTTGCTGTTAGAGGCGTCCTCTTCGTAACTGACATCTTCTCCTTCTTCAGCTTGTGCCAAATCTGTCTGTTTGTCTTCTGCATCTGCCACATGCTTGCCCAGAATGGTACCACGGCCGTGACCCTTGAAGATGTAGAAGTCGCCGGTGACATCCTGATTTGCGAAGTCAAAGAGCTTGGCAGGGTCAATGTATTCGCCCAGCAGACGCGTCTCAAAATGGAGGTGCGTGCCTTTGCTGAAGCCCGTATTTCCAGCCAATCCGATGGGTTCGCCTGCCTTTACGATGCTTCCTTTCTGCGTCAAGTGCTTAGAGAGGTGACCATAAATGGTTTCAAGGCCGTTGGGATGACGGATAACGACAACGTTGCCGTAGCCGCCAGGCTGGTATTCAACGATGCGCACCTTGCCGTCGAAAGCAGAACGGATGGTGTCGCCGCGGTTGGCGTTGATGTCAAGACCTTTGTGCTGTCTGCGGAAACGAGGACGATAACCGTACTTCGAGGTGACGATACGATTGGTCGTCGGCATGGCAAAATCGCGCAGGTCGATTTTGTACTCTTTCGGAAGTTCGACATCGCCAAAAGCATTGATGAAGCGATCTTCCCAGTTGGGATAAAGGTCTGCGGCGGGGTCTTCAAGGTCTTCCTGCATGAATAAACGCTGCAGGGCAACACTGTCTACGGCTCGCATTTTCTTATCTACGGGAGCCTGGTGGGCCAGCAGGTCCTGTCCTAAGACGGGCGTGGCAACCAAACCGATGGCTATCCAAGTGAGTGCTCGTTTAATAAAAAACATATCCTCCTTCTGCCTTTTCTTATTCCTTATTATTGGTTCCTGTTCTCCTTAATTATATTATTGGCATTCATCGGGAGCATAGAGAAAATCCGTCAGGGCGTGACGATACTCGAATATCTCTTCCGGATGGAAGAAACGTGCCAATTCCACAGCCGCATTCTCGGGTGAGTCGGAAGCGTGAACGATGTTTTGCTGATTGCTCATAGCGTAGTCGCCACGGATGGTGCCGGGGTCGGCACGGCGACCGTTGGTGAAGCCCGTCATACCGCGAACCACTTGGACAGCTTCCACACCGCGGATTGCCATTGCCACGATGGGCGATGCCATCATTGACTTGGCCAAGAGGGGGAAGAAGGGACGGTCCACGAGGTGGGCGTAATGCTCGCGAAGAATAGCTTCGTCCAGTTGCATCATTTTCATTCCAACAATGAGCAGGCCGCGACGCTCGAAGCGATTTACGATTTCGCCAATCAGCTGACGTTGCACGCAGCTCGGTTTGAGCAATACAAGGGTTGTTTCCATTGTCTGTCTTAGGTAGAACTTTTAGTCTCCTGTTAAGGTGGCTGTGACAAAATTTCGGCACAAAGATAGGAAAAAAGTTTGGAGCGCGCGCTATTTGTTAACGTTTTTTTCTATATTTTCTTGATTTTTTCTGACCGAATAGCTTGTCTCTGGTCTGTTTTGTTCAATAATAAATTGTCAATCTTATGAAAAACGCCCGTTCCTATCTGCTTTGAGACCCGGGTGCAAAGCCACCTAAAGGTCTTAAAATCTGATGCAACTATACGCACAAAAGCTTAGTACCTTATGCGTACCTTATAAAATAATGAGAAGCTGCTCCTTGAAGCAACTTCTCTGTCTTTGGTTGCGGAGGTCCGACTCGAACGGGCGACCTCCAGGTTATGAGCCTGGCGAGCTA
>CAMVFC010000027.1 GCA_947166655.1 uncultured Prevotellaceae bacterium
AAAAACGAAGCGGAAAGTGAAAAAAGTGGGCGGCGAATGCTGTTTCATTCAAGGTTTTTGCTTACCTTTGCGCCCGCTATTCATAAGAATGCGCTATGGAGCTTAACTCATTGACTGCTATTTCGCCCGTGGATGGGCGCTATCGTTCTAAGGCAGAAAGCCTTGACCGCTATTTCTCGGAATTTGCTCTTATCCGTTACCGCGTTCGCGTGGAAGTGGAATATTTCCTGTCCCTGAGCGAACTGGGTCTTCCCGGCTTCGACACGCTGGATGCAGCGTATCGTGAACCCGTGCGTCGTATCTACGTCGATTTCTCCGAAGCCGATGCGAAGCGCATCAAGGAGATAGAGTCCGTGACGAACCATGACGTCAAGGCTGTCGAATATTTCATCAAGGAAAAGTTCGATGCCATCGAGAGTGCGATGTCGCAGAAAGGTGGCGGCCTGTCGCCCTTCAAGGAGTTTGTACATTTCGGCCTGACCTCGCAGGATATCAACAACACCTCAGTTCCGCTCAGCATCAAGGAAGCCTGGGACGAGGTCTATGCACCGTGCCTGCGTCAGACGTGCCAGCAGCTGCAGGCGCTCTCTGCCGGATGGCAGGAAGTGCCGATGCTGGCCCACACCCACGGCCAGCCAGCCTCGCCCACACGCCTGGGTAAGGAACTCTACGTCTTCGTGTGGCGTCTGCAGAATGTGCTGTCGCAGGTGGACACCTTTGCCACGCTGACGGCCAAGTTCGGCGGTGCCACGGGCAACTTCAACGCCCACCACGTGGCCTATCCCGCTGTCGACTGGACGCAGTGGAGCAACGACTTCCTGCGCCAGCGCCTCGGCTTGCAGCGTGAACTCTTCACCACGCAGATTTCCAACTACGACGGCCTGGCAGCTTTCTTCGACAGCGTCCGTCGTCTCAACACTGTCCTCCTGGATCTTTGCCGCGACATCTGGCAGTACATCTCCATGGGCTATTTCCGCCAGCGCATCAAGGCCGGCGAGGTAGGCTCCAGCGCGATGCCCCACAAGGTGAACCCCATCGACTTCGAGAACGCCGAGGGCAACCTCGGTATCGCCAACGCTCTGCTGGCCCATCTGGCGCAGAAGTTGCCGGTGAGCCGTATGCAACGCGACCTGACCGACTCTACTGTGCTGCGCAACGTCGGCGTGCCTTTGGCACATGGCCTGATAGCCCTGCAGAGCATACAGAAGGGCTTGGGCAAGCTTCAGCTTAACGAGGACGCCCTGCGCGCCGACCTCGAGCGCAACTGGGCCGTCGTCGCCGAAGGCATACAGACCATCCTGCGCCGCGAACACTACCCGCAACCCTACGAGACGCTGAAGGCGCTGACCCGCACGGGCAAGCCCATCAGCAAGGAGAGCATCCAGGAGTTCATCGATACGCTGGACGTCAGCGACAGCGTGCGCCAGGAGCTGCACGCCATCACCCCCGACAATTATCTGGGCACTGTATCTCCCGTGACGGGAGTCGCAGAGGCCTAATTCATTAACCATACCTATTTTATTATTTTTCAGACCATAAACGTTTATGGAAAACAATGATGAAAAGTGGCGCGAGAGTTTCGCAGCCAACGAGGGAAACAACGAACACCGTGAAGGTTTCAATCCCTCTTTTAACAGAGAACAGAATCATGGCTATGGCGCCCAGGGCCGCACTCCGCGTCCCCGCATCCAGCGCCCCGTCTATGGAAGCACAGCCGACGGCGAACGTCGTACCTATCAGCCCCGTCCCTACCAGCAGCGCGAGGGCGGCTACGGGCAGCAGCGCGAAGGCGGCTACCAGCAGCGTCCCTATCAGCAGCGCGAAGGCGGCTACCAACAGCGCCCCTATCAGCAGCGCGAGGGTGGCTATCAGCAGCGTCCCTACCAGCGCGAGGAAGGCTACCAGCAGCGTGGCGGCTACGGCCAGCAGCGCGAAGGTGGCTATCAGCAGCGTCCCTACCAGCAGCGTGAAGGCGGCTACGGTCAGCAGCGCAGCGGCTACGGCCAGCAGCGTGGCGGCTATGGTCAGCAGCGCGGTGGCTATCAGCAGCGCGGCGGCTACGGCCAGCAGCGTGGAGGCTATCAGCAGCGTGGCGGCTACGGCCAGCAGCGTGGATTCGGCGGCCCCCGTCAGCGCACGGCCGGCTATGACCCCAATGCCAAATACAGCTTCAAGAAGCGCATCGAATATTCCGAGGCCCACATAGACCCCGAAGCACCCATCCGTCTGAACAAGTTCCTCGCCAATGCCGGCGTCTGCTCGCGTCGCGAGGCCGATACGTTCATCGAGGCTGGAGTCGTCAGCGTCAATGGCGTCGTCGTCACCGAGCTCGGCACGAAAGTGAAACGTTCCGACGAGGTGAAGTTCCACGACCAGCCTGTGCGCATCGAGAAGAAGGTTTACGTGCTGCTGAACAAGCCCAAGGACTACGTCACCACCAGCGATGATCCGCAGAACCGCAAGACCGTCATGGAACTCGTCAAGGACGCCTGCCCCGAACGTATCTATCCCGTAGGTCGTCTGGACCGTAACACCACAGGCGTGCTCCTGCTGACCAACGACGGTGAACTGGCCAGCAAGCTGACCCACCCGCAGTTCTTGAAGAAGAAGATCTACCACGTGTACACCGACAAGAACGTCACGGCAGCCGATATGCGGCAGATAGCAGAAGGCATCATGCTGGAGGACGGCGAGATTCATGCCGACGCTATTGACTACGCATCGCCGACGGACAAGAAGCAGGTGGGCATCGAGATTCACAGTGGCCGCAACCGCATCGTGCGTCGCATCTTCGAGCATCTCGGCTATCACGTCACTAAACTGGACCGCACCCTCTTCGCCGGTCTCACCAAGAAGAACCTCAAGCGTGGCGACTGGCGCTACCTCACCGAGAAGGAAGTCGAGATGCTGCGCATGGGAGCGTTCGAATAAAGAGGGAAAAGAATCGTCAGGAAAAACCTACAGAGACATGAAAGGTTTGACCTATAAAATAGAAAATCAAATGAAAAGAACAAAGATAATAGATCTCCTCGCTGCCCAACCCGGGCAGGAAGTCTGTGCCAAAGGTTGGGTGCGTTCCCACCGTGGCTCGAAGAACGTTGACTTCATCGCCCTTAACGACGGAAGCACTATCAAGAACATTCAGGTGGTGGCCGATGCGGAGAAGTTCGAGGAGGAACTGATGAAGCAAGTCACCACTGGTGCTTGCCTCAGTGTCGAAGGACAGCTCGTCGAGAGTGTGGGCAGCGGACAGGCCGTTGAGATCCAGGCTTCGAAGATAGAAGTGCTCGGACAGTGCGGCGCCGACTATCCCATGCAGAAGAAGGGACAGAGTTTTGAGTACATGCGTCAGTTCGCGCACATGCGCCTGCGTACTAATACTTTTGGTGCTGTCATGCGCATCCGTCACAACATGGCCATGGCCATCCACACCTACTTCCACGAGCATGGCTTCTTCTATTTCCATACGCCGCTCATCACTGCCTCCGACTGCGAGGGTGCCGGCAACATGTTCCAGGTGACAACCAAGAACCTCTACGACCTGAAAAAGGACGAGAACGGCAAGATCATCTACGATGACGACTTCTTCGGTGAGCAGACCAGCCTCACCGTGAGCGGACAGCTCGAGGGCGAACTGGGCGCCACGGCACTCGGAGCCATCTATACCTTCGGCCCCACTTTCCGTGCAGAGAACTCCAATACGCCGCGCCACCTGGCAGAGTTCTGGATGATCGAGCCCGAAGTGGCCTTCCTGGATCAGGAGGAACTCATGGACCTCGAGGAAGACTTCATCAAGTACTGTGTCCGCTGGGCCCTCGACCACTGTCAGGACGATCTTGAGTTCCTTAATAAGATGATCGACAAGACCCTCATCGCGCGGCTGCAGGGCGTGCTCAACGAGACCTTTGTCCGCCTGCCTTACACCGAGGGTATCCGCATCCTGCAGGAAGCCATCAAGAACGGTAAGAAGTTCGAGTTCCCCTGCAACTGGGGCGACGACCTGGCCAGCGAGCACGAACGCTACCTCGTCGAGGAACACTTCAAGAAGCCTGTCATCATGACCGACTATCCCACTGCCATCAAGTCCTTCTACATGAAGCAGAATGCAGCGCAGGGCGAGGGTAGCGTGGGCTACCGCGGTTGTGTGGCTCCCGGCCCCACCATGCAGGGCACCGACGTCCTTTTCCCCGCCATCGGCGAAATCATCGGCGGCAGCGTCCGCGAAGAGAACCTCGACAAACTGCAGGGCGAGATCGACCGTCGCCACATGGACACCACTCACTTGGAATGGTATCTCGACACACGCCGCTGGGGCAGCTGCCCCCACGCAGGCTTCGGCCTCGGCTTCGAGCGTCTCATTCTCTTCGTGACAGGTATGCAGAACATCCGCGACGTCATCCCCTTCCCCCGCACGCCGAAGAACGCTATGTTCTAACGGCCATGCAGTTTGTTTCCAATCATAGTATATGCAGGTGAATGGGGCCATAGCACCTCTTTCATCTGCTTTTTACATTTTTCTGTAGACAAAACGTTGCAGTTAAGGAAAACTTTTGCACTTTTGCAACTGTATTCCCTTTATGCATATCAATAAAGTCAAGAATTAGAACCCAACAACAAGACACCAATATGAAGAAAAGTGAGAAATTTGTAATTACCATCAACCGTGAATTGGGGAGTGGCGGCCGTACCGTGGGACGTAAGTTGGCAGAACGCCTGGGCGTGAGTTTCTACGACAAAGCGGTTCTTGGTGTCATGAAGGACAGGTATAACCTCTCGGCAGAGAAAATCGAGCGCCTGAAAGGGACGGGACACGGCAAGTGGATTGACGTTAAACACACAGTGACGGGTGACAAAGGCATTGAGATTGTCACCGAGCGGTATTATAAGGTGGACCCGGGCAGTGAACAGGCTCATGAGACGACCGAGGAAATGTTTCGCACTGAGACAGAGATTCTGACAGCTCTCGCCGAGGAAGAATCGTGTGTCGTGGCCGGGCGTAGCAGCTTCTATGTCTTCCGGGACCATCCGAACCACCTGAACATTCTTATTCAGGCCTCTCTTCCCCATCGAATCGCTCGATTGATGCGCAAGCAGAACCTGACAGAAGAACAGGCGCGACGAGCTATAGATGCTGTGGACAGGATGCGCGAGAACTATGTCAGCGCCTTCACCGGCACCTCGCGTTATGATGCCCGTAACTACCATTTGCTCATCTCCATGGATGACTTGAGTGAGGATGATGCAGTGAACATTATCATGGACTATATCGACTGTTCCAATAAGTAATATCTTATCAGGATGGACAGGACTCAGATTTTTATCGTCACCATCAACCGCGAGCTGGGCAGCGGCGGACGCACAGTAGGGCGTATCGTGGCCCAGCGACTCGGCGTGCCCTTCTATGACAAGGCTATCATCCAGGCGCTGACGGCAAAATACCAGTTGAGCGTAGAGGAAATCGAGCGCATCAAGGGGCGCAAGCACACTTGGTGGGCCGACTTCAAGCGTGCCATGGACTTCGGTGCAGGGCTGAATGCCTCACAGTATTACTATCCTCAGGCTCGCCCCGGCGACTTGCCCGACGCATTGACCACCGATGAGATGTTTCAGACCGAGCAAGAAGTGCTTCAGGGCATTGCTGCCGACGAGTCGTGTGTGGTGGCTGGGCGTTGCGGCTTCTTCATATTCCGTGAGCATCCCAACCATCTGAGTGTGCTCATCCAGGCTTCCATGGAACACCGCGTGGAGCGCGTGGCGCGCAAGCAGAATCTTTCTGTGGAAGAGGCACGGCGGGTCATTCTGCATGTGGATGAGATGCGCGAGAACTACGTGAAGAAATACACAGGCACATCGCGCTATGATGCACGCAACTACGATCTCGTTCTGCGAGCCGACGGTAAAACGGAGGAGGAACTGGCCGAGTGTATCCTGCAGTTCTCCAAAAATAGCGATGCTGGGCGGTCGTAAGAAAAAGGAATCATCAGAGGAACTGCCGTTATATCCTATATATTAATTATATTTTGTGTGCTAAGATATGATGAAGAAGAATCACAACCCATTGAAGCTGTCCGGTAGAGTTGTCGCTTTGCTGGGAGCACTCGTCATCGCCGTGATGACAGTTCAGGCACAAAAACATTTTGCGGGCCGCGTTTATCAGGTCGCAAATGTCTTTGATGACGGCATGTATGATGAGATTGAAAAGGAATTTTCATCGATGAAGTCGCAGGTGATTGCCAAGTTCGAAGAGAAGAAAGGCCGCAAGCCGAATGCCAAGGAGATGGCCGAGTTAGAGGAAAAAATGGCCGAGGGCCGTAAAAAAATTGAGGCTATGAAGCAAGGTATGAAGATGGGCATCACGATGGAATTCACAACTGAAAAGGATGTCGTGACAAAGACCGACATGAAATTCAGCGATGAGGCGCTGAAGTCCGCGGGCATAGGATGGCTGAAGCGCAAAGCCATGAGAGCGGCATTAGCACTCGCGCCTAAGTCGGAGAAGAGCACCTACATGCTTAATGGCAACCTCCTTATCCTCACCGACAGCGACGGCGAAAAGGATACGCTCAAGATGAGTAGCGATGAAAAATTCATCTATACACAGCTGGACGAGAAGACAAAGTTCAAGCTGACGAGAAAGAAGTAATCAGCGTCAAAACGTCTCTGCGTATAGAGCTTCGCACGTTCTGCATAACAAATGAATGTGAAGCGAGGCATCAGTGCTTCAGGAGGGAGCATAGAGATCCTGTTATAGTGCGACGGAACCCTTTGTGGTTCCGCCGCACTGCTTTAACCCAGATCGGTCATTAGACCAATATAAGGGCTATCAACGTTTATCTTCATTATTTATTGCAGTGATAAGACCCTCTGTTTTGGCATCTTTTCGCTTTTTACTCAGTTACAATGCCCGCATTGCTCCTTCGTTCAAAGCAAAAAGACTGCTCAAAACATAGGGCCTTCTCACTACAATTCTAATGACCGATCTGGGTTTATGCCATAGGTCCAACGGCTATAGGGCGGCGCCAGAAGGGATTCCGCTTTCGTCGGGGCCGCAGGCCATGCAGGCACAATATCATGGGATTAGGAAAAATAATGCGGTTGTTCTGCTGTTATCTCATCGAAAAGTTGTACCTTTGCGGCACGAAACACATTAAAGCACCTTTTTTGATACGTATGAAAAAGTTACTGAGAACCCTCTTGTGTGCAGCGTTTCCGCTGGCCGCTGTGTCTGTACAGGCACAGGAAACTGTGATTAACGTTAATGCCAAGAAGGCCGGTGCGGCTATTCAGCCGACGATGTACGGCATCTTCTTCGAAGACATCAACTTCGCAGCCGATGGCGGTCTGTATGCCGAGCTGCTGAAGAACCGCAGTTTCGAGTTTTCACCCGACCATCTGATGGGCTGGAAGGCCTTTGGAAAGGTAGAAATCAAGAACGACGGTCCCTTCGACAAGAACCCGCACTATGCACGTTTGAGCTCCATGGGGCATCGCGACCTCTGGACGGGTCTGCAGAACGAGGGTTTCTTCGGCATCGGTCTGCATAAAGATGCTGAATACCGTTTCTCCCTGTATGCACGCGTTCCCGAGGGTGGGCAACAGATGCTGCGCGTTCAGTTTGTTGACCAGAACACAATGGCCGAGCATCAGGAATTTGCTGGCGTGGACGTCAAGGTGGATAGCCGTGAGTGGAAAAAGTACACTGTCACGCTGAAGTCGCCGCGCACCATTGAAAAGGCCAACCTCCGCATCTTCCTCTGCGAACCCAACGGACGCAGCGGACGCGGCACTGTCGACGTGGAGCACGTATCGCTTTTCCCTGTGGACACCTATAAGGGCCATGAGAATGGTATGCGCAAGGATGTCGCTCAGGCACTGGAGGATCTACATCCCGGTGTGTTCCGCTTCCCTGGCGGCTGTATCGTCGAAGGTACAACACTCGACCTGCGCTACAAATGGAAGAACACCGTGGGTCCCGTGGAGAACCGTCCGCTGAACAAGAACCGCTGGGAGAACACCTTTACCTATCGCTACTTCCCTGACTATTTCCAGAGCTATGGCCTCGGCTTCTTCGAATACTTCCAACTTGCCGAGGAGATTGGTGCCGAGCCGCTGCCCGTGCTGAGCGTAGGCCTGAGCTGTCAGTTCCAGAACGACCGTGAGGACCAGCATGCTGCCTGCACCAAAGAAGGCCTGCAGGAGTTCATCGATGACTGTATCGACCTCATCGATTTTGCTAACGGCGACCCTGCCAAGAACAAGTGGGCCAAGCTGCGTGCAGACATGGGTCACCCCGCTCCCTTCAACCTGAAGTTCCTCGCCATCGGCAACGAGCAGTGGGAGCAGCCCTACTTCGACCGTCTGGCTATCATCGCCCCCGAAGTGCGCAAGGTGCATCCCGAAATCAAACTCATCGGCACCAGTGGTCCGAATGCCGAGGACGACCACTTCCGCAACGGTTGGAAGGCAATGCGTGAGCTGAAGGCTGACCTTGTCGACGAACATTACTACCGCGACGTCAAGTGGTTCAAGAACTCGATGAACCGCTACGACGGCTATGACCGCAAGGGACCGAAGGTCTTCGCAGGCGAATGGGCCTGCCACGACCGCGGCAAGAAATATAACCACGCTGGGGCCAGCATCTACGAGGCTGCCTTTATGACCAACCTGGAGCGCAATGCCGACATCGTACACATGGCTACTTACGCACCTCTCTTCTCGCATGTCGAAGGATGGCAGTGGCGTCCCGACCTCATCTGGTACGACAACCTCTCCACAGCCCGCACCGCCAGCTACTACGTTCAGCAGCTGTATATGCTCAACCGCGGCACGAATGTCCTGCCGACGACCCTCAGCATCGATGGCGGCAAGCCCGCAGCCAATCCTGTGCCCGAGGGCGAGGATGGCGTCTTCGCCTCCAGCGTTCTGGACAAGCAGAAGAATGAAATCATCGTGAAAGTTATCAACACGACGGAAAAGGTGCAGGACATTAACATCTGTCTGAACGGCCTTAAGGCCAAGGCCCTGCCCGTCAGTGCCGAGGTGACTACGCTCAACTGCGCCGACTACGATGCCGAGAACATGCCCGGCAAGCCCGAAGTGGTGACTCCTCGCACGACAATCGCTGTGATGTCTGGAGCCTCCCTCAAGGCTGCGCTGCCTGCCAAGACCTTTGCGCTGTACAAACTGAAACTGAATTAGCCTATGGGAGGTTTCTTTGGAACCATTGCCAAGCAAGCTTGCATTGCAGACCTGTTCTACGGGACAGACTATAATTCGCATCTCGGAACCAAGCGGGGTGGTCTGGCGACTTACGCCGAGGACAAGGGCTTCTCAAGAAGCATTCACAACCTTGAGAACAATTACTTCCGCACACGCTTCGAGCCTGAACTGAAAAAGTTCATCGGGAACAGCGGCATTGGAGTCATCTCGGATACAGATCCGCAGCCGATCGTCATCAATTCCCATTTGGGAAAGATGGCGGTGGTCACGGTGGCGCGCATCAACAACCTTGAAGAGCTGGCAGCGGAGCTGATAGCAGAGGGCGAACACTTCTCCGAGATGTCCTTCGGAAAGACGAACCCCACGGAGCTGGTCACACTGCTCATCGCTCGTGGTCGCGATTTCGTCGATGGCATAGAGAACGTCTATCGGCGCGTGCAGGGTTCCTGCTCCATGCTGATTCTGACGGAGCATGGCATCATCGCCGCCCGCGACCGTCTTGGACGGACTCCTATCATTATCGGGCGTAAAGAGGGTGCTTATGCTGCATCCAGCGAGAGTACGGCTTTCCCGAACCTTGGTTACGAAATCGTACATTATGTGGGGCCCGGTGAAATCGTCTGCCTTACCGCTGATGGCATGACGCAGATGCGTCGTCCGGAGAAGAAGATGCAGGTGTGCTCGTTCCTGTGGGTCTATTATGGCTTCCCGACCTCTTCATACGAAGGGCGTAATGTTGAAGAGATTCGTCACGCCTGTGGCTGCATGATGGGTGCGCAAGACAAAACAGATGTGGACAGCGTTTCGGGCATCCCCGACTCGGGTGTCGGCATGGCCACAGGCTATGCCGAGGGCATCGGCGTACCTTTCCGCAGGGCCATCAGCAAGTACACACCCACGTGGCCCAGGAGTTTCATGCCTGGTAACCAGTCGATGCGCGACCTCGTGGCTAAGATGAAACTGATTCCCAACAAGGCGATGCTCGAAGGCAAGCGCTGTCTCTTCTGCGACGACAGCATCGTCCGCGGCACGCAGCTGCGTGACAACGTGCGCGGCCTCTTTGACCTCGGCGCCAAGGAGGTTCACATGCGAATCGCCTGTCCGCCGCTGATTTACGGATGTCCGTTCATCAATTTCTCCGCTTCCAAGACCGACCTCGAACTGATTACCCGCCAGGTGATTCGCGACCTCGAGGGCGAGACCGACACGGCCGTCGGCGGTATGGGCGCCGAGGCCACGACGCCGGTGGAAATCCTGCAGGAGTATGCGCACACAGACTCTGAACGCTATAAGGCCATGGTCAACGAGATAGGTCGGCGCTTAGGGCTCACCTCCCTGAAATTCAATACGCTTGAGATTCTCATCAAGTCCATCGGACTGCCCAAGGAGAGGGTCTGCACCCATTGTTTCGACGGGTCAAGCTATTTCTGATACCAAAACTTTATTTATCCGAAGCAAATCAACAGTCTTCTTATACACAACCATGAATATCAAGAATATCCCTGTGCTGCTGCTTACAGGTTACCTCGGCAGCGGCAAAACCACGCTCCTCAACAGAATCCTGGCTAACCGACGCGGCATAAAGTTTGCCGTCATCGTCAATGATATCGGTGAAGTAAATATCGACGCCGACCTCATCGAAAAGGGTGGGGTCGTGGGTAAGCGTGACGACAGCCTCGTGGCACTGCAAAATGGCTGTATCTGCTGCACGCTGAAGATGGATCTTGTAGAGCAGTTGCGTGACATCACACGCCAGCAACGCTTCGACTACATCGTCATTGAAGCCAGCGGCATCTGCGAACCGGCTCCTATCGCACAGACCATTTGCTCCATCCCGGGGATGGGCCTCGAATACGTCCGCGACGGTGTGCCCGTGGTGGACAGCATCGTCACCGTGGTTGATGCGCTTCGCATGCGCGATGAATTCGGCAGCGGCGACTCGCTCTTGCGCAACAATCTCGACGAGGACGACATCGAGAATCTGGTCATCCAGCAGATCGAGTTCTGCAACATCATTCTCCTCAACAAGGCTTCCGAGGTGACGCCAGAGGAGCTGGGACGTGTTCGCGAGATTATCCGTGCCCTGCAGCCCAAGGCAGAAATCATCGAGTGTGACTATTGTGATGTTGACTTCGACAGAATCCTGAACACCCATAGTTTTGACTTTGACAAGGTGGCGACCTCAGCTGCATGGATTGATGAGATAGAGAACCACCACGGGGATGAAAGCGACGAGGATGATGACGACGACGATGAACATCATCACCACCACGATGACGATGATGACGACGACGATGAACATCATCACCACCACGATGACGATGATGACGACGACCATGAACATCACCACCACCACGATGACGATGACGACGACGACGATGAGCATCATCACCACCATGGCCATGACGATGAGCACGGTCACCACCACCATCATCACCACCATCACCATCACGATGACGAGGGTGAGGCAGAGGAATATGGCATCGGGACATTCGTCTACTACCGCCGTAAGCCCCTGAACCTTGGACTCTTTGATGAGTTCGTAGCCCGCAAGTGGCCGCGCAGCATCATCCGTGCCAAGGGAATCTGCTGGTTCTACGGCGAGCCCGACACGTGCTATGTTTTCGAGCAGGCGGGAAAGCAAGTGCAGTTGCGCGATGCAGGGAAGTGGTATGCCACCATGCCCGAAGATGAACTTCGGGAGTTTATGGCACAGACACCAGGGTTGCAGCGCGACTGGGACGACCACTACGGCGACCGGATGCAGAAGTTGGTCTTCATCGGTCAGAAGATGGACCGCGAAGCCATCATCGCGGCACTCGATCATTGTTTAGCCGGATAGGGACAGAGGCGAGAGAGCACGAAGCAGCGCATTCGTGCAAGTGCCTTTCCGGCAGATGTCCAGAATAGCAGAAGAGGCTGTGTCGTTCGTGCAGACACAGCCTCTTCTTTTGATTCGGTCATTCATCCGATTACTGTCCGAGCGGCGGACCGGGATATTCCATGATGGGCCTGTCTGTTAGCCGACACCCAAGGTTCTCTGAACAGATTCGGGATGAACTTCAGCCCCTTTATCCCCAATCGGTCATTGGAAAGGCAGTGAGAGTACCCTCAGTTTTGAGCAGTATTTTCGCTTGGAACGAGGGAGCAATGCGGGCATTGTGAAGCCCTCTGTACTCCCCTGGCGGGGGATGAGAAGGCCGAAAGATGCCCAAACAGCGGCTGTTATCACCGCAATCAATAGTGAAAACCACTGTCGAGAGCCTGTTATGGGTTTAATGACCGATTGGGGTTGATGCAGGGCTGAAAAGGCTTCATGCAAAAAAGCTGGCCAGTTTCGCACGAAACCCTTAACACTTTTCGCTAAAACTCTTGACATTTTTGCCCAAAACTCTTGACACTTTTGGGCGAAACCCTTAACACTTTTCGCCAAAACCCTTTAGACTTGTTTCCGGAACGCTGGCGGGATGGCTTACGGGCTGTTGCGAACCACGTTTGTAAGTCTTGGGATGTGCCTCAAAAAAAGATGTCACCTCGCTTCACACGATTACGATTGCCTGTGTGAGGCGAAGTGATAAGGACGTGTTGTCTGTAAGGAGTTACTGCGCGTTTATCCTTGCGCGGTAGCGGTTCAGTGCCTCAATGTAGTAATAGTCAGCATAGATGATGGGGATGTCCACTTCCGACAGTTTCGGGTGGTTGCCCGTGCTGTGGAGCAGGAAGGCGCAGTTCTGTTCGCCAGCCTGATACGCGCTGCTGAGGCTGGCCAGCATTCGTTCGGCTGTCAGGAAGTAGAAGTCGGCCAGCGTTGTGCCGTCGGCTCTCTTCTGTTCAGCGTCGACCAGGCCGGACAGTTCTATCAAGGCCGATGCGACGACGGCTGCGGCCGAAGCATCGCGGGGCGCCACGCTCTCAGACGGCGCCGCAGGCTCTGCGGGTGAGGTGGCGATACGTGGGTCGTCGAAATCCCAATAGGGCACTGCGTCGGCAGGCAGGCGCTGGATGAACACGTCGGCAGCGCGGCAGGCTTGCTCGAGGAAACGGGGATCGCCGGTCTCGCGTGCCATCATCGTGTAGCCGTAGACCGCCCACGACTGGCCGCGGGCCCATGTGGAAGAATCTGCAAGACCCTGGTGTGTTACGCCGTGGATGAAGTGTCCGTCGAGGGTGTCGTAGACGGCCACATGGTAGGTGGTGGCATCGGGGCGGAAATGATGCTGCAGGGTGGTCTCGGCATGACGGACGGCCATCTCTTTCAGCTCTGGACGTCCACCGTGGTTCGCCGCCCAGCAGAGCATCTCCAGATTGATCATGTTGTCGATGATGGTGTTGTGCCCACCGAAAGCCTGTACGTTGCGCGGCCATGAGAGGAATGTGCCGACAGTCGGGCGGAAGAGCGTGGCGAGCGAATCGGCTGCACGCAGACAGAAGTCGCGGAAGCGAGCCACCATCGCTTCGTCCTCAGCCCGCTGACCGGCGTCGAGGTCTGCGCGCTGCAGTTCATTTTGCAGCACACGCATTCCTGTTCCGGCGCTGCAGAACATAAGGAAGCCGAGGTCGTGGTCAAGGACGGGGGCGTCGATGATACGGTGCATGGCCAGCGTGGCATCGATGGCCGCACGGCGCACGTCGGCAGAGGGCGTAGCTTCATAGTCGAGCCAGAGGATGCCGGGCCAGAAGCCGCTGCACCATTCTTCTGCGCAGAGGGGGCGGCACGTCCAGGCGGTATCGCCAGTCGCTATGTTGCGCGGCATCAGAGTCGTGTCTATTGCGCCATTGGCACCTAACTGCATGAGGGCGCGGTGCACCTGTTGATCGCATCGGGCGAGTGCTTCGTCGACATCAAACTCGGTGTGGCTGACATTTAAACATGATGTGCAGGCCACGCATAGCATGACCTGCACAGTGATAAGAAGACGGTGTTTCATCGTTTATGATTTATCCATGAAGCAGCCAGCGGTCGGCCTCCTCATAGAGTTTCTCAATGGTTTCCGGACGATCGAAGCCGGGGAGGTCTTCGTAGATGGTCTTGCCGTTGCGCTTTTGGATGTAAGCCAGACACTGACAGGCTGTGCGGTTCTTGGCAATCTCGTTCAGGTCCAGTTTCACCTTGTCGGTGGGCGAGTTGGTGGTCAGGTTGTCCTGCTCGTAGATGGTCGTCCATCCGGCAATGTACCATTCGCCGTTGATTCGCTTTAAGCGATACAGGATTTGTGCATCGGCGGTGAGGTCCACAGGCACGCCGTCGATGTCGTGGCGCCCTTTCAGCGTGGTCTCCATGATGGAGACAGCACGGTTGCCGTGCATCCATACGAGGGTGGAGTGTACGTGGTGGGGAGCGCGGTTGGGACGCTTGGATAAAGCTTCAATGTACTCTGGGCCGGTGCCCTTGAACCATGACGATTCGACAATAGAATCATCGAGGTAGCATGTGCGCATGTCGTCCCACAGATTGCTATCGCGGGCAAAGCGCTCGTAGGTTAGTAACAGGCGGACGGCTTCTTTCTCCAGGCGAGCCTCGTGACTCACGTGGACGGGTCTTCTGAGAAGGATTTTCGTGTTCATTGTAAGGTATCTCGTTTGCTATCTTTACTTTGCAAATGCAAAGATAATAGTTTCTCGGTAACGGCGTATCTTTTTCGGTAAAGATTTACATTATTTAACGAGGAAGCCCCCTGCAAGATGTGTTGCAGGGGGCTTCAAAGGCGCTACGGGTATACCTTATTATATATACGCGCGCGTGAGGGAATTGTCAGAGGCTTAGTAGAAGAGGTAGCGGGCATCTTTCACGTCGGCGCGCTCATAGAGGGCCTGGATGAAGTTGGATGCTGCGCGGAAGTTCTGGTTGGCCAGCTGGGCCTGTGTGCTCTTCTTGGCTGCGTCGTCCAGCTTGGCGTCGTTCTTCTTTTCGGAAAGCACTTTGAAGGAGTAGACGCCGGCCATACCCTTCACGCCCTTCACGAACTCGTCTTTCTTGGCGCGAGCCACGGCACCGGAGAGTGCGGCCTCACGACTGCCGATGTTGGACACGAAGACGGGAGAGCTGAATGTGATATGGCGGATGGTGTCCACGGGGAGCGCACCTGCCACCTTGGCTGCTGCTGCAAGGTCGTTGCAAGCGGCCAGCTTCTCCTGAAGGCTTGCAGCCTTCTTGTCGCGGAGAGCCTCGTCTTCGATGTAGTCCTTCACGCTTTCAAGGGTGCGGTACTGACCGTCGTTCTTATCGGTCAGCACAACGACCAGCAGGTGGTCATTGTTGCCGCAGGTGTAAATCTCGGAGATTTCGCCCACTTTGGTGTCTTCGTTGAAGATCCAGCGGAAGGCTTCACGTGTGGAGCTGAGGCCTGCTACGTTGTGCTCGCTGCCCATGATGCCCTGACGCTGCTGCACCATGTAGCCGCTCTTCATAGCGTTGGCTTCAATCTCTTCGAGGGTCTTGTTGGAAGCCACGAACTGCGAGAAGTCGTTGTATGTCTTGTTGTAGGTGTCGTTGGAGAAGTCGATGGAACGCTTGACGACAGCGATGTCGTACTTGTCCACGAAGTTCTTGCGATCCAGCACGCGGACAATGTTGATCTGATTGCCGAAGTGAATCTGCTGTGTGGTGCCTGCAGCCTGTGTGCTCAGCGCTGCAATGAACTTGCGGTTGTTCTCGTCGAGCATGGAGTTCTCATACTGCTGGGACGTCAGCCAGACCTCGTCGCCTGTCTGGTTGTATTTCTTTGCGATGCTGTCGAAAGGAACACCGGCATTGAGCGCTGTCATCACGCTGTCGGCGGTCTTCTGAGCGGCAGCCTCGTCAGCGCCGGTGACGCTGATCTGGCGGAACTGCACGGAGTCGGGCAGCGACGTCTTGGCCAGCAGACGGACGATGTTCTGCGTGTTGTCGCCTGCGTTGAGGTAAGGACCTACCTGTGCACCTACTGCCATGGAGTCAAGCTGCTTGGCGATATCGCTTGGCAGGGCGTTGCGGCGAACGGGAACGGTGCTGTAGGCAACGCTGCTGCCGCTCTTGCGAACGACGTTGGCGATGTCTTCGGCGCTGGCATTCCTCAGCTGCTCGGCGATTTCTGCCATCTCGGCGTTCAGCTGTTCACGGTCGGCCTTGCTGGCTGTGATAGCGACGTCGATGTACTTGATATCGCGGGTAGGCTCGTTCAGGCGGAAGAGTTCCTTCTTCTCTTCGTATTTGGCTTTCAGATCCTTCTCGTCCACGGTCAGCTCGCCTTCCTTGATGCTGCTGTAGGGGAGGGTGACGAGGAGAACGTCCTTCTCATTGTTGCGAGCGTCAAAAGCATTCTGCACGCTGGTGGGGTTGGAGATGAAACTCTTGGCCAGGAGAGCCTGGAACTTGCCCGTGAGGGCCTGCTGGCGGATGTTCTTCTCGAGGAACTTCCAGTAGTTATAGACCTGCTCGTAATAAGCGATGGCCTCGGCGGGCTGACCTGCCTGACCCTTCATCGAGTTGTACTGGGTGAGGAACTGGTTGAGGGCCTGCACGTCGAACGTTCCGGTCTGAGGATTGGAGAAAGGAGTCTGTGCGAGCAGGGGGCTCTGTCCTTTCTGGATGATGTCCTGCACCTCAGCATCGGTGACGGTGAGGCCGAGCTCGTCGGCTTCGTGCTGAAGCAGCTGAGATTCCACGTGGTTGCGCCATACCATGTCGCGAATGGACTGAACCTGCTCTTCGCTGAGGTTGTCCATGCCGGAGGTGAACTTCACGACATCAGTGTATTCGTCGACGAGATCGTTGAACTCCTGAATGTTGATGGATTCACCATACACTTTGCCGATGCGCTGATGACTTTCGGCACGAGAAGAAGACAGCGAACGCACGCCTTCTTCAGCGATGAAAGCAAAAAGGGCCAGACCTACGAACAAGATGAGCAGGGCACCTTTGCTTCTGATTTTTTGTAATGTTGCCATAGTTTTTAATGTATAATATTTTGTTTATTCTTCAAAAAAGCGCACGAAGGTACAAAGAATTTGGCAAACGGCCACGCTTTTAGGCCGAAAAATGTGGGTTTAGGCCAAAAGTTGTTTAGAAAAGGACTTATTCTTCAAGAATCTTAAGGCGTACAAGTTCTATCTTTGTGCTCGTATTCTTCAGAATCTTAAATTCAAAGTTGCCGAAGCGAACGACTTCGTTGAGCTTCGGGAAACGCTGCACTTCGTGTAGGATGAGACCGCCGACGGTGAGGTAATTGTCGCTTTCCGGCAGGTCGAGGTCGAGCAGTTCGTTGGCTTTCTCAACCTCCAGACGGGCCGATATTTCATAATCGCCGTTGGGGAGACGCTTGGCCGTGTATGATTGCAGGTCGTGCTCGTCCTCGATATCGCCAAAGATTTCTTCTACGAGGTCCTCCAGCGTGCAGATGCCGCTGGTGCCGCCGAACTCGTCGACGACGACGGCCAGCGATTTCTTTTGCTGCATGAGCGTTTGCATAAGCTTCTGCGCGGTCATCGTCTCGGGGACTATGGGCACCTCGCGGATATGGTCTGTCCAGGTGTCGCCGGCCTTGAGGCGGAACATCTCTGAAGAGTGGATGAAGCCTAAAATGTCGTCAAGGTCGTCGTTGTAGACGATGAGTTTAGAACAGCCACTCTCCGTGAAGCGTGCCCGAAGCTGCTCCAGGCTTTCACGCGAGTCGACGGCCACGATTTCTGTTCGCGGTACGATGCAGTCGCGGACTTTGCAAGTGCTGAAGTCAAGAGCATTTTGGAAAATCTTGACTTCCTCGTTGATCTCTGCTTCTCCGTCGGTCTGTTCTATCGTGGATTGGATAAGGAAGTCCAAGTCTACCTTTGTGAAGGCCTTCTCGCTGTCGGTCGGAGTCACTTTTAGCCCCAAACAGCGCAATAGGAGTTTTGAGATGCCGCTTGTGAACTTGGCGATAGGGTAGAGAAGAATGTAGAACAGATAGGCCAGAGGGGCAAAAAAGGTAAGGGCGTGATTGGGGTTCAGCAGGAAAAGGGTCTTGGGAAGGAACTCGCCTGTCACGAGCACGACCAGGGTGGAGATGACGGTCTGTGTGAGCAGTATGAGCCATTCGTCTTGAATACCTAACGGCTGAATCAGAAGTGGATCGAGCAACTGTGCAAAAAGGATGCCATAGACGACCAGCGCGATGTTGTTGCCAACTAACATCGTTGAGATAAAGTTGTTGGGGTGGTTGTAAAAGGTGGCTGCCAGGCGCGAACCGATGCCGCTCTGGGCTCGCTCCATTTCAAAGCGGAGCTTGTTGCTCGAGACGAAAGCTATCTCCATGCCGGAGAAGAAGGCTGAGAGGCAGAGGACTATTATTATTTGTGAAATCAGTGGGGTCATTGTATCATGTCGCCGGGTGTGAAGCCAGCTGAATTGGTGATTCGATAGTTTGTCATTTGCTCGTTGGAACGAAACCTGTTGCCCTCCAACTGTTGGTCTGTGTTGGGCTTCGTAATGCGCATGAACAAGTTGGACCACATCTCATGGGCATTCATGTCCCAGAACAATTCTTCTGATTGGAAAAGTGTCCCTTCGCGATTCAGGATGACGACGCGGCCGCGAAGTTCCCACAATCTGTTGTCGTGGCAGAAGGCGGTGTCGGCTTGGACGTGCCATTCGACATGAAACGTGGAATCGAATTTCTCCAGGAATAATCCTTTGGGGAATGTCCATTTCTGCGGAACGGTAGTGTAGATGTTCCAGTCTTCGGCAATGATCTTATAGCTGATAATACCGGAGTCGGATATCAGGTTGCTGATTCCATGCGCGGTCATCATTGGCAGGGAATCGGATGGGTCAATGGCGGGTGCAATGTGCTCGTGAGTACGACTGCAGCCGATGTTCAAGGCAAAAAGCAGAAGCAGTGCGCCGACAGCCCAGTGGGAAATGTGAGGGTATGCCTTTGGTGAAACCATCTCTCCACTTAGTTGAACTTCCACTTCATAAACCAGCGCTCGTTAAACGACAGGCCAATGTTGATTCTGAAGATGTTCTCGTCGATGAGGCTGCTGGCACTGGCGTTACGATACGTCCACTGCACGCCGATGTTGATGTAAGAAGGCTTGTAGATGTTGAGCACGGCTCTGTTGGACCAACCATTTGTTATAGGGATGCCAATACCTGCCGTTACGCTGTATTCTTTCGGACCATCGTAGCCGTTGATTTTCATGTATGGCGACGAATAGCTAAAGCCGAGGCGGTAGTTGATGCGGTGAAGGTAGGCGCGGTCGAAGCGGCCCGGGACGAACTCTGCACCAACGTTGACGCGATAGCGGTCTGTGTAGAGTCCCTTTGTGGGGCGGTAGTCGATGCCGCCCGTCGCGTTCGTCGTGATTTGCGGTGTCGTACATTTCGACCATTGTTCAAGCGTGAAGTCGGCCGCCAAGGTCAGTTTCTCTTTATGTTCCCATGCTGCACCGATGCTGTAGGTCATGGGAAGTTGATAAGCATCTTTGCATGAGGCACTGATGGTGTCGCCACTCAGGGTCGTACGTTCTACAGATGCTTCGCTGCCAATCTTATGTCCGATGCCAATCGTGGCACCCAGCGTGAAGCGGTTCGTGGCGTTAAGCAGGGCTTGGTATTGCACGCCGATGTCTCCCTTCCAGGTCTGAATCATAGACTTGTAGTAGGTGCTCAGACTACTGTAGTTCGTCGTGTTCGCCGTACCGTTTTCTGAAAATGTCTGAACCATTTGGTTGTTGACGTTGCCCCACAGGAAACTTACGTTGGCACCGATAGAGAAATTCTTCAGAGGTTCCCAGCCGACACCGATATAGCCTTGATGCAGACCGCCTTCGCCATCGTATGCATAATTGCTGCTGATAGTCTGCAGGGTGTATGGGTCTGTCACTTCGCTGCTGTGCTCTTGTGTAAAGCTGTAACCGATGTTGGTATACGGCATGAATCCGATGCTCATACCCAGACGTGGCGCGATGCGGAAGCCTGCGTTGACGTATTCAATGGCGGTGTTGTTGACATTCTGACGTGCAGAACCCAAAGCCATCGTCGTTCGTTGTACACTCATACCTGCGTCGAAGAGGAAGGTGAGCGAGTCTATGGCTGAGTAGCTGGCGGGGTTGAGGGCGTTGACGCGATAACCAGCGCGCAGACCCTGTCCGACTCCGCCCATAGAACGGTTGTAGCCCTGGGATTGGTCGCTAAGCAGACCCAGCCCAAAGCGTGAATACGAAGAACTGGAACCGTTGGTCTGTGCCGTCATACCGATAGCGTACAAGGCGCAGCAAATGACTGTGAAAAGTTTATGAGTTGTCATTCTCTTGAATATGTCTGTTACTATTATATATAAGTACGCGCGCGAGACCGCGAGCCACTAAATCTGGTTCTATCAGTAGGCTGTCTTCTCTTAAGTCCTGGAATGTAGGGCTATCTCCCCCTGTAAGAACAACCTGCAGGGCGGTATGTTTTTCCTTGAAATATTTGATATATCCTTGGATCTCATGTCGAATGCCCTGAATGACGCCGGCACGAATCGCCGTCTCTGTGTCGTAACCTAATTCGGGAACCTCTCCTTGGGCCTCGACTTTAGGCAGGCGTGGAAAGAATGTATCGATAGCCATAAGGCGGGCTTGCAGGCCCGGCGTGATGTTGCCGCCGACATATTCTCCTTGGGAAGTAACGAAGTCGAAGGTAATGCAGCTGCCGGCATCGATGACCAGCAGGGGACGCTCGGGATAAAGCGTGTGGGCGCCAATGGCTGCAGCCAGACGATCCATCCCTAATGAGTAGGGCGCCTTATAGCCGTTTGACAGAGGAATGGGGGTATCTGCCGAGAAACGAAGGACAGGGCAGGGGAGGGCACGAAGACGTGCTTCAGCCTCCTCTGGAAGATTGATCACAGAGCAGACGATGGCTGCTTCTGGGGTCAATGGCGTGTGATGGCCATAGGCTGTTCCATCAAGCAGTGCAGACATGAACTCCAAGGAGTGTCCCGTCTGATGTCCGTGACCTCGGATTTCGCTGCCGTCAAAGAGGTAGTATTTGCTGACGGTATTGCCTATATCAATGATAAGATTCATAAATTCGGGTGCAAAGGTACATAAAATTGAAAAAATAAAAGAAGAGAGAAGTGAAAATAAAAATTAAATGTGTAACTTTGCGCCCGATTATGCGTCATTTGACCTCTATATTCGTCTTTTTGTGTGGCATTTTGATGTCATGCCAATTGTTCGCGCAACAATTGCGGGCGGAAACACCTTTTGATTCTACCTTGACCGTAAGTTTGCTTACCTGCTCACCTGGGCACGAAGCATACGAACTGTATGGGCATACGGCTCTTTTGGTAGAAAGCCGTCAGCGCTCAATGGCTGTCGTGTATAATTATGGTGTCTTTGATTTCGAAGCTCCCCATTTCCTTTGGCGATTTATTCTCGGCGAGTGTGATTATCTGCTTTGTCCGCAGCGCATGGAATCGTTTCTTGTTCAGTATGCAGAGCGCGGTTCGTCCGTCATAAAGCAGGTCTTGAATCTTACGCCAGTGGAGGCCGCTCGTGTGGATAGCGCATTGCGCGAGGAATCCCAACCAGAGAACCGTGTCTACCGCTATCATATATTCAGGAATAACTGTACGACGCGTGCACGCGACCTGATAGAGCAGCATGTCGATGGCCGGGTGACGTATCCTGTGCGGCCGCGCCGTAACACTTTCCGGACTATGCTCCATGGATATACGAAAGGATGTGATTGGGTTCGTGCAGGCACGGATTTGCTTTTGGGTGCAGATGTTGACACGCTTCTGAACGAACGTGATGAGCAGTTTGCTCCGCTATATATGATGGGCTATGTCGATAGTGCTTTCATAGATCGCGGGTTGCGTCGTTATTCTCCTTTGGTGCGTGAGCGGGTCGTCCTATTGGCGGCAGACCCCGTCCGCCAGCAAGCCGATGCGGCACGCCAGCCCTCTTTCCCTCTTTCGCCGGCATCCTTCGCATGGGGGCTCTTGGCCTTAGGCGTGATTGTGGCTATCTATGAATGTTTGCGACAACGTGTCGTATGGCCAATGGATGTACTTTTGTTGACATCTCAGGGGCTGGTTGGCGTATTGTTGACTTTTATGGCATTGTTCTCCGTTCATCCTGCGGTCGCGTCAAATTGGCAGGTATGGGTGTTCAACCCATTGCCTTTGTTTTTTGTGTATCCTGTCATGAAGGCTGGTCGTCAGCATCAATGGCATGTATATCATTTGTTTGCAGCCTCGTTTTTGTCGCTGTTTTTAGTGTTTGGCTTTTTCATTCCGCAGGATTTCAGCATCCTGACACGACCTTTGGCCTTACTTTTGCTGAGTCGTGCATTAGTACATATTATTATATTTAAACTTCGACATTATCGCACACACAACATCTCTTTCTAAAATGCGTCTGCTGACCTCCTTGTTTGCCATGATGGCCATGGTCGGTGTGGAAGCGCAGCCTTCTTCCGAGTTGCCGCGTCTGGTGGTCAATATTTTGGTCGACCAGTTGCGTACTGACTATATGGAGGCCTTTGCAACTCTGTATTCGGACGGTGGCTTTAAGCGTTTGATGGACGAGGCACGTTATTACAACGATGCCCAGTCGCCATTCCGCGGAGCGGACCGCGCAAGTGCATCGGCTTGTGTCAGCACGGGCGCCATCCCCTATGACAATGGTATACCAGCCCTCTCCTGGTTGTCTCGCAAGACGCTTCAGCCCGTTTTCTGTGTCGACGATGCACAATATGCGGGTCATCGGACAGTAGAAAAAACGTCGGCGTCTGCTCTACTGACGACGACGTTGTCTGATGAGCTGAAGATTGCCACGGGACAGAAGTCTGTCGTGTACAGCATCGCTCCCGAGCGAGAAATGGCTGTATTGCTGGCCGGTCATGCTGCAGACGGAGCTTTCTGGATTAACGATCAGACAGGTGCCTGGTGTGGCTCCAGTTGTTATGGCGATTATCCCTATTGGGCCGCTTCTTTCGACCGCGACGATCCACTCTCTTCGCGCGTGAAGAAACTTTCGTGGGAGCCAGTCTATAATGGAGGTCTTCAGTCATTCCATTATTTCCAAAGTGTCACCGATGCAGCGACGCTGGACTTTAAGCATCGTTTTGAGGGTGATCGACGATTCCGCCTCTTCAAAACCAGTGGAATGTGTAATGAAGAAGTCCAGAACTTCGTCGACCAGTGCCTGAAGAGTTCTTATATCGGGCGTGATCATATCCCCGATATCCTTAACATTGGGCTTTATGCAGGCAACTACGACCATCAGAATGTCGTTAAATATCCCTCGGAAATTCAGGACACGTATGTCCGTTTGGACCGTGTCTTGGCTCATATCTTTGAGTTGGCTGAGCACCTGATAGGTAAGGAGCGGGTTCTCTTTGTCGTTTCATCCACAGGTTATGCCGACAATCCTGCAGACGATATCGATTTCGCGAAACTGCATATTCCCTCAGGTACGTTCAGTATGAGCCGTGCGTCTATGCTCCTGAATATGTATCTGGGAGCTTCGTTCGGTCAAGCTCAGTGGATAGAGGGTACACACAACTGCCAGTTCTACTTGAACCACAAACTGATAGAGCAGAAACAGCTGAAGTTGGCCGATGTCTTGGCCCGCGCAGAAGAGTGCCTCTCCCAGATGGCAGGTGTCCGCGATGTCTATACCTCACAGCGCCTGTCGCTGGGCGTCTGGAGCAAAGGTCTCGACCGCATTCGTGCCGGTTGGAATATCAATTGTTCCGGCGACATACTGATAGAGGTTAATCCAGGCTGGAAAATTGTCAATGAGAACCTGACAGAATATGTCAATGGCGGTGAGGCTTATTTGTCCTTCCCCTTATTCTTCATGGCCGGTAACGTCGTGAAAGCTCGCCTGACTGAACCAGTATCCATGGCCGCGATTGCCCCGACGTTGGCTCGCTGTTTACGTATCCGGGCCCCCAATGGTTCCACTGCAGCCCCTCTCGTCTTGCAGTGATAGATGAACTCTTTATTTCAAAACGTTACTAAAACAATTACACATATATGGATTTTGTAAAACTTTTGCGTAAGCTCTTCGGAAATAAGAGCGATCGTGATATGAAACTTATACAGCCCCTCGTCAACGAGGTGCTGAAGGTCTATCCCGAGATACAGGCTTTGTCTAACGATGACCTTCGTGCTCGGACCAAGCAGTTGCAGGCTCAGATTCGTGAGGCTGGAGCTCCCTTGCGTGCTCAGATTGACGAGCTGAAGGCCACCATCGAGCAGACCGATATCCAGGAGCGTAAGCCCATCTTCGACAAGATAGATAAGTTGGAGAAGGATGTCCTTGAGGAATACGAGAAGGTACTCGACCAGATTCGTCCCATCGCTTTTGCCATTGTCAAGTCAACGGCAGAACGTTTCACGAACAATGAAGACGTCGTAGTTACTGCCACCGACTTCGACCGTGAGCTGGCAGCCCGTCATGATTTTGTGGATATCGATGGTGATAAGGCTGTCTATCATAATCACTGGGTTGCGGGTGGCAACGAAACCGTCTGGAACATGATACACTATGATGTGCAGCTGTTCGGCGGCACGGTGCTCCATCAGGGTAAGATTGCCGAGATGGCTACGGGTGAAGGAAAAACCCTCGTTGCTACGTTGCCCGTCTTCCTCAATGCTTTGACAGGCAATGGCGTTCATGTCGTGACGGTCAACGATTATCTGGCCAAGCGTGACTCCGAATGGATGGGGCCGCTCTATATGTTCCACGGTCTTTCTGTCGACTGCATCGACAAGCATCAGCCCAATAGCGAAGCGCGTCGCAAAGCTTATCAGGCTGACATCACATTTGGTACGAACAATGAGTTCGGCTTCGACTATTTGCGCGACAATATGGCTACTTCGCCCGAAGACCTCGTACAGCGTATGCACAACTATGCCATTGTCGACGAGGTTGACTCCGTGCTTATTGATGATGCCCGTACGCCGTTAATCATCAGTGGACCCGTGCCGAAGGGCGACGACCAGATGTTCGAGGAGTATCAACCTTTGGTGGAGAAACTGGTCGGTGTGCAGCGTCAGTTGGCCACCCAGTACCTCGCCGAAGCTAAGAAGTTGATTTCTGAGGGTCAGGCTGAGAACGACAAGGCCAAGACCGAGGCAGGTTTCCTTTCCCTCTTCCGGTCTTACAAGGCTCTGCCCAAGAACAAGCCCCTAATCAAGTATCTTTCCGAACCAGGCATCAAGAGCGGTATGCTTGCTACGGAAGAGATCTACATGGAGAACAATAACAAGCGGATGCCTGAAGCTGTCGAGCCGCTCTATTTCGTCATCGAGGAGAAGATGAACAGTGCCGACCTGACGGACAAGGGTAACGACTGGTTGGCTCGGCAGGTCAACGATAAGGACCTGTTCATTCTTCCCGACATCACCGGACAGCTTTCGGCGCTCGAGGGTGACAAGAGCCTCAGCGACGAGGAGCGTGTCCAAAAGAAGGACCAGCTCTATACCGACTATGCCATCAAGAGCGAGCGCGTACACACTATTCAGCAACTGCTGAAGGCTTACGCGATGTTCAACCTCAACGAGGAGTATATTATTGTTGATGGCGAGATCAAGATCGTTGACGAGCAGACGGGTCGTGTCATGGAGGGGCGTCGTTGGAGCGATGGCCTTCATCAGGCAGTCGAAGCTAAGGAGCACGTGAAAGTGCAGGCTGCCACGCAGACCTTTGCCACCATCACCCTGCAGAACTATTTCCGTATGTACCATAAACTCGCAGGTATGACGGGTACTGCCATCACCGAGGCTGGTGAGTTTTGGGACATTTACAAGCTGGATGTCGTCGAGATACCCACGAACCGTCCTGTCATCCGCAACGATATGAACGACCGTGTCTATAAGACCCAACGCGAGAAATATAATGCAGTGATTGCCGAGATCGAGAAGATGCGCAACAGTGGCCGTCCGACGCTGGTTGGTACGACCTCTGTCGAGATATCCGAACTCCTTTCCAAGATGCTGTCGCTCCGCAAGATTCCCCATCAGGTCCTCAACGCCAAGTTGCACCAGAAGGAAGCTGATATCGTGGCGCTGGCAGGTCAGTCCACCAATGGCTTGGGAGCCGTGACCATCGCGACGAACATGGCCGGTCGTGGTACGGACATCAAGCTCTCGCCCGAGGTCAAGGCGGCAGGCGGCTTGGCCATTATTGGTACCGAGCGCCATGAGAGCCGTCGCGTCGACCGTCAGTTGCGTGGACGTTCCGGTCGTCAGGGCGACCCTGGTAGCTCTGTCTTCTTTGTATCGTTGGAGGACAAGCTCATGCGTCTGTTTGCCTCCGAACGTATCGCGAAGGTCATGGACCGTCTCGGCTTCGAAGACGGGGAGATGATAGAGCATCCCATGATTAATAATAGTATCGAGCGCGCGCAGAAGAAGGTCGAGGAGAACCACTTTGGTGTCCGTAAGCGTCTGCTCGAGTACGACGACGTGATGAACAAGCAGCGTACTGTCGTCTACGAGAAGCGTCGTCATGCGCTGATGGGCGAGCGTCTCGGAATGGATATTGCCGATATGCTCTATGACCGCGTCTGCTCCATCATCGAGAACAGTGCTACTCACGACCAGATGAAGCATCAGTTCATCGAGCTTTTTGCCATGGAGGTGCCCTTCACTGAGCATGAACTGGTTGAGATGAAGAGCATTGATGTCGAGGAGAAAGCTTATCAGGCTGTCCTTGCTCGTTTCCAGCAGAAGACCTCGCTGATAGCCTCCGAGGCATACAAGGTCTTCAAGCCCATTTATGATGGTCCCAACGGTCAGGAGTGGAAAGACCGTCCTGTCATGGTGCCTATTCTGGACGGCCGCCGTGTGTACAATATCGGCGGTGTCTCGTTGCAGCAGACTTGCGACAGCGAAGGCCGTGCCATCGTCACAGCTTTCGAGAAGGCCATTATGCTGCATGTCATCGACGAGGCTTGGAAGGAGAATCTCCGCGAGCTGGATGAACTGAAGCATAGCGTGCAGAATGCCAGTTACGAACAGAAAGACCCGTTGCTCATCTTCAAGCTCGAGAGCGTTCAGCTCTTCGATAAGATGGTCAACAAGATTAACAACCAGACTATTAGTATCCTGATGCGTGGACAGGTGCCCGAGCAGCAGGTGCAGGCTCCCGATGATGCCGCTCAGCAACGTGCCGCCTACGAGGCCCAGCGTCAGGCTCGTGCCGCAGCGGCCCAACGTGCACAATATACTGCCAGCCGCACAACCGAGGCACCTGCCTACGGGCGTCCCGAATATGCCGGCGGTGCACCTGCCGACCTGAACGACCCGGCCCAGCGTGCCGCCGCAGCCCACGACACTCGCGAGCAACAGCAACGCACTCCCTTTACTGCGGAGAAACTTCCCGGACGCAACGACCCGTGTCCCTGCGGCAGTGGCAAGAAATTCAAGAACTGCCACGGGCGGAATCTTTGAAGCATGAAGATTTTTGGAATAGGAATGAACTATGAGGAGCACAATAAAGAGCTTCATCATACGTTATCTATAAAGGAGGAGCCTGTCATCTTTACGAAGGCAGACTCCGCCTTGCTCACGGGTGGACGTCCCTTCTTCATTCCTGATTTCACAGAGCGCTGTGATTATGAGACGGAACTTGTAGTGCGCATTTGCCGCTTGGGACGTAGCATATCGCCGCGCTTTGCGCATCGGTACTACGATGCTGTCACCGTGGGCATCGATTTCACTGCCCGTGATCTTCAAGAGGACCTTCGGCGCAAAGGCTTGCCCTGGGACCTCTGCAAGGGCTTTGACGGAAGTGCTGTCGTCGGACAGTTCGTGCCCAAGGAGTCACTCGGCGCCGATATCCAGGACCTGCATTTCCATCTGGACATCAACGGGCAGACGGTGCAGCGCGGTCACACGGCTGATATGATTCACACGGTAGACTCCCTGGTCGCCACCATCAGCCGCTATTTTACGCTCAAGATGGGCGATCTCATCTTCACAGGTACTCCTGCCGGCATCGGGCCGGTCCATGTCGACGACCACCTGGAAGGGTGGCTGCAGGACAATAAACTATTGGAATTCAACGTCAAGTGAAACGACTCTTATTCATCCTCCTCTGCTTGCCCGCTTGCATGCAGGCGCAAAACAACTTCACCCAGTTGGACTGGGCGGAGTTGCGTATTGATAGCATTGTACCAGTCTACACCGAAGTCGTTCCGCTGGAAACGGACTATCGCCACTATGACTATCGTGTGCGTGTCCTTTATCCGGAATGGGCACCGCTGACACCCAAGGAAATAGCTGTGGTGGAACGCAGTGATGCCCAGATTGCCGATACGCTGGCGATTCACACGCATGTGGGTATCAGTCGCGGTCGTGGACTGCTCGATATCTCGTTCGTGCCCATCGTGCGACGCCAAGGGAAGTTGCAGAAGCTGCTCAGTGGCAAGATTGAGATCCAGCCCGTGCTGGCCGCTGCTTCTCGTCCTTCCCGTGTGCGGGCCGCCCGTGCCGAGGGCGAACGCTATGCAGCTAACAGCGTCCTCTCTTCCGGCCAGTGGTATAAGATTACTGTGACCTCCGATGGTCTCTATCGCCTGACCAACAATGCCCTTCGCAGCATGGGCTTTTCCAATCCGGCCAACGTCCATGTCTACGGCTATGGCGGCCATCTTCAGGATGTCGTCTTGCGTGCCGATACCGACTGGGACGACCTGGAGGAAGTGGCACTGATGCCTTATGAGGATGGCTATCTGTTCCATGCCTACGGCCTGGAACATTGGCAGTCAGATACGCTTGTCGTCAACCATTATGCCAATGCTGCTGCTTATTTTGTGACGGAGACGTCAACGCCGGCTACGACGATAGGGGAGGAGAGTGCTCCTGCCGTGGAGAGTGCTTCTGCTGTTCCTTCGACCGACACTTTTGCGGCCCATACCGCCTACAATCCAGAGGAATTTGCATGGTTCAGCGGCGGACGCAAGCTTTTTGAGAATTACAATTACAATTCAGGCAACAGCCGTTCCTACACACTCTCTCTGCCCACCTACGCTGCCGATGGTGAAGCAGCGAAGCTGACGATTGCTTTTACGGGTTCCAACCTTAACGAGATGGAGGTGAGTCCGACGTTCAATGGTAACGAACTGCCCCCCTTTGCCGTCTCTGGCCTGGCAGAGTATGTCTATGCAGCCGAGGAAGTCGCGTCCTACTCCGTCGGCGCTCCTGTTGAGGACAATACAGTGGGCATCACCACTCCCCGTGGTCGCTATGCCCGTCTGGACTATCTGACATTGTCCTATGTCGGCAAGATGCGTCTCAGTGCGGCCAAGCCACTCTTACAGTTCGCCCATCGTGCCCGGTCGGGTGTCGAGCGCTTCCGTCTGGAGTATGAGGAAGGACAGTCGCCCGCAGTCTGGCGCTTGGCCGAACCAGGTTCGCCCGCTGTGGCATTGGCTGGCACCAAGACCGACAGCGTCGATGCCTCCGGCGTGCGCCATCTCATCTATCAGGTGTTCGTCCAGGCCGACGGTGCCTCGCATCAGTATGTGGCCTTCGATGCCGCTCGCCTCTCCGAACTTCCTGCGCCCACACTGGCCGGCAAGATCGACAACCAGAACCTGCACGCCACCGAGGCGCTCGACTACGTCATCATCACCCCTGCCAGTGGGCTCTTCGCAGCCCAGGCCCAGCGCCTGGCCGAGGCCCATCGTGCCCTCGAAGGTATGCGCGTTGGCGTGTTCCGTGCCGACCAGATCTACAACGAGTTCTCCAGTGGAACCCCTGATGCCACTGCCTATCGACGTTTCCTCAAGATGCTCTACGACCGTGCGCAGACCGATGCCGACCGTCCCCGCTATCTCTTGCTCTTCGGTGACTGTGCGTGGGACAACCGTATGCTCACGGTGGCCTGGCGAGGCTACAAGCCCGATGACTTCCTGCTCTGTTTCGAGAGCGAGAATTCCTATAGCGACATCTATTGCTACGTCATGGAGGACTACTTCGGCCTGTTGGACGACGGCGAAGGACGGTCGCTGACGAAGGATAAGCCCGACCTGGGCGTCGGGCGTTTCCCCGTCCGTACTGAAGCTGAAGCCGAGGCACTGGTCAACAAGACGATTCAATATATGCATTCCGCCCACGCAGGCGCATGGAAGAATGTCCTCGTCTTCATGGGCGACGATGGCGACAAGAACAAGCATCTGGACTATGCCGATGAAGTCGCTGAGCAGGTGGCTGCCGAGCATCCCGAGATGGAAGTCCGTAAGGTGATGTGGGATGCCTATGCCCGCGAGAGCACGTCCTCCGGACATCGCTATTCGCAGGTGCGACAGGCCATCCTCAACCAAATGGAAGAAGGCGCCCTGATGATGAACTATACGGGCCACGCCTCCACCTATACCATATCCCACGAGCAGGTGTTACGCATCGAGGACTTTGCTAACTTCACTTCCTCCCGCGTGCCGCTGTGGTTCACCGCCGCCTGCGATGTGATGCCATTCGACGGGCAGGTGAACAACATCGGCGAGACGGCCATCCTCAACGAGAATGGCGCTGCCGTGGCCTTCGTAGGCACCTCCCGCACCGTCTATGCCGAGCAGAACCGTCCGCTGAACCAGATCTTCTGCCGCGCGCTCTTCGACACCGATGCCGATGGCCGTCCCAACCGCCTCGGTGATGCCTTGCGCATCAGCAAGACCGCCAATGGCGGATCGGTCAACAACCTCCACTTCGCTCTCCTGGGCGACCCGGCACTCGTCATCGGCGGCATGAGCCACCGCGTGGTTCTCGATGCCATCAACGACACGCCCGTAGAGTCCCTGCCCGCTGACTTCACGCTGCCTGCAGGCTCGCAGGCCCGCATCGAGGGGCACATCGTCGATGCTGAAGGCGCTGCTGTAGACGGCTTCGAAGGCACACTGAACCTGCGTCTCTACGACAGCCAGAACACCGTCACCTGCCTCAACAACGACGGCAAAAGCGATACGCTCTTCGTCTATCAGGTTTACGACAAGATTCTCTATAACGGGAAGGACAGCGTGCGTGCCGGACGTTTCGTCATGACCTGCCCCATCCCTCTCGATATCAACTACAGCGAGGACAACGGAAGGATGCTCTTCTATGCCATCAGCACCGACAGCCTCACCGAGGCCAACGGCTACAGCGAGCGCTTCCGCCTCGGCGAGAGCACCGAACTCGTTGACACGGAAGGACCGTCCATCGTGGCTTATCTGGAGAAAGAAGGCTTCGAGGACGGCGGCACCGTCAGTACCACACCTTATTTCGTGGCACAACTCGAAGACCCCAGCGGCATCAACACCTCTGGCAACGGCATCGGTCACGACCTGGAACTGATTATCGACAACAATGCCGCCACCACCTATACGCTGAACGACTACTTTGTGGGCGAGTTCGGCGACTACAGTCGCGGCACCGTGGCCTTCTCCATCCCTGCGCTCACTGAGGGTGACCATCGTCTGACCTTCCGTGCATGGGACATGCTGAACAATCCCAGTTCCTATACGATGCGCTTCCGTGTCGACCCCAACTACGGCGTAGGCATCGTCGACCTGCACGCCACGAACAGTCCTGCCACGAGCGGCACCACCTTCCTCGTCACGATCAACCGCCCGGGGGCTCTCTGCACCTTCACTGTCGAGGTCTTCGACTTCACCGGACGCCTCCTCTGGAACCACTCCGAGCAGGGCAGCAGCTCCACCGGCGTGTATGCCGTACCTTGGAACCTCACCACGGGCAGCGGCTTCCCCCTTGGCAGCGGAGTTTACCTCTATCGCGTCCGTGTCAGCTGTGACGATGGAGAAGAAGTCAGCAAGAGCAAGAAGATTATTGTTAACCGAAGACAATAAACACCCCCTCTTTTGCGTTCTTTATAAAGAAAAGCCCCATCCCGACTCCTCCCGTCTGGGAGGGGAGCGCTGGTGCCCAGTGGGGAATACAGCCGGCAAGGGGCATTTCTTATTTCTCACTTTTAGTTTCGCTGACTTTTGTCACGCCACGGCAGTCCAAGCGTGCTTGATTGCTCTCGCTGCTCCAAAAGTTCACCGTTTCACTCGTCACTGCCATCATCAGATATGACTAAACATCCCCATACGGCTCCACGTCGAGCCTTCCTGGCACTCCTCTCCCTGGCCTTCGCCACAGCCCCTGTGCTGGCGCAGGACAAAGACAACATGTTCAACCCCGTGACCACCAGTGTCACCTCGATGTCCATCGCCCCCGATGCACGTGGCGGCGGTATGGGCGATGTGGGTGCAGCCACCGAAGCCGACGTCAACTCGCAGTACTGGAACCCTGCCAAGTATCCCTTCTGTGTCGGGCGGGCCGGCGTTGCCGTCAGCTACACGCCCTGGCTGCGTAAACTCGTCAACGACATCGACCTGGCCAACGTGGCAGGCTTCTATCGCATCGGAGACTATTCGGCCATCAGCGCCTCGCTCCGCTATTTCTCCCTCGGCGAGGTGTCGCTCGAAGACGGTAGCGGAGGTGCTGCAGAGGGCATGACCATTAATCCTTATGAGTTCGCCTTCGATGCCGCCTACTCGCGAATGCTCTCTGAGACCTTCTCCATGGCCGTCGGATTGCGGTTCATCTACTCCGATATTACATATAACTACGAGGACGAGAGCTCGCCCGGCAAGGCTTTTGCTGCCGACATCGCCATGTACTACAACAACTACGTCATGCTGGCCAACCGCGAGTGCGGCCTTGGCTTCGGTCTCAACATCTCCAATATCGGCTCGAAGATCAGCTATGGCGGCGACGACAATGCTGAATTCATTCCCACGAACCTGCGACTGGGTCTGAACCTCACCATTCCCTTCGACGATTATAACCGCCTCAGCCTCGCTGTCGATGCCAACAAGATGCTCGTTCCCACCTATCCTCAGCAGGAGAGCGGCGAGTCGCCCAACGACTACACCAGCCGCGTGCAGCGCGAGTACTACGACGTCTCACCCATCGCCGGCATCTTCAAGAGCTTCCACGACGCCCCCAACGGCTTCAAGGAGGAGTTGGAGGAGGTGCAGCTCAGCGTCGGTGCCGAGTATAGCTACAACGACCGCTTCTTCCTACGCGCTGGTTACCACGACGAGGCCGCCAACAAGGGTAACCGCAAGTACCTCACCGTCGGTGCAGGCTTCAAGATGAGTGTTTTCTCTCTCGATGCCTCTTACGTCATCTCCACTGCACAGACCAACCCCCTCGACCAGACCATGCGCTTCACCCTCGGCTTCGA